>JAWLEC010000215.1:0-4161 GCA_041686315.1 Ilumatobacteraceae bacterium
CGGTAGCTCCACTGCGCGAGACCCCGAGGTCTGACTAGGGTGCGGCTCGAAGGAATTGTCGTCCGGAAGGGTCGAACCACTCATGAACCTCATCGGCAGGATCGCACAGACCCTCGCAGCCCTCTGGATCCTGAACGTCTGGTTCAACCGGTTCGACAAGGACACGGGCTACCGGGGCGGCGACGCGACGAACATGAAAGAGGAGTTCGAGGAGTACGGACTCTCCGAGCGCACCATGTACGCCGTCGGAGCTGCCAAGGTGGGCCTGGCGGGCGCCATGCTCGTCGGCCACGCCGTGCCGCGCGTCGTCCGGCCCGCTTCGATCGGACTCGCCGCGTTCATGCTCGGCGCCATCGGCATGCACATCAAGGTGGGCGACGACGTGAAGCGGTATCTGCCGGCGCTCACGGTCTTCTCGCTCGCAACGACCTCGGCCGTGCTGAACGGCACTCGGAACTGACCGCGCCGTCAGCGGGCGAGGAAGAGCACGACGAGCACGGCGTTCACCACGGCGAGCGACGCTGCGGGCACCATCAGCCGACGTGGGTCGTCGAGCCGGAAACGAACGATGAGCCCGAGGACCATCATCGTCGTGAGCCCGGCAGCGGCGAAGGCACCCAGCGGAGCGAAGGCCAAGCCGAGCAGCACTGCGGTGCCGCCGAGCACCTCCATCACTCCGACGAACGTGCGAAAACCCGGCAGCCCGTATCGCTCGAACTCGCTCCTCAGTTCGACCCGGAAGAGGACTCCGTAGCCGTAGTACACGAACGCCAGCCCCGACAGGACGGCAAGAACCACGACGATCACGATGGCGGGACCCTACGTCGGTGTCGGCCGGGGTGCGCAACCGTTCGATCCGGTCTCCCTCGGGCGGTCAGGTGCCGTGTCGGCCTGGTGGTGTGGTGTCCCCGTCCGGCGAGTCGGCGTCGGGTCCGGGCTGCTCGAGTTCCTCGTCGGCAGCTCGGAGGTCGTCGACCACCCAGGGTTCGTCGGGGCGCAATCCGCCAGCGTGGGCCGCTCGGCCGAGCATGTGGCTGGCGACGGGCGCCGTCCAGAACTGCAGCGCCACCGCCAGGAGCAGCTTGGTCGTGGGTGCAGGCCCGGGCACCCGAAGCACGGCAGCACCGACCGTGCAGACCACGGCGAGGGTGGCCGGCTTCGTGGCCACGTGGATCCGCGAGTAGGCGTCGGGCATGCGGAACAGGCCGACCGCAGCAATCAGGGCCAGGGCCGAACCCGTGATCATCAGCACGGCGGCCAGGACGTCGACGAAGGTGTTCACGGGCCCCTCTCCTCGATGTACCGGGCGATCGTCACGCTGCCCAGGAAGGCCAGCAGGCCGATGATCAGCAGCAGCGCAGCGACGAGGTCGTCCTGCGTGAGCGCAATGGCGACGGCGAGGCTGTTGAGCACGACGGCGATCAGCATGTCGACGCCGATGGCGCGATCGGCGAGGTTCCTCGACCGGATCACGTGCACGGTCGTCAACAGGCCCGCCACTGCGAGCATCACCCCGCTCACCCAGCCCACGACGCTCATGTCGGACGCTCCTCGCCAGAGCTACCGGAAACCGCGGGTGCCCCGCTGTGGTCGGGGTCGTGCGGCATCGGCGTGATGGCGGAGACCACGAGCTGCTCGAGGCGCCGCACGTCGTCGCGGATCGCCGCCGGGTCGGACAGGCCGAGCACGTGGATGTACAGCACGGGTGGCACGGTGTCGTGCGACTCGTCGTCGTCGGAGTAACGCGACTCGAGGGTCAGCGTGCCGGGGGTGAGGCTGATCGCATCCGCCACGATCGCCGCCACGAGCGGCGAGGGCTGGGAGAGCCCGACACCGACCACTCCGGATCGCAGCCGCGCCGGCGTGGGCGCCAGCACCGCCAACACCACCGTCGCCGACGACGTCACCAGCCGCCACACGAAGATGGCCAACAGCCGCACGAGCGCCAGCGGATGCAACGAGTGGCGGCGCGGTGGCGGCCGGAAGATCAGCCCGATGATCGCCACCACCAGCACACCGCTGGCGACGTTCACCACCGAGATCTCGCCCCACAGCGCCAGCCAGACGACGAGCACGAACAGCGGTCGGAGCAACCAACTCACGGGAGCACCGCCGTGCTGTACGAGGCCGAATCCGTCACGTCGGTGGCGGCACGCTCACAGAAGCGATACAGCGGGCCGGCGAACACGGCGATCAGCAGCGTCAGGGTGACGACGCCGGTGGTCACGGCGCCCATCATCGGGTGCTTGTGCAGGATCCCGGCGTGCTCACCCTCCGCGGGCGCCGGCTCGGGCGCACCCCAGAACGCCCCGCTCCAGATCTTGAGCATCGACACCAACGTCATGATCGACACGGCCAGCGCCGTCCCGACGATCCACCACGACCGTTGGTCGAGGCCCTCGGTGACCACTGCGGTCTTGCCGAGGAACCCGGAGAACGGCGGCAGCCCGGCGAGGCTGAACGCCGGGATCAGGAACAGGACCGCCAGCGGCCCCGACCGTCGGGCGAGCCCCGAGACCCGCCCGAGCGTAGAGGATCCGGTCTCGCGCTCGATGATGCCCTCCACGAGGAACAGCGATGTCTTCACCGGGATGTGGTGGAGCATGTAGAAGATCGTTGCACTGATGGCGGCCACACCGCCGAGGGCGAGGCCCATGATCATGTAGCCGATCTGGCTGACGATGTGGAAGCTCAGTATCCGCTTCATGTCGGACTGGGCGATGGCGCCGAGAACTCCGATCACCATCGTGAGGCCGGCGATCACCAGCAGCAGCGTGCGGTTGGTGTCGGGGAACAGCAGCGTCTGCGTCCGGATGATCGCGTACACGCCCACCTTCGTCAGCAGGCCGGCGAACACCGCACTGACCGGGCTCGGCGCCACCGGGTAGCTGTCGGGAAGCCAGGAGAACAGCGGGAACACCGCCGCCTTGAGCCCGAACGCGATCAGGAGCAAGAGGTTGAGCCCGAGGCGGATCCCGTCGGGCAGCTCGGCCAGCCGTTCGGGCAGCATCGCCATGTTCAGCGTGCCCGTGGCGGCGAAGATCAGGGCGATGCCGGTGACCAGCACGAACGACTCGATCACGTTGAGCACCACATAGGTCGTACCGGCGCGGATCTGCCCGTCGTTGCCCTCGAGCGTGAGGAGCACGTAGCTGGCGACCAGCAGCACCTCGAACCACACGAACAGGTTGAACAGGTCGCCCGCGAGGAACGCGCCGCACACCCCGGCGGTGAGTGCCATGTACGCGGGGTGGTACCAGCGTGACCGCTCGTCGTCCGCCCGCTGGCCCAACGCATACAGCAGCACGGCGAGCAACATCGTCGAACCGATGGTGAGCATCAGCGCCGCGAACCGGTCGGCCACCAGGTTGATCGCGATGTCGGCTCGCCAGCCTCCGATCGCGGAGACCTCCGTACCGTCGCGGTCGACCCCGATGAGGATCGCCACCGAGATGGCCGTCGTGCCGGCCGCCGAGACGATGCTGATCGCCCGCTGGGCGGCCCGCCACTGGATGGCCAGCAACGACAGCGCCGCTGCGGTCAGTGGCAGGACGATCGCCAGGGGCAGCAGGGAACTCACGTCGGCTCACCCGGCTCGGAGGAGGTGTCGTTCTGTTCGGCGAGCCGTCGGTCGGCGATGTCGTCCTCGACGTCGTCGTCGCCGTCGATGGTCCAGGCGCGGTACGCCATGGCCAGCAGGAACGAGATCACGCCGAAGCCGATGACGATCGCAGTGAGCACCAGCGCCTGGGGGACCGGATCGGTGAACTCACCCTCCTGGCCGATGATGGGTGCGACGCCGGGGCCATCTCCCGAGGTGAGGATGAGCAGGTTGACGGCGTTGCCGAGCAGGCCGAGCCCGAGGATGATCCGCGTGAGCGTGCGGTGCATCACGAGATAGGTGCCGGTGCCGGCGAGCACGGCGATGAGCAGCGCCTGTTCGTAGCTCATCGCCGGCCCCTCATCTCGTCGTCGGCCTCGGCGAACGCCACGATCACGGCCATCACCACGCCGACGACGAGGATGTGCACACCGATGTCGAACAGCGACGACGAGACGATCTTCAGCGTCCCGAGGACGGGCACGTCGAACTTCCAGATGGCCGACTCCAGGAACGACCCGTCGATCGCCAGGGACGTGAGCCCCACCGTGAGGGCCAGG
>JAWLEC010000216.1:0-4120 GCA_041686315.1 Ilumatobacteraceae bacterium
CGCGCCCTGCTGGTCGGGACACGAGAGGAGCAGCACGGCAGTCATCGGCGACCGTTCTACCGGCGATCGGAACGGTCGCGTCGAGCAGCGCGGTCAGGGCAGTCGTGGGCCGAGTGCGTAGCAGGCGATCGCCGTGGCTGCCGCAGCGTTGAGCGAGTCGACGCCGCCGGCCATCGGGATCCGCACCGGCGTCGCCAGTGCCAGCAGTTCCCGGCTGAGCCCGGCGCGTTCGCTGCCGACGAGCACGCCGACGCGTGCCGCCGGCTGCACGCTGCGGAGATCCTCGGCGTCGGGGGACGGAGTCATCGCCACGAGCTGCCACCCGTCGAGCGCAGCCAGATCGTCGGCGAGGGTGGTGGTGCGTGCATGGGACAGCGAGAAGACGGTGCCCATCGCCACACGCGTGGACCGGCGGGCGAGCGGGTCGGCGCTGGTGTGGTCGAGGACGAGGCCGTCCCAGTCGAGGGCGGCGGCATTGCGGATGATCGAACCCACGTTGGCGGGGTTGTCGACGGCCTCGGCGATCACGAGACGCGACGCCGTGGCGGCCAGTTCGGCGACCGTGGGCCGGGCGGGTCGGTGGAACAGGGCGATGATCGCCAGCGGTACGCCGAGGCCGGACACGACCTGGCGGACCCGTTCACCACCGCCGTACACCGGGCAGCCGAGCCGGTGGGCGACGTCGGGAACCCGGTCGATGTCGACCAGCGCCGCCACGGGCCGGCACCCGGCGTCGAATGCCCGTTCCACCACCAGGTCGCCCTCGGCCATGAACATGCCGGCGCCGGCGTCGTCGCGCTTGTCGGCCCGGCTCGCCAGGCCGCGCTCGTTGAGCCGGAACTGCCGGAACCGCGGGTCGTCCGGATCCTCGATCCGCACCACCTCCACCCTCACGACCCCTCACCCCACCACGTTTGCGTGACGCTTTCGTTGGGGCGCCCCAACATTTCCGTCACGCAAACGGGAGGTCGCCCCGCCGGTCGGGCGTGCATCCACGTTTGCGTGACGCTTTCTTTGGGGCGCTCCAACATTTTCGTCACGCAAACGGTGGTTTCGGCGGGCATCGGGGTCGGGTGCGGGGTCGGGGTCGGGGTCAGAAGTGGTAGGGGTAGGGGGACCAGTCGGCGGGGCGCTTGTCGAGGAAGCTGTCGCGGCCCTCCTGCGCCTCGTCGGTGCCGTAGGCGAGCCGGGTGGCCTCGCCGGCGAACACCTGCTGGCCCACCAGGCCGTCGTCGATCAGGTTGAACGAGTACTTCAGCATCCGCTGGGCGGTGGGGCTCTTCGCACAGATCTCCCGGCCCCACTGCAGTGCGGTCGCCTCCAGTTCGGCGTGCGGCACCGACTCGTTCACGGCCCCCATCTGCACCATGTCGTCGGCGGTGTACTCGCGGCCGAGGAAGAAGATCTCGCGGGCGAACTTCTGGCCCACCTGCCGGGCCAGGTAGGCCGACCCGAAGCCGCCGTCGAAGCTCGCCACGTCGGCGTCGGTCTGCTTGAAGCGGGCGTGCTCGCGGCTCGCCAGGGTGAGGTCGGACACCACGTGCAGTGAATGGCCGCCGCCGGCTGCCCAGCCCGGCACCACGCAGATCACCACCTTGGGCATGAACCGGATCAGCCGTTGCACCTCGAGGATGTGCAGTCGCCCGGCGCGTCCCGGCTCGATCGACTCGGCCGTGGTGCCCTCGGCGTACTTGTAGCCGTCCTTGCCGCGGATGCGTTGGTCGCCGCCGGAGCAGAACGCCCACCCGCCGTCCTTCGGCGAGGGTCCGTTGCCGGTGAGCAGCACGCACCCGACGTCGGTCGACATCCGGGCGTGGTCGAGGGCGGTGAACAGCTCGTCCACCGTGTGGGGTCGGAAGGCGTTGCGGATCTCGGGCCGGTCGAACGCGATGCGCACCACGCCGGCGTCGACGGCACGGTGGTAGGTGATGTCGGTGAAGTCGAAGCCGTCCACCTCCACCCAGGCGGACGGGTCGAAGATCTCGGAGACGGGTCGCTGATCGGATTCGGGCTCGGCCATCGGCCCATGTTGGCCGATGCGGTACCGTTCGCCCATGCCCTACGCGCCCGTCAACGGTCAGCGGATCTACTTCGAGGACACCGGCGGCGACGGCCCCGCCGTGATCCTGGCCCACGGTTTCCTCATGGACGCCGACATGTTCGTGCACCAGGTGGACGCCCTGCGTGACCGCTACCGGGTGATCACGTGGGACGAGCGGGGCTTCGGGCGCACCGAGTACGACGGCGAGCCGTTCACGTACTGGGACTCGGCCGACGACTGCCTCGGCCTCCTCGACCACCTCGGCATCGATCGTGCGGTGGTGGGCGGCATGAGCCAGGGCGGCTTCATCTCCCTGCGGGTGGCCCTGAAGGCGCCCGGACGTGTCCGTGCCCTGATCCTGCTCGACACGCAGGCGGGGGTGGAGGATCCAGAGGTCGTGCCGTTGTACAACGGCATGCGCGACCAGTGGCTGGAGGTGGGCCCCGTCGACGAACTCGCCGAGGCGGTCGCCGGGCTGATCATCAGCGACGCCGAGGCGAGTGCGCCGTGGATCGCCAAGTGGCGGTCCCGGCCGAACGACGCGATGCTCCAGCCGCACACCACCTTGATGACCCGTGACGACGTCACCGACCGGCTCGGGGAGATCACCTGCCCGGCGCTGGTGGTGCACGGCACCGAGGACGTCTCGATCAGCATGGACAAGGCCGAGCGGCTGGCCGCCGGGCTCGGCGGATCGACGGGCGTGGTGGCGGTGCCGGGCGCCCACGCCGCCAACCTCACCCATCCCGATGCGGTGAACGAGGCCATTGTCGGCTTCCTCGACTCGCTGCCCGACTGAGCCGTGACGCGACTGGAGATCTTCGGGGTCGAGGGGCTGCCCGAGGTCGTCGCCGGCGACGATCTGGCGGCGATGGTCCACGAAGCTGCGGCGTCGTCGGGTGATCGCCTCGCCGACGGTGACGTGGTGGTCATCACGTCGAAGATCGTGTCGAAGGCGGAGGGTCGGGCCATCGACCTGGCCGACGTGGAGCCGTCGGCGTTCGCCCGTTCCTGGGGCGAGCGCTGGGAGAAGGACCCTCGCGTGGTGGAGGTGGTGCTGCAGGAATCCAAGCGGGTGATCCGCCAGATCGGCCCGGTGCTGATCACCGAGACCCACCACGGGTTCTGCTGCGCGAACTCGGGGGTCGACCAGTCCTCGAGCGGCGGTCACGACCGGGTCCTGGTGCTCCCCGTCGATCCCGACGCCTCCTGCCGCCGCTTCCGTGAGCGGTTCGCCGAGCGGGGGGTGGACGTGGCGGTGGTGATGAGTGACACCTTCGGCCGTCCGTGGCGCGAGGGCCAGACCGACGTGGCCATCGGCGTGGCGGGAATGCACCCCCTGTACAGCTACATCGGCCAGCACGACCCCCACGGGCACGAGTTCCGCGTGCAGGAGCTCTGTGTGGTCGACGAGCTGGCTGCGGCGGCGGAGCTGGTGAAGGGCAACACGAGCCGGGTTCCGGTGGCCGTCGTGCGCGGTCATCGCTGGGAGCCCGACGACGATGCCACCATGGCCCCCGTCCTGCGCGACTCCGAACGCGATCTTTTCCGCTGATCGCAGCGGGTGACGGCCCTCATCCGGTTCCCGTTTCGGCGGGCGTGCCGGCGGGTAGGTCGGCTACATGTCCCGAACGCACCGACGCACCCACCACGGCGGCAACCCGGCGCAAGGGCCCGTCCCCGAATTCTCCAACGAGCCGCAGTCGCCGCGTGACGTCGACGACCTTCCCGATCGGCCCGACGACAACGAACCGGGCCACGAGCCCCGTCGCGACGAGGACCAGCCCGACCCCGACGCTTTCGCCGAGCGTCTGGGACTCCGACACGACGACGACACCACCGACACGGGTGAGGGCGACGTCACCGACACTGCGGCGGACGCCGCCGGTGCTGCTGCGGGCCGAGCCCGGCGGATCGGTGCATCGGTACTGAGCGGTCTCGGCCGCGCCGCCGGAGCGGCGGAACGGTCGCTCGGCCGCTTGGCCGGGCGCCTGCGTTCCTGACCGGATCACCAGCGGCATCGACCGGCCACGGCGCTTCAGCCGGCCGACTCCGGCGTCAGCCGACCAGATCGCGGGC
>JAWLEC010000217.1:0-4085 GCA_041686315.1 Ilumatobacteraceae bacterium
GTGGTGTCGTCGCCGATCAGGTACGAGGCCTGCGAGAGGCAGTCGAGGTAGTACTGAGTGAACTTCATGTCGTGCTCCTTGGCAGCCAGAGGTTGCGCTGGTCGATGTCTACCGTACGACCAACCGTACCCCCTGGGGTATTATTCCCGGCGATTTGTCCGCCCGGCTCAGCGCTGTCCGACTACCGTCGACGGCGTGTCGACCCTTCTGCACCGCACACCCCGCCACAACACGCCCGACTCCCGAGCGAACACCTCACGTGCGCTGCGCCTGGCCGCTCTCACCGCGGCCGTCGTCGTCCTCGCCGGCTGCTTCACCGTGGAGTCCACGTTCGACATCGGCGACGACGGCACGGCTGACCTCGACGTCGTGCTGTTGATCGACACGGAACAGTTGAGCGAGCTCGCCGGAATCTTCGGAGAGGACGCCGGGCTCGTCGACGAGCTGTCACCCCAGCAGCTGCTCGGGGAGTTCACCGAGGGCGAGGACCCCTGCGCCGACCTCACCTCGACGCTCACGGACTACGAGGTGAACGTCCGGGAGATCGAGGACGGCAGCCGAGTCGGTGTCGGCTGCACCGTCAACGACGTGCCGATCGACGAGTTGAACGAGGTCGGCGAGGACTCCGAACTCTCGATCACCCAGGACGGCGGCAACACGTCGTTCGAGCTGCGGCTCGACGGTGTCGACGAACTGGCCGGTGACGCGGGGGACCTGCCGCCGATCCCGGGATTCGATCTCGACGAGCTGTTCCAGGTCCGGTTCTCGGCCACCGCGCCCGGCTCTCTCAGCAGCCACAACGCCACCTCCATCGACGGTGCCACCGCCACGTGGGTCGTCACGACCGACGCCGATTTCGTCGTGGACGGCAGCGCGACGCTGACGGCTCGGTGGGAACCGGGCGGCTCGGGCTCGTCGTCGGTTCTGTGGATCATCCTGGCCATCGCCGGAGCGGTCGTGGCGGTTGTGGCGATCGCGCTGCTGCTCCGACGGCGCGGTTCGTCCGACGCACCCCCGGATGCGAGCGGCATGTCTCCGCCACCTCCCGGTGGAGTCCCGTCCCGACCGCCCTCGCCACCGCCGCCACCACCGGGCGCGGCACCGCCCCCACCACCGCCGGCCCCACCCTCGACGGCACCGCCGCCACCCTTTTCCCCGCCGCCTGCACGTCCGCCCGAGCCGCCGGCGCCCTAGCATGGTGGGCCGCACCGCCCCGCCCGCCGGCGTTGCGCCCCCGCAACCATGACCCTCCGCCCTCTCCTGCTCGTCGCCACGATCGTCACCGCACTCGTCGGCGTCCTCCTGGGGCTCGCACATCCGGCGGCCGCGCACTCGGGCAAGCAGAGCTACGTGTACCTCAACACCTACGACGATGGCCTCGACGGCCGCGTCGAGTACCCGGCGCGCGACCTCGGCCCGGTGCTCGGCATCGACTTCACCGACGACCCTGCGGTCGCGCTGACCGCCGCGACCGCCAACGCCGAGGCCATTCGCGCCTACACCGCCGAGCACCTCGAGATCGGCGACGCCGACACCACCTGGGGGTTGTCGTTCGACGGCGCCGTCGACGTCCTGCCGGTAGGCGTGGGCCCGTACATCGTCGTGCCGTTCGTGGTCGAGGAACAGTTCGAGTCCGCTCCCCGCGATCTCGTCGTCACCTACGACGGGATCATCCACACCAACGACCAGAAGGATGCGTTCCTGCTGTTCGAGAACGACTGGGGCACGGCCGTGTTCCAGAACGAGGCCGAGGAGTTCGTCGGCTTCTCCGTCGGCCGCACCACGCAGGTCGTCGAACTCGACGACGCGTCGATGTTGTCGTCGATGGCAGGCGTCCGCGGGCTCGGAACCGACGCCGTACGCGCCGGCGTCGACCATCTTCTGTTCGTCGTGGCGCTGCTGCTGCCGGTCGGTCTCCTCGTCGCGGGTGGCCGTGTGACCGATCCGGCGCCGACGGTCGAGTCGGTGGTACGACGTGCCGCCGGCGTGCTCGGGGCATACGCCGCCGCCCACTCGATCACACTGTGGGTGATCGGCCTCGGTGGGCTGTCGCTGCCCGACCGTCTGGTCACCTCCCTGGTGGCCGCCTCGTTGCTGGTGGCGGCGTTGTACGCCGTCGTGCCGTTCACGTCGAGACACCTCGCCCTCGTGGCGACGCTCGGCGTCGTGCAGGGGTTGGGCTTCGGCCTGCAGTTCAACGCACTCGACCTCGACCGCCGTCAACCGGTGCAATCCCTCCTCGCGTTCAACGTGGGTATCGCGGTCGCCGTGCTGGTCGTCTCCACACTGGTGCTCGCACTGCTGTTGGTGTTGCGCAGGACGGTCGCTGCCGCCGCCGTGCTCTACGGCGGTGCCGCCATGACCGCGGCGTACGCCGTCGCCTGGCTGGTGGAACGCATCGGCGACTCCGATCTCGACATCGAACGGGTCGCCAACCCGTGGAGGGTGTGGCCTCGCAACTTCTGGATCGCGCTGGTGATGATCGGTGTCGCAGCCGGGCTGTACTCATGGTCCGCGTCACGTGGGAAACTCCGGCCCGTGAATCGCACCGTCGACCATCACGAGACCGACGACGAGACGCAATTGGTCTCGTCGTGAGCATCTCCCACCCGGTGCGGGTACTGATCGCCACGGCCATCGCCGGCGTCGCCCTGCTCGCCGGCGGGCGTCCCGTCGCAGCCCACGAGTTCGGTTCGTTCGCCATCGACCGGTATGCGGCCATCCTGGTCAGCCCCGACGGGGTGGAACTCGACTACGTGATCGGTTTCGCGGAAACGCCCACACAGGCCGACGGCGAACGCGTCGAGGCCGATCCGGCCGCCTTCTGCCAGGAGATGATCGCCTCGGTGGAGTTCACGATCGACGGGACACCGGTCGAGCTCGGCGAGGCCACCGCCACCACGCTGCGCCAGGAGGGCGACGGAGGACTGACCACCCTGCGCACGGAGTGCAACTGGACCGCCGCGCTGGATCTCGGTGAGGGGCCGCATGCGATCGTGTTCGACGACGACAACTACCGCGAGCGTGTCGGCTGGCGTGAGGTCGTGGTCGTCGGAGACCGCGTCGAGATCAGCGGCGACGTCTCGTCGGAGACCGTCACCGAACGCCTCACCGACTTCCCCGATCCGGAGGACAACCCCGACACGTCGACCGCCGAGTTCACGGCCACCGCATCGGCCGATGCCGAGCCGGGTGAACTCGACTCGTCGGTTCCGGGCGACGACGACGGCGGGGGGGATGCGTTCTCCGATCTCATCGCCGACGCCGACGGCGGGATCTGGGCGATGACCCTGTCGCTCGGCTTCGCCGGGTTCCTGGGCGCCCTGCACTCGCTCGCACCTGGCCACGGCAAGACGGTGATCGGCGCGTACCTCGTGGGCACCAGGGGCACCAAGTTCCAAGCCTTCATCCTCGCAGTGGCCGTTGCGCTCTCGCACACGCTGGGCGTCCTCATCCTGGGCATCATCACCTATGCCGCGGGTGCCGCTTTCGCGCCGGAACGGGTGTACCCGTGGCTCCAGGGCTTGTCCGCGCTGATCGTGCTGGGCATCGGAATCTGGCTCGTCGTGACCGCATGGCGGGACTACCAGGCCCGGATCGCCGGACGCGCGGCACCCGAACAACGACATCTGCACGATCACGGCGTCCACGACCACGACCACGGCGACGCAGCGCTCGAGGAGCTGCACGGCGTGCCCGAGCATGCGCTGGGCAGAGCAGCCGTGGCGACGGTGGCCACCGGCAGCGCCGTCGTGGTCGAGCCCGACCTCCTGCCGCATCACCACGATCACGACCATCACGACCACCGTGGCCACGATCACGACGATCACGACCACTCCCACGGCAACGGCAACGGCAACGGCAACGGTCACTCCCACGACGACGACCACTCCCACGACCACGGCGACCACGACCACGACCACTCCCACGGCAACGGCAACGGTCACTCCCACGGCGACGACCACTCCCACGACCACGGCGACCACGACCACGACCACGACCACGGCCACGACCACGACCACGGCGACCACGACCACGACCACGGCGACCACGACCACGGCGACGGCTGGCACCGGCACGGGATC
>JAWLEC010000218.1:0-4056 GCA_041686315.1 Ilumatobacteraceae bacterium
CCACCGAACCGGGCTCCGCCGGGAGCGCGACATGACCGGCCAGCTCGGCCTTCCCGGTCTCGAACCGGCGTCGACGGCCGACCACGGACCGGCCGCGGACGAACGCCCGGCGGCCCCCGATGCCGCCGAACGCGATCGGATCGCGGACGATCTCGCCACCACCCTGTTCGTCGAGGCGGGTGCCGGGGCCGGCAAGACGTCCTCGCTCGTGCGGCGCATCGTCAACCTGATCGTGGTCGACGGCATCAGCGTCACCGACATCGCCGCCATCACCTTCACCGAGAAGGCCGCCGCCGAGCTGCGCAGCCGGGTCCGCGACGAACTCGCCGCCGAAGCGCACCCCCGTGCGGCCGACGCACTCGAGCGGCTCGATCACGCACCGATCGGCACGCTGCACGCCTTCGCCCGCCGGCTCCTGTTCGAGTACCCGATCGATGCCGGCCTGCCGCCGGGGTTCTCCGTCCTCGACGAGCTCGAGAGCGGGCTCGCCTTCGAGGAGCAGTGGGACGACCTCCTCGACCGGTTGCTCGACGACCCCGAACCAGCGGGCGGCATCGTCGACGGTGGTCGCGCCTTCGTCGAGCTGTGCGAGTTCGACGGCTTCGGCATCCAGCGCGGCGCTCGCCGCGTGGCCGACGACTTCCGGGCCAACTGGGATCTGGTGGCCGACCGGGTCGACCTCGCCGATCCAGGCCCCGTGCGCATCGACACCGGACAGCTCCGCGCGCTCGGCGAGCACATCGTCGCCACGCCCGTGCCCGACGGCGACAGCCAGGCCAAGCAGATCGCCCGGGTGGCCGGCCTGCTCGAGCTCGGCGCCGCCGACGGTCTGCGGTCACAGCTCGAGTTCGTCGCGGCCGCCGACGACGCATTCGGTTCGTGGGAGACGCGAAAGGGCTTTCCCGGCAGCAAGGGGGCGTGGAAGAAGGCCTTCGGCGACGACGGCGAAGCGGCACTCGAGGCACTGCGCGCCGACGAGGTCGAGTTCGGCCGGACGGCACGCTCCCTGTGCGAAGCGGCCCGGCACCACCGACGACGGGTGCTCGGTGCCGCGCTCGGGCGGTTCGTGCTCGAGGCCGCCGAGCAACGAGCCGCCTCGGGGCAGCTCGAGTTCCACGATCTGCTCGTCCTCACCCGCCGCCTGCTCGCCACCCGACCACGGGTCCGCACCGTGCTGCACGACCGGTATCCGCGGGTGCTGCTCGACGAGTTCCAGGACACCGACCCGATCCAGTTGGAGATCGCCGTCCGCCTCACCAGCGCCCCCGACGATCCCGGTCAGGACGGCGACTGGCGGGCGTTGCAGCCGGTGCCCGGCCGGCTGTTCATCGTGGGTGATCCGAAACAGTCGATCTACCGGTTCCGACGCGCCGACATCGCCCAGTACCTGCGCGCCGCCGAGCAGGTGGGCGCCGACCCGGTCACGCTGTCGGCCAACTTCCGGTCGACACGGGCAGTGATCGACTTCTCCAACGACGTGTTCGAGCGGCTGATCCGGTTCGAGGAGGACAGCCAGCCGGCGTTCCAGCCGCTCGTGGCGGCGCGACGCCCCGACCTGCTCGCGCACGGTTCGGTCTCGGTGATCGGGGCCGAACGTCACGACGATCTCCCCGCCCATCGGCGTGTCGACGACGTCGGCACGGCCGACCTGCTGCGACAGCGCGAAGCATGCGCCGTGGTGGCCGCGGTCACCACGGCGCTCGCCGACGGGTGGCCGGTCGAGGACCGGGTCACGGGGGCGTTGCGCCCGGCGCGACCCGGCGACGTCTGCATCCTGCTGCCCACCCGCATCTCGCTGCCGGCACTCGAGGCCGAGCTGCGGCGCACCGGCGTCGACTACCGAGCCGAGAACTCGTCGGTGGTGTACTCCACCGCCGAGATCCGGCATCTCATGCTGGCGCTGCGCGCCGCCGACGACCCCACCGACGCACTCGCCCTCGTCGCGGCGTTGCGCAGCCCGCTGTACGGCTGCAGCGACGTCGATCTGTGGGAGTGGACGCAGGCGGGCGGCAGCTGGAACCCGTGGGCCGACGCACCCGACGGCCTCCACGGTCATCCCGTGGCCGAGGGCATCGCCCACGTGCGCTCCGTGGCCGAGCGCATCGTCTGGTCCACACCCGCCGACCTGATCGCGGCGATCGCCGACGAACGCCGTGCGTACGACCTGGCGCTCGACGGCCCCGACGCCCGTGACGTGTGGCGCCGGTTGCGCTACGTGATCGAGCAGGCGCGGGCCTGGTCCGATGCGGGCGGGCACGGGGTGCGGCGGTACCTCCAGTGGGCTCGCCTCCAGGCGTCCGAGGGTCGGGTGGCCGACACGATCCTGCCCGAGCACGACGCCGACGCCGTCCGGGTGATGACCGTCCACGCGGCGAAGGGCCTGCAGTTCCCGATCACCGTGGTGGCCGGACTCACCACCAAACCGAACCACTCCGCCAGCACGGGCGTCGTGTGGACCGACGACACCTGGATGTTGGCCGGCAAGGGCGACGACGGCGTGTTCGTCGCCCACCAGCCGATCGACGAGCAGATGGGCGATGCCGAGCGGCGCCGGCTGCTGTACGTGGCCTGCACCCGCGCCGTCGACCACCTGGTGGTGTCGCTGCACCGCGGCGTGCCGCCGAAGTCCAACCACGACTACAGCGACCACCGCAAGCTCACCTCGGCCGAGCTGCTGTGGGTCCACGGCGCCGCCGATCCCTCGTCGGGCGCACGCGTGCTCGAGCCCTCCCCCGCCGCCGTTGCACGCCCCGACGGCAGGTCCGTCCAGCTCGAATGGGCCGACGCCGAGGAATGGGCTGCCGAACGCGACCGCATCCTGGGTGCGGCGTCGCGGCGGACCGGTGTCGCCGCCACCCGGCTCGCCGAGGAGGTCGCCGCCGTCGCCGACCGCGACGTCGTCGACGATCCGGGGCTCGACAAGCGACCGGTCAACGTCGAGCTGCCTCCGTGGCAACGTGGCCGTTACGGCACCAGCATCGGGCGGGCGGTCCACGGCGTGCTGCAGTTCTGCGACCTCGCGACGGGCGACGACATCGACACCCTGGCCCGCGCCCAGTGCGCCGCCGAGGGCGTGATCGGGCTCGATCAGCAGGTCGCTGCGTTGGCGCGGTCCGCGATCACGGCACCGATCGTGCAGGCGGTGGTGGCTGGTGCCGAGCACTGGCGCGAGTTGTTCGTCGCCGCGCCCGTCGGCGACCGCATCCTCGAGGGCTACGTCGACCTGCTGGTGCGGACGCCCGACGGCCTGGTGATCGTCGACTACAAGACCGACCAGTGGTCGGGTGACGTGCAGTCGTCCGAGCGCATCGGCCGCTATCGCATCCAGTTGGCGGCATACGCCGCGGCCCTCGACGCCGTCCTCGACGAGCCGGTGGCGGGCGGAATGCTCGTGCGCTGTGTGCCCGGTCGCGCCGCCGAGCAGATCGAGATCGAGGACTGGGCCGGCGCCATCGCCGAGGTCCGCCGACTGGTGGCGTGAGACGGGCGGGTCTCAGCGCATCTGCCCGGTGCCGGCCTCGTCGTCGTGTGTCGGTGCCGACGCGACTGCCGATGCGGATGTGACGTCGCGGGGCCGTACGGGACGGTGCGCGCGAACGCGCGTGGCTCGGTGGTCGGGCACGGGCGTCACGGCGCGTCGGCCGAGCGCGAACACGCCCTTCATGGCGAGCACCCCGAACACCTTCACCACCACCAGGGCGAGCAACACGGCGAACGCGATCGCCACGGGCACGGCCAGGGTCGACGCGAGGAGGCGCCGGTCCTCCGTGATCAGGCTCAGCACTCCCGATTCCACGCTGGTGCCGTCGACGTCGAGGGTGCGGACGGGGTCGTCGAGACGCGGGCACTCCACCGCACTGTCGTCCACCCCGATCACGGCGTTTCCTCCGAACGTGGGCTCGGGGGGTCGCACGGTCGACGACAGGGCCCCGAACACCGGGTCGAACCCGGCTCCCACGAGATACTGCTCGCCGTCCACGAGGAAGCGGTAGTCGGCTCCGTAGCGCACGTCGATGAGCCCGTCGATCGCCCACGGTCCGGCCGACCCGGCACGCA
>JAWLEC010000055.1:0-17859 GCA_041686315.1 Ilumatobacteraceae bacterium
GCCCCGATCGCACAACTCGCTCGCCAGGGTGTCGGTACCCTGCACGGGGACGAGGATGTCGGCTCCGCCGTGGGTGAGGTACACCGGAGCCGATCCGGGAGCGGCCCCGATGCTGTTCAGATCGGTGAGGATGTCCCACGCCGGCACGTCGTCGGGGACGAGCGCCCAGACGTCAGCGGGTTCCCGCTCGGCGGCGAGCGCCGCGACGTCGCCGACACAGGAGTCGAGGGCTTCACTCGCCAGCGTCAGCGCTTCCGGGCTACCGAGGTCCTCGAGCCCGGTGTTCGTGTACACCGTCGCCCACGACACCACGGTCTGCGCGGTGACGGGCAGCAAAGTCGACGTCGTGAACCCGGGATCGAGGAACAGGGCCAGGTCGGTGGGTGGCGACGCTGCGGCGACGGCCACCAGATCGAGTTCGGGGGCGTAGCGATCGGCGACCGCCCGGGCGGAGAGGGCGGCGTGACCTCCCTGCGAATGCCCCCACGTGACGACGGTGTCGTCGCCGCCGAACTCACGGGCGGCCCGGGCGATGTCGAGGACGGCTCGGCCCTGTGACTCCAGCACGAGGTACGGGTGCACGCCCTCGGATCCGAGCCCGTCGTAGTCGGGGGCCATCACGACGAAGCCGGCGTCCAGCAACGGTTGTGCGCCGTCGATCGTGAACGGCTCGGTCAGCGACGGCGCACAACCGGTGCCGATGCCGACCGTCGGATGGTTCCACACGGCGACGGGCATCGACCCCGGAGTCGAGGGGTCCACTCCGGCCGGCAGGATTGCCACACCGGTGAGGTGCACCGTGTCGCCCGCCGGAGTGGTCGACGAGTACGTCACCCGGAGGCCGGTGCCGCCGACCGCCTCGAGTGTGATCGGCTCACTCGCCACGAGGGTGCCCGGTGGCATGTCCGGCCGGGCGCCGGGCGACCGGTAGTAGCCGATGTCGCCCGGGATCGTGGTGTCAGCCATCCCGTCGGCTGTTGCGTCGGCCGCAGATCCGTCCCGCGAATCGCCGCTGCAGGCCACGCCGGTCAGGAGCAGGGCTGCGGCGACGGCGAGGCGATGCACACCACCACCGTACGGACGGCCGTTGCCGGTCCACACGCAGCCCGTCCACACGCAGCCGGTCCACACGCAGGCGGTGCGGAACTGGTCCGTCCGGGCGATCACCGCTAGCCTGCGCACCGTGAGCTTGCAGTTGCAGCGATTTCAGTGCCCCGGCTGAACCGGGGACACACGCTCCTGCGTCACGTGTTCGGGTTCATCCGGGGCCGCCCTCCCGACCGCCCTGCCTGCGCCTGCAACCGACCCACGAAAGGCTTCCCGTGCTCACCGACATCACCGCCGCCCGCGATGCGGCGCTCGCCGCAGTCGACGACGCCAGCTCCGTCGACGACGTCGCCGCACTCACCACGCGGC
The DNA here is from genome assembly GCA_041686315.1 of Ilumatobacteraceae bacterium. Lineage (GTDB taxonomy): Bacteria > Actinomycetota > Acidimicrobiia > Acidimicrobiales > Ilumatobacteraceae > Sva-07. The sequence goes on from JAWLEC010000055.1 coordinate 1,417, forward strand.
TGATCGGCAAGAAGGGCGATCTCGCCCAGCTCAAGACGCGACTCGGCTCGCTCGAGACGATCGAGGAGAAGAAGGCCGCCGGACAGGCCATCAACGATGCCATCGCCGCCGTCACCGCCGCGCTCGACACGCGACGCGAGGAACTCGCCTCCGAGGCGCTCACCGCCCGGGTCGAGCGGGAGCGACTCGACCTCACCGAGTTCGTCGGCAAGCCGCGCCGGGGTCATGCCCACCTCGTCACCCAGGCGTGGGAGCACCTCGAGGACGTGTTCATCGGTCTCGGCTTCCAGGTCGCCGAGGGTCCGGAAGTGGAGACCGACTGGCACAACTTCGAAGCCCTCAACATGCCGGTCGGTCACCCGGCGCGAGGGGAGTGGGACACACTGTTCGTCGACCACGTCCCACCCGGTGGATCACCCGGCACCACCGTGCTGCGCACGCACACGTCCCCCGTGCAGATCCGCACGATGCTCGAGACCGAGCCGCCGATCTACATCGTCGCTCCGGGCCGGGTGTTCCGCCGCGACACCCCCGATGCCACCCACATGCCGGTGTTCCACCAGATCGAGGGGCTCGTGATCGACCGCGACATCTCGATGAGTGACCTCGCCGGCACGATCGAAGCGTTCACCAAGGCGTTCTTCGGGCCGGGGTTCACGTCCCGCCTGCGTCCGAGCTACTTCCCGTTCACCGAGCCGTCGGCCGAGTTCGACATCCAGCGTCCCGACGGGAGCTGGATCGAGCTGGGCGGCTGCGGGATGGTGCACCCCAACGTGCTGCGTGCGGGCGGGCTGGATCCCGAGGAGTGGAGCGGGTTCGCCTTCGGATTCGGGATCGACCGGATGGCCAAGGAACGCCACGGCGTCGAGGACATCCGCGACATGTACGCCAACGACATCCGCTTCATGGAGCAGTTCTGATGAAGGTTCTCCTGTCCTGGCTCGGCGACTACGGCGACTTCGGTGATCCCACCGATGCCGCTGCGGTGCGGCGCGTGGCCGACACGCTCACGTCGCTCGGACTCGAGGTCGATTCGGTGGAGACGGTGGGCTCCTCCGTGCCCGGCGTGGTCACCGCACGGGTGTTGCGCCTCGAACAGCATCCCGACGCCGCCAAGGTGCAGCGCGTCTACGTCGACGCCGGCGACGGCGAGGAGCGCCACGTGTGGTGCGGCGCATTCAACATGGCGGTCGGTGACGTGGTGCCGCTCGCGACGCTGGGCACGACGATGCCCAACGGGATGACGATCGAGCGCCGCGGCATCCTGGGTGTCGACTCGGAGGGGATGCTGTGCTCGGCCAGCGAACTCGGCCTCGGCGACGATCACTCGGGCATCCATGTCCTGCCGGCGGAGGCTCCGCTGGGCGTGCCCTACGGCGAGGCGCTCGGGCTGAAGCCCGACGTGTTGATCGACGCCGACGTCACGCGCAACCGTCCCGACTGCTGGGGCTACGTGGGCATTGCCCGCGATCTGGCGGCGAAGCTCGGTGTCGAGTTCCGTCCGCCCGCACCGACGCTGCCGGCGCCGGGAGCGGAGCGGCGTGCGCCCGTCGAGCTCGTCGACGGTGACCGGTGCGCCAGGTTCACGAGCACCGTGATCTCCGGCGTGGAGGTGCGTCCGTCGGCGGACTGGATGGCCCGGCGTCTGGCCGCTGCCGGGATGCGCCCGATCAACAACGTCGTCGACGTGAGCAACTACGTGATGCTCGAGTTGAACCAGCCGAACCACGCCTACGACCTCGACACCCTCGGTGGCGGTGGCTTCCGTGTCCGGCTCGCCCGTGACGGCGAACAGCTCACCACGCTCGACGGGGAGGTCCGGACGTTCACGTCCGACGACCTGTTCATCTGCGACGCGGATGACGTGCCGATCGGCGTGGGCGGTGTGATGGGCGGCCTCGACACCGAGATCAGCGACAGCACCACCACCATCGCTCTCGAGATGGCCTGGTTCGAGCCGGTCGCCATCGGCCGGACCGTCACCCGCACCAATCTTCGGTCGGAGGCGTCGGTTCGCTTCGAGCGCGGGGTCGATCCCGAGGGGATGCCGTCGGCGATCGCCCGCTTCGTCGAATTGTTGTCGGAGACGTGCCCCGACCTCGTGGTGCACGCCGGCGTCGTCGACGCGCGTTCCGACGACCTGCCACCGGAGCACCGCACCGCCAGGGTTCGCATCTCCGAGGTGAATCGCATCCTCGGCACCTCGCTGACGGCCGACGTCCTGCCCGGCCTGCTCGACCCGATCGGATTCACGGTGGCGGGCGACGGGGACGTCCGCACGGTGGAGCTGCCCACCTGGCGCCCGGATTCCACCGCGGAGGTCGACGTCATCGAGGAGGTGGCGCGCCACTACGGCTACGACCGGATCGGCAAGACCGTTCCGAAGTCGGTCGTGCACGGCGAGTTGAGCGAGCGCCAGCACCGTCGTCGCCTCGTGCGCGAGGTGCTGCTCGGGTTGGGGATCTCCGAAGCGATGCCCAACCCGTTCCTGGCCCCGAACGCCCTGGCCGACGCCGGCGTCCCCGGCGAGGCGATCACGATCTCCAACCCGCTCGTGTCGGAGGAGAGTGTGTTGCGCACGTCGTTGCGTCCCGGCCTCCTCGGGGCGGTCGCCTTCAACGAGTCGCACCGCCGTACCGGGGTGCGGTTGTTCGAGATCGGACACGTCTACCCGCCCGGCGACGGAGAGCTGCCCGACGAGTACGAAGCGCTCACCGTGGTCCTCGCAGGCGCCGAGGCGCCCGAGGCGGTGGCGGTGTGGCGCGAGTTGTCGGCGGCCCTCGGAGCCGGAGCGCGTCTCGACCAGTCACGTGTACCGAGCGGCCTGCACGCCACGCGTTCGGCGACCCTGCAGGCCGGTCGGGAACCGCTCGGCGCACTGGGGGAGGTGGCGCCGGAGGTGCTCGCCAGGTTCGACGTGAGCGAGCGAGTTGCGATCCTCGAACTCGACCTCGACCAGTTGCTCGACCGCCGGCCCAGGCCCGCCCAGTGGAAGCCCACGAGCAGGTACCCGTCGAGTGATCTCGATCTGGCCTTCGTGGTGCCCGAGTCCATCCCGGCCGAGCGCGTGGAGAAGGCGATCCGCCAGGGCTCCGGCAACCTCCTGGTGGACGTCGACCTCTTCGACGTGTACCGGGGTGAGCGGGTGCCCGACGACACCCGTTCGCTCGCCTACCGGGTGCGGCTGCAGGCGAGCGACCGGAACCTCACCGACGCCGACGTGGCCGACGTCCGTCGCGGGGTCGAGGCCGCGACGACCAAGCTGGGCGCACAGCTGCGAGGCTGACGGCGTGGGTGCTCCCGGAGAGACCGACCTGGCCGGCATGCTGGCGAAGCTCGCCGTCGAGCGGCGGCCCGGCGTGTTCACCTACATCGCCGTGCAGGTACCCACTCCGGGCCTGCTGGCCGCCGCGCAGGCGGTGGTGAAGGAAGGGGAGCTGACCACCATCGTGTTACCGGTGGAGGCTGCCCAGCGGGCCGGCCAGCCCGTGGTGGTACGGCTCGCATGGCTCACGCTCACGGTGCACTCCAGCCTCGAGGCGATCGGCCTCACCGCCGCGGTCAGCGCTCGGCTCACCGAGAAGGGCATTGCCTGCAACGTGTTGGCCGGCTACCACCACGACCACCTGCTGGTGCCGCTCGAACGCGTCGACGACGCCGTCGGAGCCCTCGTCGCCTGATGCGCCGGGGTGCTTCGTCACCCCTGGAGTCTGCTCACGTCCAATGGTTCGCCGAGTTCGATGCCGTCGGAGGAGATCCGGAACTCCTTGATGGTCGACGAGTTGTCGGATCCTCTGGCCTTGAGCACGGTGAGCGCCCGCTTCATCTCCGAGCCGTGCTGGACGTGCTGGAGCAGGATCACGTTGTCGGCGACGTGAGACATGCCGAGTTCGCTGAGCCGCGTGGTGCGGAAGAGTTCCATCGTCTCGTAGGTGAGCATGGCGTTGACGCCATGCTGTGCGCAGCGTTGCACCAGCGAGTACAGGAACTCCCGTAGGCGTGTCGGGTCGGAGGTTGCCAACATCAGGTCGTTCAGGCTGTCGATGACCAGCCGCTGGGCGCCGGCCGTCTCCAGTCGGTCGAGGACGTCGTAGATGAGCTCGTCGAGGTAGATGTCCACGGGCGAGCGATCCATGATGATCACGTGGGGGTCGTCGATGCGCCAGCCGAACCGGGAGACGATGCGGCTGAGTTGACTGCGATTCTCCTGGAGCGTGACGAACACCGCCTTCTCATCGAGTGCCGTGCCGGCGTAGGCGAAGTGCAGGCCCATCAATGTCTTGGCGGATCCCGTCGGTCCGGCCACGAGCGTGGTGGAACCGGACCAGTAGCCGTTCTCCAGGGACTCGTCGAGTGCGGGGATGCCGGTCGACCGACGTTCTGCGACGGCCATGGCCGATCCGGTGTCGCGGGGATCGGCGAGACGCGGGAAGACCACCAGCCCGTCGGCGGTGATGCGATACGCGTGGTCGCCGGAGTGGAAGTCGCTGCCGCGTAGCTTGCGGATGCTGAGGAGGCGGGTGGAGCGTTCCGACGTCCGCTTGATCTCGATGCCGATGACGGCGTCGGCAACGGCGAATTCCGGTGAGTTGGTTGCTTCGGCGTGCTCGTACTCGCCGACCCACAACGACGACACGGCGAGAGCGCTGAGCATTCCGGCGAGGTCGTGCAGGAAGCGACGGAAGTCGGCGTCGCTCGGCGAGAACGTCCGCAGTGCCCTGAAGCTGTCGATGACGATGATCCCGGGGTGGTGTTGCTTGATCAGCGAATCGATGCGCTCGCTGACCGCGACGAGTCCGCCGTGGTGCACGGCGTCGCCGAGGTCGTCGTAGAACACCGAGCGCCCGACGAGTTCGGTGTCGAAGAACGACAGCTCCTGTCCGAATCGCAACAGCTTGTCGAACGGTTCGGAGACCGTGGACAGATAGAGACCCGGGCGCTCGACCGTCGCATTGGCGAACAGGCACTGCTCGGCCAGGATCGTCTTGCCGGTCCCCGGAGCACCGACGACGAGCGTGATGGCGTCGGCGACGAGGCCGCCGCCCAGGATGCGGTCGAGCCGCTCGTTGCCGGTCGTCAGTCGTTGCATCAGCGAACTGTCGCCGTCGCGGGGCGGGTCAACGCACTGGAGTGCAACAGGTCTCGTACCGTCGACACGAAGAGCAATGGTGCCACCGGCTTGGCGAGAAAGGCGCTGGCTCCGGCTTCGATGGCCCGGTCGGAGAGATCGAGTGCGGACATCGCCAACACCGGTGCACCGCCGCCGGCCAGGCGGCCGCACAACTCGAGCCCGCCGCCCGACATCATCAGCTCGACGATGGACAGGTGCGGCCGAACGTCGTCGAACCGTTGCTCGGCCTCCACGGAGTCCAACGCCACGACGACCTCGTACCCCTCGGTCCGCAGGAAGTACTCCATCAGGTCGACCGCGTACCGGTCGCGTTCGGCGAGCAACACCACGACTCGCACGCGATCGGGTTCACCGCCGACGGGTGGGTTTTCGTCGTGCGTCCGAGCGGCGAGCAGACGATGTGCGGCCGACGGCGTCGTACCACCCGTCAACTGGTCGACGACGAATCGTAGTTGCTCCAACTCGTGGCGCGAATACACGCGTTGTCCACCGCTGCTGCGCGAGGGAACCACGACGCCGTAGCGGTCCTCCCATGCCCGTAGGGTCGCGGTTTCGATGCCCAACATCGATGCCACTGCGCCGATCGAGTAGATCGGCTGATCCCACGAGGAATTCCCGTGCATGGTCATCCGCCCGGGACACGGGATCGGATGTCGAGGACACCGTCGAGTCGAGTCAGACTCAGCAGTCTGGTGACACAAGGCGGCGGGTTCACAACGGTCAGCTTCGCACTTCGCGCATGACACTGCTGGTTCATCTCGATCATGACGTTGACACCCGAACAGTCCATGAACGTCACTCCGGCGCAGTCCGCCTCGACGTCGCCCTTCAGTTCGTCGAATCGGAGCCGTACGGGCGTCGCCATCTCGAGATCGAGTTCGCCGGAGAGGATCAACACCGTGGCGCCGTCTCGCGCTGCAACCTCGACGGAACTCCGAGTTGCCGGACCCGTGGCATCGCGGTGATCGCGCATGACATCGACACTAGTTCGACGTTCGTGGGACATTCCAAAACGAAGGTTCGACAGTCGCATCGGTAGCGTCGGGAGATCGACGGCGGTCGACGTGCACCCGCCGAGTCGCCGTGTCACGTGCGGAACTCAGTTGGAGCTGAGGTCGTCGGGGGCGTCGGCGAGCCATGCCAGCCGGCCGGGCTGCCGGCGCAGCACCGTGCGCCAGAGGTCGTCGGGTCGAGACGAGAACACGTCCTCGGGTTCCGAGTCGAGCACCAGCCAGGCGCCGGCCTCGATCTCGCCCTCCAGCTGTCCGGGGCCCCATCCGGCGTAGCCGCGGAACACGCGCACCCCCGTGACCTCGGCGGCGACCAGTGCCGGATCGGCCGTGAGGTCGGCCGACGCGATGGTGCCGTGGACGGGGGAGAGGTAGTCGCCGCTCTCGTCGAGCGGCTCCGGCGTCTTCGCCAGGGCGATCAACGCGTTCTCCTCGACCGGGCCGCCGAGGAACACCGACGACGGCACCGACTGCAGTTCGATCCAGCGGTCCAAGGGTTCGTCGAGCGCTTCGACGCTCGGACGATTGATCACCACACCGATCGCTCCGTCGTCGTGGTGTTCGAGCACGTAGATCACGGTGCGATCGAAGTTGGCGTCCTCGAGCGGCGGCGTGGCCACCAGCAGTCGGCCTTTCGTCGGTGCGGGCCCGGCAATCATCGCTGCCAGTCTGCCCGACGCGCGGCGGTCCTGCAGCTCATCGTGAGGACGGCCCGGAATCGTGTTGGATGACCATACGTGGGCATGTATGGTCATGCAGATGAGTGCGGGTTCGGTACGCGTCGGCATCATCGGGGCCTCGGGGTACACCGGCGCCGAACTGTTGCGTCTCGCCGCCCAGCATCCCGACCTCGAAGTGGCGCTCGCCACGGGTGACACGATGGCGGGCCGGCGTGCCGCCGATCTCTACCCGTCACTCGAACTCGCGTCTCCCGATCTGGTCTTCACGACCTTCGACGCCACCGCCGCGGCGGGGCTCGACCTCGTCTTCCTCGGACTGCCCCACGCGGCGGCCCTCGATCTCGCCCCGACGCTGGTGGGGGCGGTCGGCGCCGTGGTCGACCTGTCCGCCGCGTTCCGCCTGAAGGATCCCCGCACCTACCCGACCTACTACGGCTTCGAGCACACCGAGCAGGACCTGCTCGCCGAGGCCGTGTTCGGCCTGCCAGAGCTGCATCGGCACGAACTCGCCGGTGCACGCCTCGTGGCCACGCCAGGCTGCCACGTCACGGCCGCCACGCTGGCCCTGCGCCCGCTGGTGGCGGCCGGCCTCGTCGAACCCACCGGCATCGTCGTCAACACCCTCACGGGCGTCACCGGGGCCGGCCGGGCCCCCACCGACATCAACGTGTTCAGCAACATCGACTCCAACGCCACGCCCTACGGCCTCGTGTCGCACCGCCACACCCCCGAGATGGAGCAGGAGATCGGCGCCCAACTGCTCTTCACGCCGCATCTCGTGCCGATGGCCCGCGGCCTGCTGGCCACCTGCACGGCGCAACCCACCGGCGACTGCAGCGACGAGCTCCTCGCCGACGTGCTGCGTGACGCCTACGACACCGAGCCGTTCGTGGCCGTCACGTCGGCCCCGCCGGCGACCAAGTCGGTCCTCGGCTCGAACGGGGCCCACGTGGCGGCGCGCTTCGACCCGCGCACCCGCACCGTCATCTCGATGTGCGCCATCGACAATCTCACCAAGGGCGCGGCGGGCGGCGCCGTCCAGGCGGCCAACGTCGCGCTCGGACTCGACGAGACCGCCGGGCTCACCATGACCGGACTCGCACCATGACCGGACTCGCACCATGACCACCGATGCCGCGGCCAGCCTCAAGGCGTCCACGCTCGTCGAGGCGCTGCCCTACATCCGCAGGTTCGCCGGCAAGACCGTGGTGGTCAAGTACGGCGGCAACGCACTGGCCGGCACCTCCGACCACGACGCCCTCACCCTGTTCGCCGAGGACGTCGTGCTCATGCGTCTGGTGGGGATGCGGCCCATCGTGGTGCACGGGGGAGGCCCCCAGATCTCCGACCTGATGACCCGGCTCGGCAAGACGACCGAGTTCGTCGACGGCCTCCGGGTGACCGACGCCGAGACGGTCGACATCGCCCGGATGGTGCTGAAGGGGCAGGTGAACCCGCAGCTCGTCGCGGCCATCAACGTCCACGGACGCTTCGCCGTCGGAATCAGCGGCGTGGACGCCGGGCTGATCCGCGCCAGGGCCCGCAATCTCGAACTCGGGTTCGTCGGCGACGTCACCGAGATCAATCCCGAGGTGATCCACGGCCTGATCGACGACGAGTTCATCCCGGTGGTCGCCACCATCGGCAGCGACGAGACCGGCCAGGCCTACAACATCAACGCCGACACGGTCGCCGGCGCCATCGCCGAGGCGATCGGTGCCGAGAAGCTGGTCTACCTCACCGACATCGAGGGTCTGCGGCGCAACGTCCACGACGCCCGCAGCCTGATCCGGCAGGTGACCGCCGACGAACTCGACCGCCTGGTCGCCGACGGCACGATCGCCGGTGGCATGATCCCCAAGGTGGCGAGCTGCACACAGGCCGTACGCAACGGCGTGCACCGCGCCCACATCCTCGACGGCCGGATCGCCCACGTCCTGCTGCTCGAGATCTTCACCGACGCCGGCATCGGCACGATGGTGATGCCCAACCCGGAGGACGACGTCCATGACCACTGACCGACCATCGGACACCACGGGAGGCGCTGCCGCAGCGGGCGCCCACGCGTTCCACCACGCACCGGCGGCGAACTGCCCGTTCATGCCCGTGTTCGGCCCGCCGGCCATCATGTTCGAGCGCGGACGGGGCACCGAGCTGTGGGACGCCGACGGCAAGCGCTACCTCGACTTCCTCTCGGGGATCGCCGTCGTCTCGCTCGGACACGCCAATCCCACCGTGGCCGAAGCGGTCGGCGACCAACTCGACCGGCTGCTGCACGTGTCGAACTTCTTCGCCAATCCCGTCGCCACCGAGGCCGCCGTGCGGGTCGACGACCTCCTGCTCGCCGCCACCGGTCAGCGCGGCCAGCTGTTCTTCACGAACTCCGGAGCCGAATCCAACGAGTGCGCCATCAAGCTCGCCCGCAAGTTCGGTGGCCGGGGCCGTCACACGGTGGTGAGCGCCCTCGGGAGCTTCCACGGCCGCACCCTGGCCACGCTGGCCGCCACCGGCCAACCCACCAAGCACGAGCCGTTCGCACCGATGCCCGACGGTTTCCGCCACGTGCCGTGGGCCGACCTCGACGCGATGCGCGCCGCCGTCGACGGATCGGTCGCCGCCGTGCTCATCGAGACCGTCCAGGGTGAAGGAGGCGTCCACCCCGCCACCACCGAGTACCTGCAGGGCATCCGCGAGATCTGCGACGAGGTCGGCGCACTGATGATGGTCGACGAGATCCAGACCGGATTCGCCCGCACCGGTCGCTGGTTCGGGTTCGAGCATGCCGGGATCAGCCCCGACGTGGTCACCCTCGCCAAGGCGATGGGCAACGGGATGCCGGTCGGCGCCTGCTGGGCCCGAATCGACGTGGCGTCGGCATTCGAGCCCGGCGACCACGGCAGCACGTACTCCGGCACGGCCATCGCCACCGCGGCGGTCAACGCCGTCATCGACGAGATGCAGCGCATCGACGCGCCCGCCGTCGCCGAACGCCAGGGTCGCCGGATCGAGGAGGCGCTGCGGTCGGTACCCGGAGTGGCCGGCAGTCGCGGCCGAGGCCTCATGCTCGGTGTCGAACTCGTGCCGGGCATCGACGCCAAGGAGGTCTACCTCGACCTGCTCGACCGCGGCCTGATCGTCAACGCGGTCACGCCCACCACGATCCGTCTGCTCCCACCGATCACCGTCACCGACGACGAGATCGACGAAGCGGTCGCACTGATCGCCGCCTGCCTGGCCGACCGGCTGCCCGACGATCCGCCCGTGCAGCAGGAGCTGCTGTGACACGCCACCTGCTCGACGTCACCGACGTCACCGTCGACGAGATCCGCCGGATCCTCACTCTGGCCGAGGCCCCCGTGGAGTCCCTCGGCCGGCCGCTCGAGGGACGCGGCGCCGCGCTCGTCTTCGAGAAGCCGTCGAACCGCACCCGGCACTCGATGGAGATGGCCGTCGCCCAACTCGGTGGTCATCCGGTGTACACCCGGGGCGAAGAGGTCGGGTTCGACACGCGCGAGCCCGTGGAGGACGTGGCACGCATCATGGAGGGCTACCACGGGCTGATCGCCGCCCGGGTGTTCGATCACCTCACGGTCACCCGGATGGCGGCCGTGGTCGACGTGCCGGTCGTGAACATGCTGTCCGACCACTCCCACCCGCTGCAGGCGTTCGCCGACGTGCTCACGATGCAACAGCGGCTCGGAGATCTCGCCGGGAAGACGACGGCGTACGTGGGCGACTACAACAACGTCGCCCGGTCGCTGGGCGAGGCTTCGGCGATGCTCGGCATGCATCTGCGGTTCGCGTGCCCGCACGGGTTCGACGCGCCGATGTCCGAACTCGAGCGGCTCTCGCTGCTGGGTGCGGCGTCGGTCGAGCAGTCTCCCCGGCCGGCCGAGGCGGTGGAGGGAGCGCATGCTGTCCACACCGACACCTGGGTGTCGATGGGCCAGGAGGCCGACAAGCAGCAGCGTCTCGTGCAGTTCGAGGGCTACCAGGTCGACTCGGCGATGATGGCGCTCGCCGACCCGTCGGCGATCTTCATGCACTGCCTTCCCGCCTACCGGGGCATCGAGGTCGCGGCAGAGGTCATCGACGGACCGCAGTCGGTGGTGTTCCAGCAGGGACACAACCGCCTGCACGCTGCTCGGGGCGCGCTGGCGTTCCTGCTGGGTGTGTCGACCACCACGGTCGAAGGGTCGGCGCCCGGGAGCGGATCGTGACCACGAAGGTGCACCGGCAGGCCACCATCGGGCGCCTGATCGGCGAGCACGAGGTCACCAGCCAGCCGCAGCTGATCGAGCTGCTGGCAGGCGAGGGCATCGACGCCACGCAGGCCACCGTGTCGCGCGATCTCGACGACATCGGCGCCATCAAGGTCCGCGTCCCGAGCGGCAACTCGGTGTACGCCATCCCCGAGTTCGCACCCGACCGGTTGGCGCCGGCCGACCAACTCCGCCGCGTGATGGGCGAGTGGGTGGCCGACGTGGCCTGTTCGGGCAACATCGTGGTGCTGCGCACCCCACCCGGATGCGCCCACGTGGTGGCCTCCGCGCTCGACCGCAGCCGCGTCGACGGTCTGCTCGGCACCGTGGCCGGCGACGACACGCTGATGTGCGTGTCGGCGGGCACCGACGGTGGTGCGCTCGCGTCCCATCTCCGCGACCTCGCAGGACTGGACTGACATGACCCACGACGCTGTCCCCGACGACCAGCCCGACGGCAAGACGCTGTGGCACGGCCGTTTCGCCGGCGGGCCGGCGGAGGCCCTGATGGCCTACACGGTCAGCCTGCCCTTCGACCGCCGGATGTGGCGCGACGACGTCACCGGATCCGCGGCGCACGTGCGCGGGCTGGCTCGTGTGGAGCTGCTCACCGTGGAAGAGCGCGACGCGATCCTCGCCGCCCTGGACCAGGTGACCACCGAGATGGAGTCCGACACCTTCGTGTTCGTCGACAGCGACGAGGACATCCACACCGCGATCGAACGCCGGGTGACCGAGATCGCCGGCCCGGCCGGCGGCAAGCTGCACACGGCGCGCAGCCGCAACGACCAGGTGGCCACCGACCTGCGCCTGTGGTGCAAGCGCGAGCTGCGCGAGGTCGCCCGCGGTCTCCACGCCCTGCAGACCGTGCTGCTCGAGCGTGCTCTCGACGCCGGCGACACGTATCTGCCCGGCTACACCCATCTCCAGCGGGCCCAGCCGGTGCTGCTGGCGCACCACCTGCTCGCCCACGGCTGGACCCTGGCCCGTGACGTCGATCGGCTGCTCGCCACCATCGACCGCCTCGACGTGTCGCCCCTCGGTGCCGGCGCCCTGGCCGGCTCGTCGCTGCCGATCGACCCCGTCGGCAACGCCGCCGACCTCGGATTCGCGCGCCCCTTCGACAACAGCCTCGACGCGGTGAGCGACCGTGACTTCGTGGCCGAGGCGGTGTTCGACCTGGCGCTGATCGGTGTGCACCTGTCGCGCATCGGTGAGGAGTGGGTGCTCTGGACGTCGGGGGAGTTCGGCTTCGCCAGACTCGACGACGGATACGCCACGGGGTCGTCCATGCTGCCGCAGAAGAAGAACCCCGACATCGCCGAACTCGCCCGCGGCAAGAGCGGCCGTCTCATCGGCAACCTCACCGGGCTGATGGCCACCCTGAAGGGCCTGCCGATCGCCTACAACCGCGACCTCCAGGAGGACAAGGAGCCGTTGTTCGACTCGGTCGAGCAGGTGACCCTCGCGGTCGCCGCGCTCACGGGGATGATCGCCACGGCCACGTTCGTTCCCGAAGCGATGCAGGCGGCCGCCGACGAGGAGACGACGGCCGCGACCGACCTCGCCGAGTACCTCGTGCGGTCGGGGGTGCCGTTCCGGGACGCGCACGCCGTGGTCGGCGCCCACGTGCGCGCACATCTGGCGGGGGAGGGGACGCTGCGCGAACTCGTCGCCGCCGATCCCCGCCTGGGTGACGACGCGGCGGCGCTCGTCGGTCCGGGCGTCGGGGTCCGCATGCGCACCTCTCGAGGCGCAGCGGGGCCTGCAGCACTCCCCGAGCAGCTCGACTCCTATCGTTCGATGCTGGCCGCCGACGCCGGACGGTTGCAGCTCTGAACACGCTCGACCGAGAGTGGTACGGCCGTGGGGCTCCCGTGGTGGCGCCGGACCTGCTCGGCAAGCTCCTCGCCGCCGGGGAGGGGCCGGGCTCGGTGGTCGGCCGGATCGTGGAGACCGAGGCCTACACCGTCGACGACCCGGCGAGCCACAGCTTTCGCGGCCCGACGGCGCGCAATGGGGTCATGTTCGGCCCGCCCGGGCACCTCTACGTGTACCGCAGCTACGGCATCCACTGGTGCGCGAACGTCGTCACCGGCGGCCTCGGCGACGCGCAGGCGGTGCTCATTCGCGCCGTCGAGCTCGTCGACGGCGTCGAACTCGCACGGCAACGCCGCAGCGGCCGGACCGATCGCGAACTCACCAACGGCCCGGGCAAGGTCTGTCAGGCGCTCGGAATCGACGGGACCCATGACGGCGTCCACGTGACGGAGCTGTCGTCGCCGGTTCGCATCCTCGACGACGGCCACCCGCCGCCGGCCCGCCCGATCACCGGACCGCGCATCGGCATCACCAAGGCGATCGACGTCCCCTGGCGCTTCCGCTCACCCTGATTCCCGACGCCACTGGATCCAGAACCCGTGGGGGTGGCAGGTGGCGAGGTGGTCGACGCGCCGCTCGCCGTTGCGCCAGCGCACCATCGAGAGCACGGTGCGGTGGGGGTCGACCGGATCGGGCTCGTTCGGGAGTTCGGGGATCGACGCCGGCGCCTCGGCGTACACCCACGACAGGTCGCCGGCGGCGCCGAGCCGCTCGAGTTCGGTGAGGTACGCCACCCGCTCGGTTGACGTCAGATAGTTCAGCACCCAGGAGTTGGTGACGACCGGATGGCCCGCCCGGGCGATGCGCTCCACCGCCGGGGCCAGCGAGCCGACCGCGTCGCCGGCGAGCAACTCGGGGGGATGCTCCCGGGCGATCCCGATCGCCTCGACGAGCCGGTGGAACCGGTCGGCCTGATCCGGCCACACACATGCCTCGAGCCATCGGGCCTCGCCGCCGTCGGTGATGTCGACGGGCGTCCGGTCGATCCCGCAGCGGGTGACGACGGTCGGCATCGTCGCCGGGAGGGGCACGTCGCCGGTCGTCTCGGTGCGGACCACCACCCGTGACCGCCCGCCCACGACCGTGACGGCGCCGTCGCTGCCGTGCGCCGACCGGGGCGCGTACTCGTACCGGTACCGGTCGAGGAGCAGGTTCAGCCCACCCGAGGCACCCACGTCGAGGTGGGCGAGGGGGCCGACCTCGGCGGCCAGCATCCCGAACGCCGGAAGCAGCAGGGCACACCGGCCCACCTCGTTGGTCTGGGTGGTGCGGGTGCGCAGGATGTGCACCAGTTCGCCGCGGTGCTCGGCGACGAACGCCGAGAACGTCGGCAACAGGGCACGGTCGGACGGCGCACGGTGATCCACGGTGAGATTCGGGTACCAGGACGCCAGCGGATGCCCGGGCTCGTCGAGCAGCAGGCGGTGCACGGCGGCGAACAGCAACACCGGCGTCCGCTGGGTGGGTGGCGCAGCTGCGAGCAGGCCGTGCAGCGCCGGGTCACGGGAGATACCGACAGAGAGGGCGGCGTACAGCGGGGCCCGCGGAGCCGACGTGACCGAGAACTGCGCGAAGCGACGCGACAGCTCCGCATCGTCGGGTCCGCTCTGCGAACAGCCGTCGAAATCGTCGCTGGGACCGGTCACGGGCCGACAGTACCCTTGGCCGGGCCATGCAGCACGACGACGTCCCCCCGGCCGGCAGCGCGCCCGGCGACCTGGTTTCCGACCTCGAGGCCCGCGGTCTCATCCACGACTCGACCGACCGCGACGCTCTCCGTGAGGCCGTGGCGTCGGGACCGGTCGGGATCTACTACGGATGCGATCCCACCGCCGACAGCCTCCACGTCGGGAACCTCATCGGGTTGATCATGCTGCGGCGGTTCCAGGATGCGGGTCATCGACCGATCGCGCTCGCCGGTGGAGCCACCGGCATGATCGGCGACCCGTCGGGCCGCTCCGACGAGCGCAACCTCCTCGACGACGAGACCTTGAACCACAACGTCGCCCGCATCAAGGAGCAGCTGGGACGCATCGTCGACCTCGATCCCGAGCGCGCCGCCGGCCGGGGTGCCCTGGTCGACAACCGTGAGTGGACCGAGCCGGTCACCGTGCTCGAGTTCCTCCGCGACGTCGGCAAGCACGTCACGGTGAACCAGATGTTGGCCAGAGAGAGCATCAAACAGCGCATCAACTCCGAACACGGCATCTCCTTCACCGAGTTCAGCTACATGCTGTTGCAGGCCAACGACTATCTGTGGCTGCACGACCATCTCGACTGCTCGATCCAGATCGGCGGGTCCGACCAGTGGGGCAACATCATCGCCGGCGTCGACCTGATCCGTCGCAAGCGCGGCGGGCACGTGCACGCCTTCTCGTGGCCGTTGCTCACCGCGGCCGACGGCAGCAAGCTCGGCAAGACGACCGGCGCCCGCACCTGGCTCGACGCCGACAAGACGAGCCCGTACCAGTTCCGTCAACACTGGATGCAGGCCCCCGACGAGGTGGTGGAGTCGCAGTTGCTGATGTTCTCGCTGCGCCCCCTGGCCGAGCTGCGCGCCGTGATGGAGGAGCACGCCGACGCCCCGCAGCGGCGATTCGCCCAGCGCGCCCTGGCCGACGAGATGACCGCCCTCGTGCACGGTCCGCATGCCGCCGGTGCGGCTGCCGAGGCAGCCGAGTTGCTGTTCACCGGTGATCCGGCGACCGCGTCGGAGGCGGCGTTCTCCACCCTGGCCGCCGAAGTGCCGTTCTCGACCATGTCGGCGGACGCCCTCGACGACCCGGTGGTCGTCTTCGTGGCGACCGGGCTCGCGTCGTCGAACGGTGATGCGCGCCGGAATCTCGCACAGCGAGCCTTCTACGCCAACGGGGTCCAGCTCGACGCGAACTCCCTGCTCAGGGACCTGCCGCTGCTGCACGGCCGCTTCCTGCTGCTGCGCAAGGGCAAGAAGTCGCACCACCTCGTCCAAATAATTTCCTGAGGCGTGTTGCAAGCAGGACCGGAGCTGCTATCTTCTAACTCCGCCTCACGGAGGGGTTTCACCCCCCGGAAAGGCCACTCGGCACCGCCGCCGAACCACGGAGATCCCGCCCGGAACACCGCAACGGACCCCACCTCGGTGAGTGTCAGAGCTTCGGCTCCTTGAAAACGGAAGAGAAGACAGAACGCCAGTGCGGGCAGTCCGACGACCTTCGGGTCACGACGACTGTCTGTCAATTCTGCTGTCGGCACACCCTGCCGGCGGCAACACGGATACCGGTTCGAAAGAACCACACAGCAAGGACGCATCGTCCACACGAGCCTTTCCCGGCTCGGATGGTGCGCTCGCTGACACTCGTTGCCGGCTCTGCTGCCCACTTGTGGGTGACCGAGACGGACACGTTTTTGTTGGAGAGTTTGATCCTGGCTCAGGATGAACGCTGGCGGCGTGCTTAACACATGCAAGTCGAACGAGGTCCATGGAGCTTGCTCCGGAC
>JAWLEC010000219.1:0-4038 GCA_041686315.1 Ilumatobacteraceae bacterium
GTCTCGGGTGAGACCGAGGGTTCCACCGAGGCTGCGACTGCCACGGCGGTCGCCGACGAGCCCGCCGGCGAGACCGAGACCGGATCCGACGAGAACGGCGACGACGACTGAGTGACGCCGACCACCACGAGCCCATCCGCAGCTGCCTCGGCTGCCGCCGTCGCCGACCGAGCAGCGCGCTCGTGCGTCTCACGGCGTCGTCCACCGGTATCGTGGCAGGCGGTCCGAGCAGTGGCCGCGGTGCATGGTTGTGCCTCAGCGACGAGGCCGGCACGGACGACAACGGCAACAACGGCGGCTTCCGATCCGTCGACGGGGAGTGCCTCCGGGCCGCACTCGCTCGACGGGCCTTCGGTCGTGCGTGGAGGCGCGAACTGCGTCCCGGCGAGGTCGACGCACTTCGACGGCTGGCGACGAACGACGACCCCGCTCGTGCGCACTGATTCGCGCAGGGGCGAGGCAAAGACGACTGTGAAAGGTTGAATCGAGAACGTGGCAACGAAGAAGATCAGGATTCACGAGCTCGCGAAGGAGCTCGGAATGACGAACGCCGAGGTCCTCGACCTGTGCGGTGTGCTCGGCGTTGCCGCGAAGGGACCGTCGTCGTCGCTCGCCGAGGCCTACGCCGACATGGTGACCCGCCGCGCCGAGCGTGACGGGCTGACCCGCGACGAACAGCCCGAAGAGGTCAAGCCCGCCAAGAAGGCGGCCAAGAAGAAGGCCCCGGCCAAGAAGGCCGCCACCAAGAAGGCCGCCGCGAAGAAAGCGGCCGAGACCGAGCAGCCCGCCGAGACCGAGCAGCCCGCCGAGACCGAGCAGCCCGCCGCCGAGACCGAGCAGCAGCCCGCAGGCGAGCCCGCCGCCGAGCAGTCCGCCACCGAAGCCGCCGAGACCGCGCAGCCGGTTCCCGAGCAGCCCGTCGCTGCGGTCTCCGAGCCCCCTGCCGAGCAGCCCGCTGCCGAAGCTGCCGAGACCGAGCAGCCGGTCGCCGAGCAGCCTGCCGAGACCGCGCAGCCGGTCGCCGAAGCCCCTGCACCCGAGCCCGCGGCTCCTGCAGCCGAGGCACCCACGTCGCCTCCGGAGACAACTCCCTCGGCCGCCGAACCGGCCGCCGCCGAGACCGCGGACGAGACGACACCCGCCGCCGCGTCGTCGCAGCCCGAGACCGCCGAGTCCGTCCCGGACGAGGCCGAACGCGAACATGCCGGACGGGTCATCTCCAGCGCTCGTCCGTCGGCCGGTGGCCGTCCGCCCGAGGCAGCCGCCGCTCCCGCCGAGGGGCGCGCCCGTCCCGAAGCGCCCGCACAGCCGGCTCGTCCCGTCTCACCGAGCGGCAAGCCGATCCCGCCGCCGCCCGGCCGCCCGTTGTCGCCGAGTGGCAAGCCCATCCCGCCGCCGCCGGGTTCCGCACGTCCGGCCGCCAACCGCCCGTCCGGTGGAGGTCGGCCCAGTGGAGGCGCTCGCCCGGGCGGCTACGCGCCGCGTCCCGGTGGCGCTCCGGGTGGAGGCGGCCCCGGCCGTCCCGGTGGTGGCCCCGGCCGCCCCGGTGGTGGTCCTCGCCCGAGCGGCCAGCGGCGCCCGCCGCGCCGGACCGGCCGTCGCCGTCGCCGTCGCGACCAGGACGAGCTCCAGCCGCAGGCCACGGCCTACACGTCGTCGGATGCCCCCGTCCCCGAGGGCACCATCGTCATCGAGCGCGGCGTGTCGGCGCAGGAGTTCGCTCCGAAGCTGAACCGCACCGCAGCCGACGTCGTCCGCTTCCTGCTCAACAACGGCGAGATGGTCACCGCCACGATGACCCTGGCCGACGAGCAGATGGAGCTGTTCGCGCTCGAGGTCGGTGCCGACATCTTGCTGGTCGAGCCGGGCCAGCAGGAGGAGATCGAGCTGCAGAAGCTGTTCGACGACTCCGACGACGACGAGGCACAGGAGCCGCGGCCCCCGGTGATCACCGTGATGGGCCACGTCGACCACGGCAAGACCACCCTGCTCGACCACATCCGCGGCGCCAACGTCGTCGAGGGCGAGGCCGGCGGGATCACCCAGCACATCGGTGCCTACCAGGTCGCCAACGAACACGGCTCGGTCACCTTCCTCGACACCCCGGGCCATGCGGCGTTCACGCAGATGCGTGCCCGTGGCGCCGACGCCACCGACGTCGTCGTGCTGATGGTGGCGGCCGACGACGGCATCATGCCGCAGACCATCGAGGCCATCAACCACGCCCGTGCCGCCGACGTCCCGATCGTCGTGGCACTCAACAAGATCGACAAGGACAACGCCGATCCCCAGCGTGTGCTCACACAGCTCGCCGAACACGAACTCGTTCCCGAGTCATGGGGCGGCGACACGATCGTGGTGGAGATGTCGGCCCTGCAGGGTCTCGGTGTCGACGACCTGATCGAGCAGCTGCAGGTGGTGGCCGAACTCGAGGAGTTCACCGCCAACCCCACCGGTCGGGCCAAGGGCATCGTGATCGAGGCCCGGCTCGACAAGGGCCGTGGCCCGGTGGCCACGGTGCTCGTCGACAAGGGCGAATTGAAAGTCGGCGACCCGATCGTGGCCGGCGCGGCCTGGGGCCGTGTGCGGGCGATGATCAACGACAAGGGCGAGCAGGTCAAGTCGGCCGGCCCGTCGATGCCCGTGCAGGTGCTCGGGCTGTCGTCCGTACCGGAAGCCGGCGACGAGTTCCGCGCCGCACCCGACGAGAAGATCGCCCGCACCGTCGGCGAGTCCCGTGAGGAGCGGCTCAAGGCCAGGCACCTCCGCGAGGACGCGCGAGTCAAGACCGGCACCAAGCTGGAGGACATCTTCGCCCAGATCCAGTCGGGCGAACGGGCGTCGGTGAACATCATCCTCAAGACCGACGTGCAGGGCTCGCTCGAAGCGGTCACCGAGTCGCTCCGGCGGCTCGAGCGCGACGAGGTCGACATCAGCTTCGTCCACCGCGCCGTGGGCGGTATCACCGAGAACGACATCACGCTCGCCGGTGCCACCAACGCCACGATCATCGGCTTCAACGTGCGTCCCGACGGCAAGGCCCGCAAGCTCGCCGAGCAGGAGCAGGTGGAGATCCGTACCTACGAGATCATCTACAAGCTCCTCGAGGACATCGAGCAGGCCGTGATCGGCATGCTCGAGCCCGAGTTCGAGGAGCGAGTCACCGGCGAGGCCGAGGTCCGCGAGATCTTCCGGGTGCCCAAGATCGGCGCCATCGCCGGTTGCTACGTGCGCTCGGGGGTCATCAGCCGTGGCTCCAAGGTGCGCTTCCTGCGCGACGGCACGATCATCTGGAAGGGCGAGATCAGCTCGCTGCGGCGGTTCAAGGAAGACGCCCGTGAGGTCCGTGAGGGCTTCGAGTGCGGTGTCGGCCTGTCCGACTTCCAGGATCTCAAGCCCGGCGATCTCATCGAGACCTACGACGACGTCGAGATCGCCCGGACCTGACGACCAGCCGGGTGAGCAGGCGTCGGGACGGCGTCTGCTCCCACCGTGCGTGACGTGGCGTCGCGACGATCCCGGCCGGAAGGCGTACCGGTAGGTTGGGCGTCATGGCTGCAGATCTCGACTTCTTCTTCGACCCCGTCTGCCCGTGGGCCTGGATCACCTCGAGGTGGGTCGGCAACGTCTGCGAGCAGCGTGACTACGAGGTCAACTGGCGGTTCATCTCCTTGTGGATGCTCAACGTGGAGACATCGGCCGATTGGTACACACCCGAGTACCGGGCGGGCCACTACCGAGGTCACCAGGGTCTGCGGATCGGTGACGCGATCCGCCTGCACGAGGACGACCCCTCCGCGGTCGGCCGGTGGTACACGGCGCTCGGCACGGCGTTCCACGTCGACCAGCGGCGCGCGGAGGCGGCCGCCGGCACCGTCTCGTTCGCGGCGAGCGTGCTCGACGGGGCCGGGTTCGACACCAGCTACACCGACGCCATGAACGACGAGTCGCACGACGAGTACATCCGCACCGACACCGAGTTGGCGCTCGGTCGCACGGGACGTGACGTCGGGACGCCGATTCTCACGTTCCACCCCG
>JAWLEC010000056.1:0-17501 GCA_041686315.1 Ilumatobacteraceae bacterium
GCGTTGCGGGCCTCCGGCCGGTCGATGGTGATGACGCCCACGTGGCCGCGTTCGGTGTATTCGATCTCGGTGAAGCCCGTGTCGCCGGTGGTGTCGCTGTCTGGATTCGTCATGATCCCCTCATACGTCGGAGGGCGCCCGATGCCCTGCCGCCAGCGTTGTCACCGGCACCCGGGCGTCGGCGAGTCGGAGCCCGATTCTTTCCCGCGCATCAACCTGCTCTCACCTGACTCCAACCCTCACTTCCCACGATGGTGCCCGTGGAAACTCCGACTCGTCCCCCGTACCGCACCGCTGACACGTCGATGCTCGCCGACCCACTCCTGCCGAGCACCGACGCAGCAGTCGTCGACGACTCGCCGTCCGGCGGCTGGGCCCCGCCTGCTCCCCCTGCTCCGACATCCGGATCGTCGGCGGGCCCCGCGCCGCGCCGCGGACGCTTCGCCGCCGGGGTGCTCGTGGGCATGGCGCTCACCGCCACGGCAGCCGTCGGTGGCTACGCCATCGGTGCCGACGACGACGGTTCGTCGGCCACGCCCCCGGCTGCAACCACGCCCGGCACGCCCGCCGAGCCGGCGGAGCCGCCGGAGCCGCCCGCACGGCCGGTCAGCGTCGACAGCGGCGAGATCGCCGACCTCGTGGCGGCCGCCCGGCCGTCCGTCGTGCTGGTGCGCACCGAGATGGAGCAGGCCGGCCCGTTCGGCGGGATCTCCCGCGGCGCCGGTGCCGGTACCGGCTTCGTGTTGTCGTCCGACGGCTTCATCGTCACCAACAACCACGTCGTGGACAACGGGACGCGCATCACCGTGACGTTCGCCGACGGGTCGGAGGAGGCGGCCACGGTCGTCGCCGCCGATCCCAGCCGCGATCTCGCCGTGGTGCAGGTCGACCGCGACGATCTCCGACCTCTCGCGGTGGGTGATTCCGACGATCTCCGCCTGGGTGACCAGTTGATCGCCGTGGGATACGCACTCGACCTCAACGGTGAGCCGTCGGTGACGGCGGGCATCCTGTCGGCCAAGGAGCGCAGCATCACGGCGCCCAACGGTGAGCAGCTGGTGAACCTGCTGCAGACCGACACGGCGATCAACCCCGGCAACTCCGGCGGACCGCTGCTCGACGGCAACGGCGAGGTGGTGGGCATCAACACCGCCATCGCCGGTCAGGCCCAGAACATCGGTTTCGCCATCGCGATCACGCCGGTACTCGACGTGATCGACCAGCTGCGGGCGGGCGACGTGCCCGAACGTGCACTGCTGGGCGTGACCACCGCACCGTCGGCCGACCCCCGCGGCGCCGAGATCGTCGAGCTGGCCCCCGGATCGGGTGCCGCCGACAGCGACCTGCAGGTGGGCGACGTGATCACCGCCGTCGACGACCGCCGGGTCGACGACTCGCTCGAGCTCGGTTCGGCCATCGCCACCTACCTCCCCGGCGACACCGTCACGGTCACCGTCGAGCGCGACGGCTCGTCGGTGGACGTCACCGCCGTCCTCGGCGCCCGCTCCTGACGCTCACCTGACGCTCACCTGACGCTCACCCAGCGCTGGCCGAACCACCCGATCCCCATCCCACTCCGAAAAATGCCTCGTTCGTAGCGCTGAGCGCTACGAACCGGGCATTTTTCGGTTTCTGGGGCCGGGTGCGGTGCGGGTTCTGGTCAGCGGAACTCGAGGCCGGCGAAGTCGCCCGACGAGCGCCAGGCGTCGATGTGCTCGAAGTACGCCACCGGACCCTCGGGGAATCCCATCGAGTTGAGCACGCCCCGCCGGCCCGTGGGCTGGCCCTCGTTGTTGTAGTAGCCGGGCGTGCAGTCGGGGTCGGAGGTCATCCGCATCCGATGTCCGGACTCCAGCCGCTCGACCCATGCCGCCTCGGCGTCGGCCGTCACCTCCACCTCCACCCGCTCGGGGTCGGCGCTGGTGTCGAGTGCGTGCCGGAGCACGGTGGCGATCGTGGTACCGGCCTCGACCAGATTGTGCGGGATGTTGGAGATCAGGTTCGCCCCCTGCGTGGGGCCCACCACGAACAGGTTGGGGAAGCCGTGCACGTGGATGCCGTGCATGCTGAGCATCCCGTCGGCCCACTTCTCCGACAGCGTCAACCCGTCACGGCCGACTGCGTCGAATCCCGCCCGCCGGGAGTGCTCGGTGCCGACCTCGAACCCCGACGCGTAGATCAGGCAGTCGAGCTCGTAGTGCTCGCCGTTCGCCCACACGCCCGTGGCGTCGATGCGCTCCACACCCTTGCCGTCGGTGTCGATCAGGTGCGTGCCGGGCCGGTTGTACGAGTCGAGGTACTCGTCGTGGAAGCACGGCCGCTTGCACAGCTGCCGGTACCACGGCTTCAGCCGCTCGGCGACCTCGTGGTCCTGCACCAGCGCGTCCACACGGGCGCGGATCTCGGTCATCTTCTCGTCGTCGCTGTCGTAGTACGCCTGGCGGAACCCGTCGGGGGTGAGGTCGGGCTCGGGGCTCGACAGCAGCTTGTCGCGGATCCGCTGCGAGATGTCGGTCCAGCCGTCCTTCACCAGGTCTTCGTCGGCGAAGCCGCCGGTCTGCAGGATCGTGAAGTTCATCAACCACTGCTGCTGCCATCCCGGCTCGAGTTCGGCGAACCAGTCGGGGTCGATCTCGTGGTTGTCGCGCACGTCGATCGACGACGGCGTGCGCTGGAACACGAACAGCTCGCCGCAGGCCCGTGACAGGTGCGGCACGCACTGCACGGCGGTGGCGCCGGTGCCGATGATGCCGACGCGCTTGTCGGCCAGCCGCTCCATCGGCGCGCCCGCCGGGTCGCCGCCCGTGTAGTCGTAGTCCCAGCGGCTGGTGTGGAAGCTGTGCCCCCGGAAGCTCTCGATGCCGGGGATGCCCGGCAGCTTCGGCCGGTGCAGCGGGCCGGTGCCCATCGCCACGAACTGTGCCCGCATCTCGTCGCCGCGGTTGGTGCGGATGACCCAGCGCTTCGACTCGTCGTCCCAGTCGAGGCCGGTGACCTCGGTGGAGAACACGGCGTCGTCGTGGAGATCGAAGTGCTCCGCGATGCGCCGGCAGTGTTCGAGGATCTCCGGCGCGTGCGTGTACTTCTCGGTCGGCATGTGGCCCGTCTCCTCCAGCAGTGGGAGGTAGATCATCGCCGCGGTGTCGCACTGGGCACCGGGGTAGCGGTTCCAGTACCAGGTGCCGCCGACATCGCCGCCCTTCTCGATGAGGCGGACGTCGTCGATGCCGGCCTGCTTCAGCCGGGCGCCCGTCACCAGCCCGGCGAAGCCGCCGCCGATGAACGCCACGGTCACCTCGTCGGTGAGCGGCTCCCGCTCGGTGGGCTCCACGTAGGGGTCGTCGACGTAGTGGGCGAACACGCCGGTGACCTCGACGTACTGGTCGGAGCCGTCGGGGCGCAGCCGCTTCTCGCGCTCGATCCGATATCTCTCCCGCAGCGCCCGTGCGTCGAAGGTGGGCGTGCCGGCTGCAGGTGCGGGCGTACCGGTCGTGTCGGCGGTCATGATTGCACGATACAAACGATCCCCTGGCGGGGCAGCAGCCGCCGACCCCGAACGCGTGAACCCGTGCGCACGAGCCGCCGCACACTGATCACGCGTTGCGGGTGGGTGCTGGGGGACCGGGTCCGCCGGGACGAGTTCACCCGATGCGGGTGCAGTGGGTCGGCGTGGCCGGTCGTAGTGTGCCGGCCCGACACCCCGCTGCTGGAGATGTCGGCCGTCGGAGATGTCGTCGGCCACCGTCGACAGAAGCTCTCGCAGAGACGCCGTCGTGGAAAGGACGCCATGAAGCCCACCGAGCTGCACACCCTGTTCACCAGCAAGGAGCAGACGATCCTCGTCGCCACCGAACGGGCCCGCCTCGTCGACATGTCGGAGGACGAACTCGACGACCTGCTCACGCTCGTGCGCCGGGCGCGCAACAAGTACACCAAGCTGTACCGACGGCAGTCGTCCGACCTCGTCGACGCCTCGTCGTCGCGCGCGGGCACATCCACCTCCAACCAGCGCACCAAGCGCAAGGCGGAGATCTTCGAAGACGCCCTCGCCCGGGTCGCACGTGCGCTGGCCACTGCGGCATCGGCAACGGCGAAGGAGCTCAAGCAGGAGCGCATCGCCACCGCGCAGGCCGCCAAGGGCTCGCCGACGAAGCAGGGTGCTGCCTCCTCGGCGTCCGCGTCGACGGCGCCACGTTCGGGTGGCAGGAAGGCCACGGGAGCGTCGACGTCGAAGGCCCGGCAGGGCTCCACCGCGGCCTCCGGTGCCCGTCGTCAGGCCAAGCGCGACAGCCGGTGACCCCGAACGCGTGAACCCGTGCGCAGCCGGCGCCGCCAACTGTTCACGCGTTGCGACGGGATCTACGCTGGGAGACATGCGCGCCATCTACGACGACACCCACGAGGCCTTCCGCGAGTCGTTCGCCTCGTTCGTGGCCAAGGAGGCCACCCCGCATTACCTCGAGTGGGAGGAGGCCGGCATCGCCCCGCGCGAGCTGTACACCTCGGCGGGGCAGTACGGGTTCCTCGGGATGGCGATCCCCGAGCAGTACGGCGGGGGCGGAACCAGCGACTTCCGGTTCAACACCATCATCGGCGAGGAGTTCAACGCCGCCGGCATCGGCGGCGCCGGCCTCGGCATCACGCTCCACAACGACATCTGCACGCCGTACTTCGTCGAGTACTGCACCGACGAGCAGGCCGAGCGCTGGATGCCCGGCATCGCCTCGGGCGACAGGATCACCGCCATCGCCATGACCGAGCCGGGCACCGGCTCGGACCTCGCCGGGATCGCCACCACGGCGATCCGCGACGGTGACGAATACGTGGTGAACGGATCGAAGACGTTCATCACCAACGGCATCAACAGCGACCTCGTGATCGTCGCCGCGAAGACCGATCCCACCGAGCGGCACAGTGGTCTGTCGCTGCTGGTGCTGGAACGCGGCATGGACGGCTTCGAGCGTGGCCGCAACCTCGACAAGATCGGCATGCACAGCCAGGACACCGCCGAACTGTTCTTCAACGACGTGCGCGTGCCCGTCGAGAACCGGCTCGGCGACGAGGGCAAGGGCTTCGCCTACCTCGCCGCCAACCTCGCCCAGGAGCGCCTGTCGATCGCCATCGCCGGCGTCGCCGCCGCCCGCGCGGCACTGGACTGGACACTCGGGTACGTGGAGGAGCGGACCGCGTTCGGCAAGCAGATCGGTTCGTTCCAGAACACCAAGTTCGTGCTCGCCGAGGTGGCCACCGAGATCGACGTGTCGCAGGCGTACGTCGACCAGTGCATCCTGCAACTCAACGACGGTGCGCTCACCGCCGCCCAGGCGGCGCAGGCCAAGTACTGGTGTACCGACCTGCAGAACCGGGTGGTCGACCGGTGCCTGCAGCTCTTCGGCGGCTACGGCTACATGACCGAGTACCCGATCGGACGGGCGTACGTCGATGCCCGGGTGACGTCGATCTACGGCGGCACCAACGAGGTGATGAAGACCATCATCGCCAAGTCCCTCGGTCTCTGACCCGACCGGAGAACGTCGACGGGGTGGGCGGCCCTCAGGCGCCGGTGGACGCAGCGCCGGCGTCGAGCTGATCGGCGATGCCGTGGGCCCACGAACGGATGTCGTCCCAGTCACGGAAGTCGCCGCTCGGCAGATCCTTGTTGGTGGCCACGAACCGCTCCCCGAACGTGAGCCGCGTGGGATCGATCCGGCTCAGGAAGAGGTGGTGCCCGATCGCCCCCGTGTCGTGCTCGATCCCCTCGATCCACGTGTCGTCCACCTCGGCGCCGTCGGCGCCGTGCCTGGCGCCCGAGCTGAACAACCAGAGCGGGCGGTCGTGCAGCTCGGCGGCGTGGTGGTCGACGAATCGTTGCGCACGCCCCATCCACTCGCCCGTGTACACGGCGCTGCCGAGGACCACGGCGTCGCCCGGTCGGAGATCGACCTCGCCGCCGCCGTCGCGCTCGAGCCGGGTGACGTCGGTGTCGTGGCCGCGTTCTGCCAGCGTGTCACCGATCACCCGGGCGATCTCGAGCGTTCCGTCGTGCCGGCTGGCGACGATCACGTGCACCTTCATCTCGGCTCCTCCGTCGTGTCCGACCGCGAACGTACTCGCTGCCTCCCGTCCATCGGGTGTTGCCGCTCGTCCGCGTGTGTGCCCGGCCCGCCGGCCACCCACCCGGACACGGGCGAACACCCGGGTCGTAGACGGTCGCCCGCCGGACCGAGCGTGGGATGATGGTGCGGTGCAGGTTGCGTTGGCGCTCTTCCCCGGTGTGTCGGCCGACGAGTGCGAGGCGTTCACGATGGTCTTCGAGCGGCTCGCCCGCGACGGGATCGCCGACGTCGAACTCGTGGGCGTCGGTGCGCGCCTCGGACCGGTGGCCGGGCAGGGTGGCGGGCACCACGTCGACGTGTGCTTCCCGGACGTGACCGCCCCCGACGTCGTGCTGGTGCCCGGCGGGCTGGGCGTCGAGCGCACCGCACGCGACGTCGACCTGCTCGCCTGGCTGCGGGCGGTGGCACCGACGTGCGAATGGATGGCGGCGAGCTCGACCGGCACCGTGGTGGTCGCCGCCGCCGGCCTGCTCGGCGACCGCGACGCCGCCACCCACTGGCTCGCCTCGCCGCTGCTCGAGACGTACGGCTCGCATGCGTCCCCCGAGCGGATCGTGGAGGTGGGACGCATCATCACCTGCGAGGGCCGCATCACGGCGATGCACGTGGCACTGCTGGTCACCCTGCGTGTGTTCGGCCCCGATGCCGTGCGACGCGTCCGGGCCTCGCTCGCCGCCGACCCCACCGGCGCCGATCGGCCCACCACCACGGTGACCCGCCGGCAGCGCCTCGCCGCCGTGCTCGGCCGCCGCCGCCGTGTCGTCCCGCGACGACGCAACCCCGAGCTCGAGGCGCCCGCCACCATCGAACTCGAGCCGCTGCACCACCGCCCACCAGGTGCCTCGTCGCTCGATGTCTCGCCGTCGCCGCGGCGACCGCGCTGATCTGCCCGCCGTCCCACGCTCGCAGCTGCGTCGATGACCGACGGGTGCCCGGCCCGCCCGCTCACCGCCGTGTCGTCGACCCGCGACGGCAGGCGCGACGGCAGGCGGGATGGCGGGATGGCAGGATGGTCGCATGATCCGCCACGTCGTCGTGTTCCGCTGGAACGACACCGTCACCGACGAGTCGCTCGCCGCATTGTCCGCCGCCCTGGATGCGCTCCCCGACGAGATCGAGCAACTCGTCGCCTACCGCCACGGCTCCGACCTCGGGCTGGCCGACACCAACCACGACTACGCCCTCGTGGCCGACCTCGCCTCCACCGACGACTTCGCCGCCTATCGCGACCACCCGGCGCACCAGGCGGTCATCGCCGAGCACATCGCTCCGTACGTCGACAGCCGGGTCGCCGTCCAGTACTCCTGGGAACCCTGAGCGGGCGAGTTGCCGGCGAGCCACCGTCGGCAATGTCTCGGTTCGGATGGTTGCGCAAGCCGCAACGGAACGCACCGAGACGCAACGGAACGCAACGGTGCAGCGACCCGGACCGGAGCGTCAGGCCGTCGGTGGCGAGGCGGCGGCGGACGTGCGACTGAGCTGGTGCTGCCAGAAGCCGAGCACGGCGAGGCCCACCGGGATGATCAACAGCCAGGTCAACACCCGGAACACGAGCACGGCGGCCGTGATCTGGTTGACGTACTGCGGCCCTGCGGCAGCGGTGAGCATCGAGATGTAGGCGATCTCGCTGACGCCCGCATCGCCCGCGGTGATCGGGAAGACGGTGAGGCCCTGGACCAGCGCGTACACCACGAACACCTCGGTCCACGACAGCACGTCGTCGGTGACGCCGGTGAAGCGAAGCGCCATCAGCAGCAGGGCGAACTTCGTCGCCGCCGTGAGCACGGTGCCCCACGTGGCGACCAGCCATCGATCGTGCAGCGTGTCGACCGCACTCGCACGGGCGGCCACCATCCGCGCCGGCAGATCCTCGGGCTGCGGCTTGCGCAGGAGTCGCAGCACCCAGCCCCACACCGGCGCCACCATCCGGCCGGCCTGCTCGGTACGTCGCTCGGAACCGAGCACGAACGCCAGCACCGCGGCACCCAGGCCGACCACCAGACAGATCGTGACCACCGTGCGCAACGTGCCGCTGATCGGGGCATCCGACACGAGCAGCCCGACCGCGGCCACCACGGGCAGCAGCAGCTTGATCCCGATGCTGAAGATCCCGCCCGCCGCCACGGCCAGCGTGGCCTCGCCGACGGTGCGGCCCCACGACGTGAGCATCCGGTAGCGCACCGGCAGGTCGCTCGGGCCCGGCACGGCGGAGGTGATCGCCGCCGGGCCGAGATACGCGACGACGCCGCGCCGCACCGGCAGGCCGGGCACGAGCGAGGCGGTCAGCAGGCCCTGGGCGCCCACCCACAGCAGCCACATCGCGGCGAGCGAGATGAGCTCGGCGTCCTGGAGCCCGCGTGCGGCGTCGACGACCTCCTGGATGTCGAGGTCGTCGAATGCGGTGGCCAGGATCCAGGCCGACACGCCCAGTGCCGCCACCACCAGGACGACGCGCACCACGATCTTGCGCACGCTGCGTTCGGCGCGTGGAATGGCCGTGTCGGCATTCCTGCTCGGTGGGTGGGAGTGTGCAGGATCAGTCGACATCGTGATCCCCGAGTGTGGCGCGAACTTCGGCGGCGACGGCGGCACGTGCTCCGAGTACCGGTGGCAGCAGGCCCACGCGGTCGCGCACCCGCAGCCGACCGATGAGCGTCAGCGCCTGGCGGATCAGCGGCGGCCACACCACGAGTGCCGCCACACCGCCCACTGCGACGGCGATCCCCACACCGAGTGCGGCCCAGCCGTCGGCCAGCCAGACGCCGGCGACGACCCAGGTCGTCAGGGTGGTCACCAGACCCAGCAGCAACCGCACCGTGCCCTTGGTGGCCGTCGACGTCACGAGCCCGCTGCCCACGACCACGAGTGCGATCGCCGGCACGTGCACCAGCGTCACGGTCATGAGCAGCGTGCCCGCCAGTGCGAGCGCCACTGCGGACAGCGCCAACCGTGCGATCGGCAGGCGGCGGCGGCGCAGCTGCGCGTCCGACACGCCGATCAACTGCAGCCGGGTGGCGTATTCGCGATACGACGCGATCACCCGGGCGCGGGCGTCGGCCGGCGCAGCCGCCAGCCGGCGGGCCGTGTGCTCGACGTCGCCGAAGCGGGGCTCGTGGCCCGGTGACTCCTCGAAGCGCTCCGTACGCGCCGCGGCGCGGAGCAGCTCACGCTCGTCGACATCAGCGAACGAGGGCGACACCGCTTCGAGGGCCGACGTGATCCGGTCGGTCAACGCGGCCACGTCGCCACGGTCGGGTTCGCCGTCGGAGAGCTCGCCGTCCCGATCCGGTCGGGAGGTGGCGTGGTCGCGCACCACGATCGGTTCACCGAACATCACCACCGCTCGGCTGCGTGTCTCGACCTTGCTCTCGAACGCCATGCCGATCGGCTGGATCACGAGGTCGGGAGCCGTGGGCAGTGCCCCCAGCGCGATGCGCGCCGCTCCGGACTTCACCCGGTCGAGGCCGGCACGGTCGCCGGTGGTCCCCTCCGGGAAGATCGCCACCGTGGCACGCTGTGCGAGTTCGCGGTGGCACGCCTCGAACACCGACCGGTTGTCGCTCGCCCGGTCGCCGTCGCCGGTGCGGTACACGGGCAGCACACCGGCGAGTGCGAGGAAGGGGCGGGCCAGCACCACCTTCCAGAGTGCCGCCTTGGCGAGGAAGCGGGGCAACCGGCGCAGCACCGAGGCCACCACGATCGGGTCAACGAAGCCGTTGCCGTGGTTCGCGACGACGAGCACGGGCCGGTCGGCGGGCATCCGCTCACGCCCGACCACGTCGACCGACCGGTGGAACGCCAGCACGAGCCCGATCGTGAGCAGGCCGAGCGCCCGGTCGGCGAAGCGTCGGAACATCCGCGGTGCCCGGCCGGGATCGAGCGCGGCGTAGGCGGCGTCGACCCACGCCAGTGCCACCAGAGCGGTCAGCAGGTGCCATACCCCGTGCGGTTGGAGCCACGAGTCGGGGTCGCAGGCGGGACTCCCCGGGCTGCCCACGGCCCAGAAGGCGACCGCAGTCACACCCAGCACCAGCACCGGTCCCGTCCACACACGGGTCATCCGCCACCGCCGCGCCTGCCACGACCCTGCGGCGGTCACGATCACGGCCGTCGCGACAGCGATGTTGACGGCGCCCGGAGTGACCGCCCACATCACCGACGACACCACCAGCCCGATCGCCGTCCCCACGAGGGCGCCACGGTCGGCGACCGAGCGCAGCCGGCCCACGTGCCAGCCGGCCACGAACCCCAGGACTCCGATCAGCGGCACGTCGTGCAGGAACTGGCCGACGTCGCTGTCGGCGCCGTGGTAGGCGAGGCTGCCGAACCCCTCGGCGATCGCCATCGCGGCGAGCGCGTACACCGCCGGTGGGAGCCGTCGCCGCCGGACCTCCCCGACCAGCACCGCCCCCGCCGCCACGTAGGCGAGCGAGGTCCAGGCGTTCACGTCCTGTTCGAGCAGCCAGTCGTCGCGGAGCTCGCAGTCCGTCGTGGCGTCGTCAGCCACCGGTGCCGGTGATCGTGGGCGTCGCCCACGCCTCGCGCAACGACTGGCGGCGTCGCTCGACGTCGCTGTACTGGATGATCATCCCGGCGGTGGCGAGGGCGATGAAGACCGCATACCACCACCAGTCGTCGGCGAGCGCCTCGGTGGTGACCGCCGAGTCGAAGTCGTCGAGATTCACCACACCGAACATGAGCATGGCGCCCGACACGACGGTGCTGGCACCTGCGAGTGCCGTCAACACCGTCAGCAGCACCATCGGCAGGTCGCCGACGAGGGCGACGAAGGCGAGCACCACGGCCAGCACCACGCCGCTGAGCACGATGACCCACGACCAGGTGACGCCGAGCGCCACCATCACGCTGGTGCCGAGGACGAACCCGATGGCCATCATGCCGATCAGCACCGACACCTCGTAGTAGAGGTAGGCCACCAGCCCGAACACCACCGCCACCGCGATGCCGACGACCCATCCGAGTGCGGTGGTGAGCAAGCCGTCGTCGCCGGCCACCACACCGGCTCCGAGGAAGAATCCGGCGAAGGCGCCCCACAACGGGATCACCACGCGCATCGCCAGGTAGCCACGGAAGCAGAACACGGCCCCCGTCAGCACGGCGATGATGCCCACCACGATGTCGTCCATGGCGCACACTCTTGCAGAACCGTTCGGCCCTGGCCGGACTCCTTCGGGTGCGCGACACTGCGACCATGACCACGGCGATGCTCTGCACGGACGGTTCGACGCTGGCGCTGGAGGCGCTCCGTCAGGGGATGGCACTGCTGGCGCCACCCGATCGGATCGTGCTCGTCACGGTGGCCCCCGGGGTGGACCCCTCGCTGGTCACCGGCACCGGGTTCGCGGGCGGCGTGATGTCGATCGAGGACAAGGAGGCGATGATCGAACGCGATCGCGCCGAAGCCCAGCGGATCCTCGACGAAACCGTCGTCGAGCTGGGCCTCGACCCCGCCGACCCGTCGGTGGAGACGGTGGTCGCCGTGGGCGATCCCGGCCACGAGATCTGCGAACTCGTCACGGCCCTGCCCGCCGACGTGGTGGTGATCGGCACCCACGGCCGCAGCGGCATCAAGCGTGCCGTCATCGGGTCGACGTCGGACTACATCGTGCGCCACGCCACGTGTCCGGTGGTCGTGCAGGGCCGCGTCGAGCCCTCCTGATCCTGCTACCTTCTCCCGGTCGTCGAACCGGACCGGAGGGCCCATGAACTGCGCCACCACCATCCGCCGTCTCGCCGTGGCGGCGGTGTTTGTTGCCGTCGGTGCCCCGGTGCTGTCGCCGGCGCCGGCGCAGGCGCAGGACGACGCCGCCGGGTCGGCCGAGCAGCAGCTCGCCGAGCGCTACGCACCGATCGTGGTGCTCAAGGCCCAGGACGCGCCGTGCGACCCCCAGGGCGAGCCCTATGCACCCACGTCGGTCGACATCGTGCTCGACAACCCCGAGGTGCTGCTCCGCCAGGTCGGCCAGCAGAACCCGGTGATCACCGCGGCGCCGTCGGCCACCGACCTCTTCGGGCTCAACGAAGGGTTCTTCCTCGACTTCCCGGGCAGCACGTTCGAGCCGGGATGCGTGTACGAGCAGGACTTCGACAAGTACACCGGCACCGTCACCGGCGAGCGTGACGTGGTGGTGTACGCCCACGTGGCCACCCAGGCCGACCATCCCGACGAGCTGGCCCTGCAGTACTGGTTCTACTGGTACTACAACGACTGGAACAACAAGCACGAGAGCGACTGGGAGGGCATCCAGCTGCTGTTCGACGTCGGCACCGCCGAGGAAGCGCTCGATCGTTCCCCCGTGAGCGCCGGCTACGCCCAGCACGAGGGAGGCGAGCGCGCCGACTGGGACTCGGCGAAGCTCGAACGCGTCGGCGACCGGCCCGTGGTGTACCCGTCGGCGGGTTCCCACGCCAGCTACTACGGCTCGGCGCTCTACCTGGGACGCAGCGCCAGTGAAGGGTTCGGCTGCGACACCACCGACGGTCCGTCGCACCGCACCGACGCCTCGGTGGTGCTGCTGCCCTCCTCGGTCGATTCGGCATCGGCGGAGTTCGCATGGCTCGACTTCGACGGCCGCTGGGGCGAACGCCAGGGTGGACCGTTCAACGGCCCGACCGGGCCGCGTGACAAGGAGCGCTGGACGCAGCCGCTCGACTGGCACGACGACCTGCGCGACGGCAGCGTGGTGGTGCCCGCCGGTGACACCCAGGCCGACTTCGTCGTCAACTCCTTCTGCGGTGTCGTCGAGTGGGGGTCGGGGCAGCTGATCACGCTGCAGACCTCCCCGGCACGTCTCGTCGTCACGTTGGGTGTCGCCGTCGTGGCGGCCGGATGGCTGGCACGGCGCACCAGCTGGTCGAAGGTGTCGGCGCTGCCGCTCGTGGCACGCCGCCGGGCCGGACAGATCATCCGCGCCGCCGCCGATTCCTACCGCCACCGGGCCCGCGTGCTGATCACGATCGGCCTCGTGTACGTGCCCACGGCGATCGTGGTCGGCATCCTGACGTCACTGTTGGCGTGGGTGCCGCTGATCCGCCGGCTCGTGGACGTCGCCGGCGCGGCGAGCGAGACCAGCCTCGCGGTGGCGCTGTTGGCGGGCGGTTTCGCCAACCTGCTGTCGTACGTGGCGGTGAACGCCATGGTCGCGGCGTACTTCGACCGTCTCGGCGCCGATCCCGATGCGTCGGGCCTCGACGCCGTGCGGGCCGCCTGGTCGCACGCCTCGCAGCTGTTCGTCGGTTTCCTGTGGTCGTTCGCGATCGTGACGGTGCTGCTGGTGAGCGTGATCGGTGCCCCGGTGGGGATCTGGCTGCTCGTGCGGTTCCAGCTGATGCCCCACGCCGTGGTGCTGGAGGGCCGGTCGGGCACCGACGCGCTGCGCCGCAGCAGTGAGCTCGTGCGCGGACGCTGGTGGCACACGGCGATCGTGGCGGGACTGTTCAACCTGTTGGTGGCGGGCTCCGGGCTCGTCGTCGGACTGTTGCTGCTGGTGGTCGCCGCCGGGCTGCCGCTGTGGTTGTTCTCCGCCCTGATCACGCTGGTGTACGCGCTGATCGTGCCGCTCGCCGCCGTGGGCATGACGCTGCTGTACGGCGATGCCGTCGCCGAGGAACGCGACGACGCCCGGCCGGTGGCCGAGTTCGCCACGGCGTGACGGGCCTCGGACGCGACGAGGGCGCCACGTCGGCAGACAGCCGGACGTGACGCCCACGTGAACCGGGGCGGTGTTGCATCCGGTGTCTGACACCGGATGCAACGCTCAGGCGTTGATGACCTTGGCCTTGGCTGCGGCGTACTCGGTGTCGTCGATCTTGCCGCTGGTGTGCAGGTCGGCGAGCTTCGCCAGCTGTTCGGCGTCGCTCGTGCCGCCACCGGCCGTGGTGCGGATGAAGTCCTGCACCGCTGCCTCCTGCTGCCTGATCGCCTTCACCTGGCGTTCGGCCATACCACCGCCACGCACGATCAGGTAGGCGAAGATCCCGACGAAGGGGAAGAAGATGATCAGGATCGACCAGATGGCCTTGCCCCAGCCGCTCAGGTCGTCGCTGCGGATGATGTCTCCGAACAGGTTGAAGATCAACATGATCCAGACGAAGACCAGGAAGAAGTACAGGAGCGACCAGACGACTTGGCCGACGCCCCAGTCTGCTGCGAGTAGCACGATGATGTCCTCTTTCGTTGTCGTGGCCGCCGCGGAGGTGCGTGAGCCGCCGGACATCCTGTCCGACGGGCGTCGTTGCCGCAACCACCCGATCAGGGTGAGCTGCAACCGCTTCGCGCCGGGCTAGATTCCTGGCGTCCTCGGGAACAACACGCCCGATCCGCTGATCTCAGGAGACCACATGACCCTCGGCCCGATCGAAGTGCTCGTCGTCGGTTTCCCCGGCAACCGACTCGACGGCCGGATCCTGCCCGAACTCGAACGGCTCGTCGATGCCGACATCATCAGTATCATCGACGGCGTGCTGGTGCAGAAGGACGCTGCCGGCGAGGTCACCTTCACCGAGTTCGCCGAGGTCGGCGCCGACGACGACGCGGCCAAGCTCGCCGAGATGATGGACCAGGTGGAGTCGCTGATCTCCGACGACGACGTCGCCGAGTTCGCCGCCGCCCTCGAGCCCGACAGCGCCGAGGCGATCCTGGTCTTCGAACACACCTGGGCCAAGCAGTTCCGCGACGCCGTCGTCGGCTCCGGCGGTGTGCTCGTGAGCAACTTCCGGGTCCCCGGCACGGTCGTCGACGAACTGCTCGACGAACTCGACGAACTCGACGACGCCGACGACTGAGCCGGATCGCATCCGCCCACCGCACCCGCCCACCGCACACCGCATCCGCAACGACTCGAACCGACCAAGGAGATCATCATCATGCGACGTCGCAGAGGACGCCCCGGACTCCTCGGCACGATGGCGCGTACCGCCGTCGTCGCCGGCACCGCGTCGGCCACGGTCGGCGCCGTCCAGGCCGGACAGCTCGGCAAGCAGCAGGCTGCAGCGCAGCAGCAGGCGGCGAACCAGGCAGCCCTCGAGTCCCAGCAGCAGCTGGCGGAGATGCGGGTCCAGATGGAGCAGCTGAAGTCGGAGCAGGCGGCCCCGCCGCCTCCGCCCCCCGCACCGGCGCCCGCTGCCTCGGCAGCAGCCGGTTCGGACGACCTGATGACGCAGCTCACCAAGCTCGCCGACCTGAAGGCCGCAGGTGTACTCAGCGACGAGGAGTTCGCTGCCGCCAAGGCCAAGCTGCTCGGAATCTGAATTGAACGACACGGCGCCTTCCGGGCGCACACGGGCACCGGGCTGGGTGGTGTGGCTGCTGATCGTGGTGGCCACCGCAGTGGCGATGAGCGCCACGTTGAACTCGTGGCTCGACCGCCAGGTGCTCGAGACCGACGAGTTCGTGGAGGTGTCCGACCGCCTGCTCGACGACGAGGACATCCGCGACGCACTCGCCACGTTCCTGGTGGCCGAGCTGTTCCGCGAGGTCGACGTCACCGGGGCCTTCGAGGAACTGCTGCCCGACGCCGTCGGTGGCCTGGCCGGCCCGCTGGCGGCCACCGTGGAGGGCAACGCCGTCCGTGTCGCCGATCGGCTGCTGGCGTCGTCGGCAGTGTCCACCGCGTGGACGGAGCTGAACCAGCGGGCCCACAGCAGGTTCGTGGCGATCCTGCGCGACGAGACCCCCGACTCGATCAGCACCGCCGACGGCACCGTCGCGTTCGACGCCGGGGTGCTCGTCACCAGGTTGGGGGAACGGCTGGGTCTGCCCGACCGTGTCCTCGAACGGATCCCCGAGGATGCGGGCATGTTCGTCGTGTTCGAGTCCGACGAACTCGATGCCATGCAACGGGTCGTCGCCGTCGTCGACGTGATGAGCGTGTACCTCTTCGTCGTGGTGGCCGTTCTCTACGCCCTGGCCGTCTGGCTGGCGGTTGACCGCCGCGTCGCGCTCCGCAACGTGGGTGTGGCGCTCGCCGCGGGTGGCGTGCTCCTGCTGATCTCGCGCCGCGTCACCGTCCGGCTGGCGACCGAACAGCTCGCCGAGGCGAGCGACGTGCGCAGCGCCTCCAACTCCATCGTCACCATCGCCACCAACCTGCTCGACGAGCTGGCGTGGGCGGGCGTGGCGTTGGGTGTGGTGGTGGCGCTCTACGCCGTTCTCATCGGCCCGTCGCGGCCGGCCGTCGTCACCCGTCGCGCCCTCACCCCCGTGGCCGAGCGCCCAGCCGCGACATGGGCCCTCGCCGTTCTCGCCCTGCTCGTGTTCCTCGCCGTCTTCCCCGGATTCAGCGCCCGGCACTGGCTCCCGGCAGTGGTCTTCACCGTGTTGTTCGTCACCGCCGTCGAGGGGCTGCGCCGACAGGTGCTGTCCGACTCGCAGGCCCGGATCGGTCGGTCCGGGATCGATCAGCCCGACGAGCCACCGCCGGCCGCCGGCACGCCCGGCGAGACGTCGGACGGGTCGCCACCGGCCGAGACCCGGTCGGAGGCGGCGTCCCCCGTCGCCGGGTCGATCGCCAGCGAGTAGAGCGACATCGGCTGCTCGTCGAGATCGACGACACCGTCGACGGCCACGATGCCGTCGCGTGACGCGACGCTCGACGCCGTGCTCTCGTCGAGGAGGATCTCGTCGGCACGCGACAGCGCACCGATCGCCAGCGCCCGACGCACGGGCTCACCCCAGGCGCCGAAGGTGAGGCTGCCGCGTTCGAGCACCCCGGTGGCCACCGACCCGGTGGAGAGGCCGACCTGGACGACGACGTCGTTGCCCATCTCGGCATCGAGCTCGCGGCTCGCCGCCACGAACCTGCGGCCGAACTCGAGGGCCGGCTCGACGCCGTTGCCGTCCTGCCCGGCTCCGCTGACGAACAGGTACCGGTCGGCAGCAATGCGGATCCGTTCGAGTCCGTGCTCCTCGGCGAGCCGCTCGGCGGTCCGGGCGGCGGCGGCGAGGTGCTCGGCGAGCCGGTCGTCGATGTCGTTGCCCGTCCGAACCGTGACCGCCACGACCGTGGCCTCGTCGACGCGCTCGCCGGTGTCGGTCACCGATCCGTCGGCATCGACGAGGTGGGCCGGGAGCACCGCCAGCATCAGCTCGCGCTTGCGCTGGAACTCGTCGTCGAGTGCTCGTTCCTGAGCCGCGAGCAGCGCCGCCATCCGCTTCAGCCGGCGCCCGAGGTCGCCGTACTCGTCCTGGCCGAGATCCGGCAACTGCGGATCGCGGTCACCGTCTGCCACGGCACGGGCCGCCTCCACGGCGGGCCCGATCGGACGGCTCAGACGTCGCGCCAGCAAGATCCCCACCAGGGCGGCCAACGGTACGACGACGACGGCCACGATTCCCAACCTCCAGAGGT
This sequence comes from Ilumatobacteraceae bacterium, assembly GCA_041686315.1. GTDB lineage: Bacteria > Actinomycetota > Acidimicrobiia > Acidimicrobiales > Ilumatobacteraceae > Sva-07. The sequence continues at coordinate 17,486 of JAWLEC010000056.1, forward strand.
AGTCGGTCAGTGGCTT
>JAWLEC010000220.1:0-3965 GCA_041686315.1 Ilumatobacteraceae bacterium
CAATGGCCAGCTCATCTCGTCGAACGTCAGCAACAACCCACCCGTTGCCTCGAACACCAACTTCTTCCCCGGCAGCGTCGACCCCAACGTCGCGGTGGCGGCCATCGGCAACGACGGCCGGGTCTGCTACCAGAACAGTGTCCACACCACCGTTGACCTCGTTGCCGACCACCTCGGCACCATCGCCGGCAACGCCTACACGCCCGCCACCGCCAACGGCGCCCCCGATCGTCGAGTCGACACCCGCGAAGATCCCGAGACGCCGAGCCCGCCGGACGAGCCGAGAGTTGTCCGGCCGCAGTGCGCGATGCCGTCCACGACCGGCTACGACACGACGACTGCTGGCACGATGTTCGGGCTCGCCTCCCGGGCCTATGCGATCGAACCCGGTGTCGCCGTGCCCGGTGAGACCTTGGAGTTCCCGGCCACGAGCCACTTCCCCGATCGGATGGCCTGCTGGGAGCTCCGTGCGGCGCTCCGTGGTGGACACCCGGGTCTGGGTGCAGTGACCGACACCGAGGTGATCGTGGCCCGCAACGTCGACACCGACGACCTGGTGGTCTCGTTCCGTGGAACCGAGCTCAACGTCGCGGACATCCTCACCGACGTCGGTGTGCTCCGGGGACCGTGGGCGCTCCCCGACGGCCGAGTGGTCTCCAACGCCGTCCACAGCGGATTCGGTACCGCCTACCTCGCCGTCCGGAATCAGTTGATCACCGTGCTGCGCAACGAGCACCGCGCCTCGGGCGACGGGACGAGGGTGTACTTCACCGGTCACAGCCTCGGTGGTGCGCTCGCCACGATCGGGTCGATCGACCTGGTCGACGATCTGATGGCGTTGGGCTATCAACGCACCGAGGTCGTCACCTACACCTACGGTGCGCCACGGTCGTTGTCGACGACGATGTCGAATCATCACGCCTCGTTCGTCCCGGTCTCGTTCGCCATCGTCAACCCGAACGATCCCGTACCCCACGTACCGACCGCGATCGGCACGAGCAATCCGTACTCGCACATCCGCAACGTGACCGTGCTCCACGGCATCGACGGCACGACCAACGTCCGGCGCAACTTCGGTGACGGACGCAACTACGGCGGCTGCCTCCACCTGATCCCCGACTTCGGTGACCACGGTCGTGCCGAGTACAACCGCCGAGTCGGCGCCACCCGCTACTTCGGGCCACCGACGGTGTGGATGACGAGCTACAACGATCCGATCCCGTTCGCCATCGACAACCTGCGGATGCACTGGAACAGCCCGATCGAGGGGCCCTGCGACCAGGTCGCCATGTGGAACCAGCGGAACCGGCCGACCAGCCTCGCCGGGGCCATCCGTGACCGGTGGGCGATTCTCGACACCAACGATCAGCACAGCACCACGGTGAACGTCGGGGACGCCAACTGGGTCGGATACGTCGACATGTTCGGCAAGGTCATCTCGTCGAGGGAGTACTGAGCCGAGATGGTCGACATCCCCGAGGTGGGATGGCGTCTAGCTTTCCGAGATGACCGACACCACCGCCGGCCAGCCCAGCGACTCGGCGGCGGGCGCCGCCTGGAGCATCGACGACGACGCCGACATCGACCTGGAGTCGGTGGCCGAGTCGGAGATCCCCGAAGTGCGACGGGAGGCGCGGGACTGGCTCGTCGCCAACAACGTCTCCGACCAGCGGGCGATCGCCGTGTTCGCGCTCGGCGTTCTCGTCTTCGCCGTCGCATACCGCTCCTGGTGGGCAGCGGTGCTCGCCGGATGCGTCGCGCTGGTCATCCCGTTCCGATGGATGGCGGCTCCGTGCTTCCGGCGAGGCGACCTGCGGCGCGGCATCCTCTGGGCGAACCTCGGCAGCTGGTACCTGCTGTTCCCGCTCGTGCTGATCGTCCCCGAGACACTGCCGATCGCGATGCAGAACGTGATCGGACCGGTGGTCCTCGCTGCCACCTATCTCGACCGACGATTCGTCCGACGACTCATTCCCGTCACGGTGGTGATCGCCATCGCGATCACCTACATCGCCTTCACCAGCGACGGCGTGGGTCTCGACGATCTGATCCCGCGCCCGGTGTTCCTCGGTGTCCTCCTGGCCTACGTCGGCGCCAACCTGCTGCTCGTCATGGGTGACATCCAGGAGCTGAACCTCGTCCATCTGCGCGGTCTGCAACGTGCCGTCCGCCAGAATCGCCAGCTCCGCGCTGCCGAGCAGGCACTGCGGGAGTCGCGGCGGCGGCTGCTCGTCGCTGCCGACGACGAACGTGTCCGCCTCGAGCGCGATCTCCACGACGGGGCCCAGCAGCGGCTCATCTCACTCTCGCTGCAACTCCGGCTCGCCGCCGAACTGATCGAGGAAGGTCGTGCGCCGACCAGCGAGTCGCTCATGGCGATGCACCGAGAGGCCACCGGGGCCGTCGACGAACTGCGCGACCTCGCGCAAGGCGTGTATCCCGCCCGGCTCCACGAGCTCGGCCTGGCACGTGCATTGCACGGGGTGGCACGGCGATCCTCGGCGCGAATCGACATCCAGGACTCGTCGACGTCGGAGATCGACGGGAGCACGAAGGTTGCGTTGTACTTCCTGTGTGTGGAGGCGATCCAGAACGCCATCAAGCACGGCACCGCCGACACGACGATCACGATCTCGTTGACCGAGGAGGACGGCGACTTCGTGGTCGTCGTGGTCGACGACGGCCCGGGGTTCGACATCGACGAGCACACCGATTCTCGGGGGTTGCTGAACATGGGCGACCGCGTCGGGGCGATCGGCGGCGATCTGACGATTCACAGCGACATCGGCGCCGGTACGACCATCACGGCCCGCGTGCCGCTCGCTGTCGGGGTGGGCAGCCCGGCGTGAGGCGGGTCGTGATCGCCGACGACGCCCTGCTCCTGCGCCGAGGGGTCAGTGCAGTGCTCGCCACACTCGACGGCGTCGAGGTGGTCGCCGAGGCCGATGACCATCCCGGCCTGATCGCCGCCGTGGACGAACATCGCCCCGATCTCGTGATCACCGACGTCCGGATGCCGCCCACGCTGACCAACGAAGGCATACGCGCGGCCCGAGAGATCCGGTCGCGGCACCCCGACACCGGCGTCATCGTGCTCAGCCAGTACCTCGACGCCGATTACGTGATCGAACTCCTCGAGGACGGCACCGACGGGCTCGCCTACCTGCTGAAGGAGAACGTCGCCGACCGTCGCCAGCTCGCAGCCGCGATCGACGCCGTGTGTTCACAGGGTTCGTCGATCGATGCCGCAGCGATCGACGTGTTCGTCATGTCGAGGGCGCGCCGGCCGTCTCCGCTCGACGACCTCACCGAACGCGAGCGTGACGTGCTCTCGCTGGTTGCCGAGGGTTTGCGCAACAGTGCCGTCGCCGCTCGTCTCCACCTCAGCGAGAAGTCGGTGGAGAAACACATCAATTCGATCTTCGCCAAACTGCACCTCACCGACGAGAACGAGAGCAACCGCCGTGTCCGGTCGGTGCTGCTCTGGCTCGCCGAGCACTGACGGCGCATCATCGGACCGCAAGCGGTATCGAAGTGCAGCCGAAGCGGCCGTCAGGTTCGAGCGCGCTGGGCCCGCTCGACCACTTCGCTGATGGCCAGCATCATCACGGCTGCCCCGACGCCCCACCACGCTCCAGCGAGGACGCCGACGATCACCCCGACAGCGACGATGGCCACGAGCCAGATGACCTGCGATCGACGAAATTGGATGCTTCGGGTCTGCGGCACCGCTTCATCATGGCCGCCCCGGGCCGGACTCGTGGGGACCGCCCGACACCCGGCCGATGTGCCAGCCGTCGTGGTCGTCCCGCTGGAGCAGCCGCTCCGTCGCTGACGGTGCAGCCGTTCGGGTCCGATGCCCGGCGGAGCCTGCGAAGATGTCCGGGTGACTCGGGAGCGTGTCGAACTGGAACCGATCGGTGTGGTCGTCGGAGGCCGCAGCGAACCGATCGACGACGACTGGG
>JAWLEC010000221.1:0-3932 GCA_041686315.1 Ilumatobacteraceae bacterium
AGTCTTCGCCGTCGGTTAGTTCGCTATCGATCAGCTCGGCACCGAGGGCAGCGCACAATCCCCGCTCCGAACCGGCGGCGACGCGACGCAGAACCGGCGTACTCGGTCAGGCCGACGGCGTCGAGGGGCCGCTCGTAACGCGACCACCGACGGTCACTGTCCTTGCGTCGCTGGCCGGGATTATCTCGTGTCACGCTTGGGCCGTTCCCGAGTGGCCAGGTGCCGTGGTGGGCGGGATTCGATTCGCTCGTTATCGAGTGCCGGTCGTGCTGCAGGTGGTCATGTGTCGATGAGTGTGATCCAGTCGCCTTGAGCGCCGATGGCGCCAAGGATGCGGTCGCTGCGTTCGCCGTCGGCGAAGTGCGTGATCGACATGACGAGTGGATGACTGCCGATTGGTTCGACGGCGCTCGTGATCCCGGGCACGATGCCGTCACCTTCGAGACAGACCAGGCTGATCGTGCGTCCAACGCTGAGGACGCGAAGTTGGCCGAGGATGTCTGTGCGGTCGTGTTCGCTCAGGTAGGCGAGCGTCCAGCTCGACACGACGACGGTCGCGGCACCCGCAGGCAGCGCAGCGATGTGTTCGGTGACGTGGGTGGCGTCGGCGGTCGCCATGGTGGGATCGACGTGTCGGGTGATGCGGATTGCTCGGTCGAGTTGATCGTGGCGATGTGTCTGGCTCGGCCAGACACAGGCATGCAGCCAGCGACGATCTTCGACGCTGCGAACATCGAGGGGGCTGATGTCCAGGCCGATTCGATGCCGAACGACCGGCGCGGCGGCGACCCACGAAGCCGGTACCGCTCCGCCCAGCAAAGACGGCTCGAGCACCAAACCGTCGCGGTCAAGGTCCGGGGCGGGAAACGCGTTGTCGCCGATCCGGCAGTGGTAGCGGTCGAAGCCGAGCAGCAAGCCCGCTGCGGCTCCGATCTCGACGACGTCGACCTCCGAGCTCGGCGCGTGGGCGCACACCGCTGCGACCGCCACTCGAATAGCGGCGGCGCGTCCGACCTCGTTGGTCTGGACCGTTCGCGAACCCACACGGTGCCGCAACTCGGATTCGTAGCGCTCGACGAACTCAACGAAGGACGGAGCCAGGCGATCGTCGACCGGCCGAGTATCACGAGACACCGTGGGGAAGTACGAGCGCAACGGATGCTCGACGCCGGCCAAGACCAGATCGTGGATCGCGGCGAGCAACATCGAAGCGCGCTGCTGTGACGGTGGGGCCTGCAGGAGTATCGCGGCGACGTCGTCGTGACGTGATGCCTCCAACGACAACGCCGTCCACAGTGGGCATCCCGACGAGAAGTCGTGCTCGCTGCTCCATTTCAGCACGGCGCGGAGACGACGAACGCCTGGCGGTTCCTCGTCGGGCCGGCCAAGCGCAGGTTCCACCGACGTGACCGTATCTGCGGTCAGTCATCCTCGATTGGATTACGCAGTGCCCCGCTTGGGCGTGATCGATACTCGAGCGGCGAGGGGGGCGGCCGCTGCCTGGAGCCTGAGTGTGTAGATGCCAGTCATCTTGGTATGGCAGGGCTGGTGTCGGTGACCTGCCGTGTGGCCCGGCGTGATGCCATGCCTCTGCAATTCTCAGCGCTGCTACCGAACGGTGGATCCGGACCGAGCCCACCGGTATTCGCCGCTCACGACGAGTTCGCCGACGGTGAGCGTGCCCTGCCCATCCACCCGAACCGCCGGCTCGTCCGGTTCCAACCACGCTGAGAGCGTCGGACCCCCGAGGTCGACCTCGCCGGCGGCGGTGCCGTCCAGTCCGAACCCTTGCGCAGTGGCATCGCCGGTGCGGTGGACCAGGAAACCCCCCTCGGCTCGATAGCCGGCGAACTGGAACGGCGCGTCGAAATCACCGTCGAAGCTGCCAACCCGGAGGAACTGACCCAACACGACCGCATCGCTGTCAACGACGGTGCCCGGCACGATCACCCAGTCGCCTTCGAAGATGCCGAGCACGCCGAACGCGTCCGGTGCGCTCCACGCCAGGTCGTACGGCGTGAACGCACCGCCGAGGTCGTCCGGGATCCCGCTCGCGTTCTCGACGGTCAGTTGGCGTTCCGTCGCGAGTTCGCTCACCACGACGACACCGGCGATGGACCCCACTGCGAGCAGCGATCCGTCCCGGCTCACCGTCGGGTTGTATCCCTGGCCTGGCCATAGGGGTCCGTCGTACGTCGCGGCTGCGGGTGGCTCGGTCACCAGGTAGGTGCCGGAGACCGGTTCGCAGCAGGTTCCCACGAACGCCAACGAACCGTCAGGGGTGACCGACACGTGATCGATCACGTTGGGGCCCGGGCCGTCCTGCTCGTTCGCGTCGAGTTCGGACTGGCTGGGCCCGTCGAACAGCACGACCGGCTCCGCCGACGGCTCGGACAGCAGCACGGCGTCACCGTCGGCGTTGATCGCCACCAGTTGGTCGGGCCGCGATGGACCTGGGGTATCCACGATCGTCGTGGTTGGTGCCGCCGGGGCGGTGAGCAACTCGCCAGCGGCGACCCGAGTCACTCGATTCAAGAAGTTGGTCGGCGGATCAGCGTTGTTCACCCACACGACAAAATCGGTCGACGGGAGGTCGCGCCGGGCGATCCGGACCAGAATCGCGTGGGGGTTCGCATCGCTCGTACACACCCGCTCCCCGTCGATGACGTCCGACGCAGGGTCCTCGTACGGCAGCACGGGGAACACCCGCCCGGTGGTCGGGTCGTGGGCGACATCGTCGAGCGGACCGAAGCGGCAGCTCCCTGACTCGGCGGGGTTGAAATAGAGCACGACGTCGGTGGTGAAGTCGACCGCCGGAACCGCTTCCTGCAGGCCCAGCTCGTCCCACAGTGCGATCAGCTCGTCGGAGGTGTTGGCCACACCGGTCGTCCACGCCTCGCCGACCGCCTCGCCGTCGACGAGCACCACGTGGTCGATCGACGTCAGCTCCGACGGCGCCGGTGGCACCGTCGTGGTGGAGGACGGTGGGCCGGCGGTGGGCTCCGGCGCCGTCGGTTGCGTCGCCACGGGGGCGGGGGCGTCGTCGACCTGCACCACGGCGAGCAAGCCGATCCCCAGCGCCACCACCGCAGCTGCTGCCACAAGCGCCACCCACCGGCGACGGTCACGCCCATCGGGGCCATCGTCGATCCCCGATCGGCCAGATAGGCCGGTCGACGCGGTCGGCGGGGCGATCGGTTCGCCGACCTGCTGGCGCAGGGTCTCACCGAACCCGCGCAGCTGGCGTTCCAGGTCGGCGTCACGAGACATCGACATTCACCTCCAACGCACTACGCAACTTCGCCAGACCCCGAGCGATGTGGGTCCGTACCGTCGACACATCGACATCGAGGACGTCGGCGGTCTCCACCAGCGACCACCCGAGCGCATGGACCAGCACCACCCCGATCCGCTGCGGCTCGGTGAGCGACTCCAACGCCGGCGCAAGACCCGGCTCGAACTCCGGCAGACCCGGCGACGCCTCCGACGGCAAGAACCCCTTCGGCCGGAAGTGACGGCGAGCCTCGGACTGACCGACCCGGTACAGATAGCCCGCCGGGTTCGACATCGACTCGAGTTCCGGCCAGTGCTCGAAACCGTAGGCCAACGCTTCCGCGGCAGCGTCGGCGCCGACGTCGGGTCCGTACGCGGCAACCAGCGCCGCCCGCAGGCGACTCCCGTTGCGCTCGACGAACTCCTCGTAGCTCACACCACAAGAGAGCATCTCGCACCCCCGATCGGTGACAAGGGATAGTCGAATCTCTGGAGCCTGTTCCGTCGCTCGCGGGCACTCGATAACCGCAGTCGAGGACCCTCCAGCTCGCGCTGCATCGCCGGCGATATCCGCCCGTGAACTGCAACAGTTCGTCGTGTTGCATCTTGATATCATGATGTCATGGCAAAGCAGACCACCGTTCGATTGCCCGACGATC
>JAWLEC010000057.1:0-17241 GCA_041686315.1 Ilumatobacteraceae bacterium
GACGTCGAGGGAGACACGGCGACCGTCGACGTCGACGGTGTCACGACCTGGGCCGGACTGTCGGTGGTGCGCGCCCAGGGCGTCGAGATCGCCCCCGGTGACTGGGTGCTGCTCGCACTCGGGCTGGTCCTCGAGCGGATCTCCGAAGCCGACGGCCTCGAGCTGTCCGCCGTCGTGGCGGGACTCGGCCGGAGGTGACGGCGCATGGGACCGCAGCCCCGACACCGCCACGGCCTCCGGCTGGCCGTCGCTGCTGCCTGCGTGTCGGGCGTGGCGGTGTTCGTCAACGGTGAAGCCGTCGGGGCGTTCCCGTCCCCCACCGTCTACACCACCGCCAAGAACCTGGTCGCCGGTCTGCTGCTCGTCGTCGTGGCTGCCTCACTCGCGTCGCCGGCGAGAGGGCCGGGTGCCGCCACGCATCTCCGCTCACACCGCGCCGGGCTCGTCGCCGTGGCGGTCGTGGGCGGTGCCGTCCCGTTCGTGCTGTTCTTCGAGGGGCTCGCCCGGGCCACGTCGACCGACGCCGCGTTCATCCACAAGACCCTCGTCGTGTGGGCAGCCGTGCTCGCCGTGGTCGTGCTCCGCGAGTCGGTGGGTGTCGTCCAGGTGGCCGCCGTCGCCCTGCTGGTCGCCGGGCACGCGCTGCTCACCGGCGGTCTGGGCAACCTGCACCTCGGTGCCGGCGAGCTGATGATCCTCGCCGCCACCCTGTGCTGGTCGGTCGAGCTGGTGGTGGTGAAGCGGGTCGTGGCCGACGTGCCGGCGGCGACGGTGGCGGCGGTCCGCCTCGGCGCCGGGAGCGTGCTCCTGGTGATGTGGCTGGCGTTCACCGGTCGGCTCGACGAGTTGGCGGCGCTCGATGCGAGCCAGTGGGCCTGGGTCGCCGTGACGGGGCCGATCCTCGCGCTGTTCGTGTCGCTCTGGTACCGGGCACTCGCCGCTGCGCCGGTCACCGACGTCGCGGCGATCCTCGTCGTGGGTGCGGTGATCACGGGCCTGCTCGATCTCGTCGTGGGCGGGGAACCCGTCGACGGACGGCTGCCGGGTTGGCTGCTGATCGTCGCCGGGGCGGCACTCGTGGTGGCCCGGAGTCGACACGACGGGTCCCGCCCCGGCGTGGCCCTCGCTCGCCCGACCGGCGTCGGCCGTCCTCACGGAACGGCGGAGGCGCCGCGATGACGACGCTCGCTCCGGAGTCGGCCGGCCCGGCGCGGTTCGCGCGCTACGCCGTACCCCCGAACCGGCGCGGGTACTGCGGGCCGGATCCGGACGAGTTCGCCGAGCTGGCGGCGGCCGGCGGTGCAGCCGGCGACGAGCTGCGGCGGACCGCACGGGCGTTCGAGGGCGCCTACCCGTACCTGGAGCTGCTGGCGGGAGCCGCCCCGTCGAAGGATCCGCTCGACGACGCCGTGGTGGAGGCGTACTGGCTCGGGAACTCGCTGCTCGACCGGGTGGACGTCGCCGCGCTCGGCCGGTCACTGGACGAGCGCTTCCGACGTCGGGCCGGCCGCCGCTGGTACCGGTTCGAGCCTGCCGTCGACGGTGGCTGCGCCAACCACGCGTTCCACGTGCTGGTGGTGTCACCGTGGGTGGGCCTGATGCGCCAGGGCGTCGTCGACCAGCCGCTGGAGATCGTCGACCGGTGCCGGATCAGCTGGGGGCGTGTCCGCGCCGTCGTCGGCGACCGGGCGGTCGTCGACCGGGCACCTCTGCGCTGGCACGACGGCCGGCTGCAGCTGCACCCGGCCGAGCCCGAGGAGGTGTCGTCGCCGCTCCCCGTGGAGTCCGGCGACGTCGTGTCGATCCACTGGGGCACGGTCTGCGACGTCCTCTCACCTCGCCAGCTTGCGGCACTGGCGTCGGTGACCCGGCGGCAGCTGGAACTCGTCGACCGGATCGGTGTGCCGTCGTGAACCCCACGGACGACGCGACGCGGACGATCGGGTTCGCCGGCCTGCAGGCGCTCGTCGACGCATTCCGTGACGACGACATGCGCGTGTACGCGCCGGTCGAACGCGACGGAGCCGTCGTCGTGCGGCCGATCGGGTCGGTCGACGAGCTGCCCGTCGGGGTCGGCACCGACCACGGCCCCGGTCGGGGGCGCCTCACCCACGGCGACGGCCGGTCGCGTTTCGGCTGGGCGGTGGGACCCCAGACGTGGAAGCCGCTGCTGCACCCGGCCGAGATCCCCACGATGGAGTTCTCGCAGGACGGCCGGACGTCCCCGGTGACCGTGCGCCGGACCGCGGCGGCGGATCCGGTGCAGCCGCGGGCGGTGTTGTTCGGGGTGCGGCCGTGCGACCTCGCCGCGATCGGCGTCCTCGACCGGGTGCTCCTGGAGGCGCCCGAGTCGCCGGAGCCCGTGTACCTGGCCCGTCGCGACGTGGTCGTCGTCGTGGTCGACTGCAACACGCCTGCAGCGACGTGCTTCTGCGCGTCGATGGGCACCGGTCCCCACGCTTCGGACGGCAGCGCCGCGTACGACCTCCGGCTCACCGAGCTCCCGCCCGCCGCCGGTGACGAGACGGCCGACCCCGACTACGTGATCAGCGCCGGCTCTGGCACCGGCCGGGAACTCGTCGGGCGGCTCGACCGCCAGGGATGGGACGCCAGGTCGGCGTCCCCCTCCGACCTCGGTCGCGTCGCCGACGCGCGCGCGGGCGCCGAGGCGTCGATGACGAGGTCGGTCGATGCCGCCGCGATCCGTACGGCCGCCGTCGCGGGTGGCATCGACCTCTGGTCGGACGTCGCCGAACGGTGTGTCGCCTGTGGCAACTGCACGGCCGTCTGCCCCACGTGCTTCTGCACGTCGATCGACGACGTCGGCGACCTCTCCGGCAGCGTGGTCACACGGCACCGGCGGTGGGCGTCGTGCTTCGAGCTCGAGTACAGCAGGGTCGGCAGCGCACCGGTCCGCTCGTCGCACGCGGCCCGCTACCGGCAGTGGTTCACCCACAAGTTCTCGACGTGGCACGACCAGTTCGGGACGTCGGGCTGCGTGGGCTGCGGCCGCTGCATCTCGTGGTGCCCGGTCGGTATCGACGTCACCGCCGAAGCGGAGCGCCTGCTCGCACGCACCGGCGGCGCACCGGGCGGAGGTGCGCCGTGAATGCCTCCGGACCCGACTGCCCGGTGCCGTACCGGGTGGTCTCCACGGTGCCCGAGCAGCACGACGTCGTGACGCTGGAGGTCGCCCCGCTCGCCGGTGGGCTGCCGGCGTTCGAACCGGCCCAGTTCTCGATGATCGGTGTCGCCGGCGTCGGGGAGGTGCCGATCTCGATCAGCTCCTCCACGACGTCGTCGCACCGCTACACGTTGCGCCGCGCCGGGGCGGTGACGTCGGTGCTGTGCGCCGCCCGACCGGGCGACGTGATCACCGTGCGGGGCCCGTTCGGGCGGCCGTGGGACCTGCGCCGGGTGCGGGGCGCACATGCGCTGTTCGTGGCGGGGGGCATCGGCGTGGCACCGTTGCGGGCCGCCGCCGAGGCCGTCACCACACAGGACCGCGGAGCCGTCGGCGTCTCGGTGCTGGCCGGCTTCCGTGAGCCCGGCGAGCAGGTCTTCGGATCCTGGCTCGATCATCTCACCCGGCGTGTCGTCGGCGGCCACGCCGTCGACGTTCGACGTACCGTCGACCGGGTCGGTGCCGCCGGAGGCTGGGGCGGACCGGTGGGCCCGGTCACCGACCTGCTGGGGCCCGCGCTGGATGGCCGGGGCGGGGAACTCGCGGTGTACGTGTGCGGGCCCGACCCGATGATGGCCGCCACGCTGCGGACACTCGACGACCTGGGTGTTCCCGAGTCGTCGATCCAGCTCACGCTGGAACGCAACATGCACTGCGCCAACGGCTGGTGCGGCCACTGCCAGCTGGGGCCGCTGTTGGTGTGCCGCGACGGTCCGGTGGTCGACGCGGCGCAGGTCGGCCGGTTGTTGGGCGTGGCGGAGCTGTGAGGAGCGTTCGATGAGCCGTCCGACCGTGATTCCCCGTCCCGAGGGCCGCGTGCCCCGCCTGGCCGTCTGGAAGTTCGCGTCCTGCGACGGCTGCCAGCTGAGCCTGCTCGACTGTGAGGACGAGCTGGTCGCCGTCGCCGGGCAGCTCGAGGTCGCCTCGTTCCCCGAGGCGTCGAGCGCCGTTCTGGAGGGCCCGTACGACCTGTCGCTCGTGGAGGGATCGATCACGACGCCCGACGACCTGGAGCGGATCGTCGACATCAGGGAGCAGTCGTCGGTGCTGGTGACGATCGGGGCGTGCGCCACGGCCGGCGGCATCCAGGCGTTGCGCAACGGCGCCGACGTCGAGGAGTTCGCGTCGATCGTGTACGCCCGTCCCGAGTTCGTGTCCACGCTCGACACGTCGACGGCGATCGCCGACCACGTGCCGGTCGACTTCGAACTCCGGGGGTGCCCGATCGATCGGGGTCAGTTGCTCGAGCTGATCACGGCGTACCTCACCGGCCGGCCGCCGCGCATCAGCTCGGCCAGCGTGTGCAGCGAGTGCAAGGCCCGGGGCACGGTCTGCGTGATGGCGGCACGGTCGACCCCGTGCCTCGGCCCCGTGACGCACGCCGGTTGCGGCGCCCTCTGCCCCTCGTTCGACCGCGGCTGCTACGGCTGCTTCGGGCCGTCGGAGTCCGCCGCTGCGCAGGCGCTCGACCGGCAGTTCGTGGAGATGGGGGTCCCTGCGGTCGAGCGGCGGCGGCTGTGGCGGGGCTTCAGCGGGTGGTCGCCCGAGTTCCGTGAGCTCGCGTACGGGGAGGAACGGCGATGACCCATCGAGACGTCGACATCGAGGTGGGCAGCCTGTCACGGGTGGAGGGCGAGGGTGCGCTGCACGTGTCGGTCACCGACGGCGAGATCAGCGATCTCCGCCTGCGGATCTACGAACCGCCCCGCTTCTTCGAAGGGTTCCTCCGCGGGCGCGGCCACCGTGAGCCGGTCGACATCACCGCCCGCATCTGCGGGATCTGCCCCGTTGCGTACCAGATGTCGGCGGCCGCCGCGCTGGAGCGGATCTCGGGTGTCACCGTCGACGGTGCGGTACGCGACCTGCGCCGGCTGCTGTATGCCGGTGAGTGGATCGAGAGCCACATGCTGCACATCGGTTTCCTCCACGCACCCGACTTCCTCGGTGCGGCGTCGGGCATCGAGCTGGCGGGTCGTGAACCCGCCCGCATCGAACAGGTCCTGCAGCTCAAGAAACTCGGCAACGACCTGATGACCGTGGTCGGCGGACGGCCGATCCATCCGGTGAACGTGCAACTCGGCGGCTTCCACCGCGCCCCCGAACGCGGGGAGCTGGCCGCCTTCGTCGACCGTCTGGCCTGGGCGGAGGAGGCCACGGCCGACGTGGTGCGATGGACGGCGGGCTTCGAGTTCCCGGCGCTCGAGATCGACCACGAGCTGGTGTCGCTGCGGCACCCGACCGAGTACGCCGTGCTCGACGGACGGATCGTGTCCGACCGGGGCCTCGACGTCGACGTCGGCGACTACGACCGCGAGTTCGTGGAGGTGCAGGTCCCCCACTCCACCGCGCTCCACGGGCGCCGGCGGACGGGGGAGCCGTACCTGACGGGCCCACTGGCGCGGTGGACGAACAACCACGATCGGCTGTCGGCACCGGTCCGGGCACTCGCCGACGAGATCGGCGTCGGGCCGAGCGAACGCAACCCCTTCCGCAGCATCCTCGTGCGCGGGCTGGAGGTGCTCGAAGCGGTGATCACCGCCCGGGCCTTGATCGAGGGCTATTGCCGGCCCGCGGTGCCGGCCGTCGACGTACCCCCGCGTGCCGGGGCGGCGTGGGGTGCCAGCGAGGCGCCGCGCGGCGTGCTCTTCCACCGCTACGAGACCGACGCCGACGGCGACATCGTCGACGCCCGGATCGTGCCGCCGACGGCTCAGAACCAGCCGGCCATCGAGCACGACGTGCGACGCGTCGTGGAGGCACATCTGCGCCGCCACCCCGGCGCCACCGACCCCACGAGCGACGACGAGCCGGCGAACCGCGCCGAGCTGCAGCATCGCTGCGAGGTCGCCATCCGCAATCACGACCCCTGCATCTCCTGCGCCACGCACTTCCTCCGGGTCGAGCTGGAACATGTCGGGAGCGATGCGACGTGAGCACGGTGGTGATCGGTGTCGGCAACCGCGATCGCGGTGACGACGCGATCGGTCTGCTCCTGGTCGAAGCGCTCACCGGCCGACTGCCCGGCGTCGTCACGACCGCCCACGAGGGCGACATGTCGCATCTGCCGCTGCTGTGGACCGGTGAGGACGACGTGGTGATCGTCGATGCCGTCGTCGACGAAGCGCTGGCAGTGGGCGACGTCCGGCTGCTGGAGACCTCCGACCTCCGGCACACCTCGGCGCTGTCGACGCACGGGCTGGGGGTCGCCGACGCACTGGCCCTCGCGGGGCACCTGGGCCGCACACCACGGTCGGTGCGGATCGTCGGCATCGGCGTCGACCATGTCGGTTTCGACGCCATCGGCGACGCGTTGCGTGAGCGGATCCCGGCGCTGGTGGAGCGTCTCGCCGGGCTCGTCGCCGGCGACGCTCAGGCGTTCGGGGTGACGAGCGCCTTGTCGCCCGTGGCCATCCGGCCGTAGCGACGAACCTGGTCGGGGTCGACGGCGTCGTGGAGCGAGAGCCGGGTGCCGTAGTGGCTGGCGAAGGTGGTGGTGATCTCGTCGGCCACCCGCCGGCGGAGCCGGTCGGCGCCCTCCTGCCCGAGCTTGGTGAGGAACGGGGTGAGCAACCAGCCGCCGATGCCCCACGAGAACCCGAAGTCGCGTCGCAGGATGGTGGGTGACCGGTCGAGCCCACCGTAGATGTACACCTGCTTGTGCGTGTCGGAGCCGTAACGGCTGAACTCGCCGGCGCTCTCGGCAGCCACCTTCTCCATGCACGACAGCAGGGTGCTGGCCAGGTCGCCGCCCCCGATGGCGTCGAAGGCGATCGTGGCGCCGGTGGCGCGCAGTGCGTCGGTGAGGTCGTCGACGAACGAGTCGGCGCTCGAGTCGCAGACGTGTTCGGCTCCCTGAGAACGCAGCAGTTCGACGTGCTCGGGTCGGCGCACGATGTTGACGAGTCCGACGCCGTCGGTGCGGCAGATCCGGTCGAGCATCAGCCCGAGGTTCGAGGCCCCGACGGTGTGGACCAGCGCGGTGTGCCCCTCGGCGCGCATCGTCTCCACCATCCCCAGTGCGGTGAGCGGGTTGACGAATGCGGCGGCGGCATCGGCAGGGTCGGTGCCGTCGGCCATCGGCAGGCACTGGCTGTGGTGCACCGCCCGGTACTGGCCGTAGGCGTTGCCCGACAGGAAGCCCACGGTGCGGCCGAGGAGCGCCTGGGCCTCGGGCGACGAGCCGGCGGCGACCACCACGCCGCCACCCTCGTTGCCGACCGGCATGGGCTTGCCCACACGACCGGCCTGCGCGGCCACGGCGGCCGCCGACACCGGCGCGGCGACGGCGGGACGTCCGTCGGACTCGGTGGCGGTGGCGGCGGAGATGTCACCCATGGCGAACAGCATCCCCAGGTCGGACGGGTTGATCGGTGCCGCTTCGACGCGCACCAGCACCTGGTCGTCGGCGACGGTCGGCATGTCGGTCTCGCGGATGGCGAGGACGACGGTGCCGTCGTCGGTGAGCGTGGAGCGGAGTTCGAGCACGGGCGGGGCGTCGGCAGGTGTGGTCATCCACCCATCTTCGACGATGGGTGCCGCTGAGTTGCCACCGGCCTACCCGGCGAGCCTCTCGGCGAGGCGATCGAGGAGGGCCGGGACCTCCTCGGGCCCGTCGACGGCGTACCGGGCGGCAGTGTCGGGTGCTGCCCGTTCGTCGTTGCGGACCACGATCCCGATCCCGCGGTCGGCGAGCACCTCGAACGCATCCTCGTCGGTGGAGCTGTCACCGACGAAGACCGGGATCACCTCGTGCTCGTCGAGATCGAGCCGGCGCAGGAGGAACTCCACGGCGCGGCCCTTGTGCCAGTCGACGTCGGGTTGCACCTCGACCACCTTGCGGCCGTCGGACCATCGCAGGCCGTGGCGGCGGGCGACGTCGGCCGTGGCCGTGTGCAGTTCGTCGATCCGGTCGGCGGGCACGCGGCGGTAGTGGGTCGCCACCGAGTACCGCTTCCGGTCGAGTTCGGCCCCGGGGATCCGTTCGGCGATCCGCGAGAGGTCGGTCTCGGCCTCGTCGAGCACCGGGAGCGCCTCGTCGGCGGCCTCCACGCTGTGCTGTTCGTCGCCCGGTCCGGCGATGTCGAATCCGTGGCTGCCGGCGTACCAGAGGCCGTCGACGCCGACCCGCCGGCGGAGGTCGGGAAGGTCGCGCCCGCTCACCACCGCCACGAACGTCTCCTCGGCGAGGCGACGCAGCGACACAGCCGCCGTCTCGGGCAGCCGGGCGTCGGCGGGTTGCTCGACGATCGGGGCGAGCGTGCCGTCGAAGTCGACGAAGACCGCCGGGCGACGGTCGCCGAGGTCGGCGATCAGGTCGTCCCAGGCGTCGGCGACGCGCGGCACGTCGTCGATGTTCCGTGTGGGCACGGCCGTGTCGCCCATGAGTGGCTGCCTACCCGCCCCGGTCCGGCACGAAACGGCGGCGGTGCACCCGTCGGCGGCGCCGGGATCAGCGGCGCGACACGTCGAGCTGCCGCGACGCTTGTGGATGGTCGGCCACTCGCACGCACCGGTTCGTGATGGAACCGAGCCCGTCGATGGTCGTGGTGACCACGTCGCCGTGACGAAGCAGCTTGCCCTGGGCCATTCCCACGCCGCCTGGTGTGCCGGTGAAGACCAGGTCGCCGGGCCGGAGTTCGACGATGTGCGACAGGTACGAGACCAGCTCGGCGACGCCGAAGATCAGATCGGCGGTGCGTCCGTGCTGCCGGGTCTCGCCGTTGACGTCGGTGGTGAGTTCGAGGTCACCCGGGTCGTCGAGCAGGTCGAGCGACACGAGCGCCGGACCGATGGGCCCGAAGGTGTCGAACGACTTGCCGAGGTTGAACTGGGCGGGGCGCGACGAGAACTGCACGGCGCGGTCGGAGACGTCCTGGCCGACGCAGAATCCGGCGACGTGCGTCCAGGCGTCGGTGGCGGCGATCTCCCTGCCGCCCGAGCCGATCACGGCGACGAGCTCGCCCTCGTAGTCGACGTGGTCGCTGCGCAGCTCGACGGCGGTGTCGGGCGGCGAGATGCAGGACGGGAACTTCGTGAACACCAACGGCAGTTCGGGGATGTCGGCGCCGCCTTCGGCTGCGTGGTCGCGGTAGTTGAGCCCCACGCCGAAGACCTGCCCGGGATGGGGCACCGGCGCCCCGAGCTCGGCGTCTCCGAACGTGCCGGTCGGACGGCGTCCGTCGAGCGTGGCGTCGAGGCGGGACAGGACATCGAGGTGCTGCAGGGCAGCCATCGGGTCGCTGCCGAGCCGGCCGTTCGAGACGGTCTCCAGGTCGTGATAGCCCGTGCCGGTGGCGGGCGGCCCGTCGAGCAGCGCCGCCCGTCCGGCGACGTTGAGCAGTCGGTATCCCATCGACGCATCATCGCACGGACGTGGATCAGTACCGGATCCGGAATCCTCGTTCGCCGGCCGGCGGCTCGTCGGTGATGTCGAGTCCGGTGACGCGTGCTCGCGGCGGGCCGTCACGGCACCAGTCGACGAGCTGGTCGAGCGCACCCCGCGGCCCCTCCGCCGCCAGCTCCACGGTGCCGTCGCTGCGGTTGCGCACCCAGCCGCTCAGGCCGAGCCCGTTGGCGACGCGTTGGCAGGCGTCCCGGAAGAACACGCCCTGGACCCTGCCGGTGACGACCACTCGGCGCCGGACGTCGCTCATCCGCTCAGTCTGCCTCCTCCGACGACCGGGGAAACCGGGTCACCGCCGGGCGCGCCGGGCGGCCGAGGATGCGCCGCTAGCGTCGATGCACGGCGGTCAGCCCATGTCCCACACCGATTTCACCCGACGTACGTTCCTCCGCACCGGCTCCGGCCTGATCGTCGCTGCCACCCTCGGAGGGTGTGCATCGTCACCCGACGCCGCTCGCGGCAGGACGGCGCCGTCGTCCACCAACCCCGCCGGTTCGTCGACCACAGCGGCGTCGACCGCAGCGCCTGCCGGATCGACCACCACGCTCCCGCCGGCACCGGCACCGGCCGGGGCCAGCATCTTCACGCCGATCCGACCGGTGCAGCTCGCCGACACGCGCCGCAGCGGCGGGTGGACGCGCGTGGGCGCGGATCGGACGCGGGTGCAGGTCGCAGGACGTGACGGCGTGCCCGCCTCCGCCGTCGCCGCGGCCGTCCGCGTCACGGGTGTCGCCCGCCCCGGCGGTGCGTCCGCCGTCACCGTGGTCCCGGCGGACGACAGCGGCGCACTCACATCGCCGGGGTCCGTCCCGTCGAGCACGGCAATGTGTTTCGTCCTGCTCACCGGTGGTGCCGTCGACGTGTTGCACGACGCCGAGGCGGTCACCGTCGACGTGCTCGGATGGTTCGACCCGGTCGTCTCGGCGTCGTCGTCCGGCCGCGTCGTCACCACCGAAGCCGTCACGGTCGCCGACACTGCGGCAGCGGCGCTGCCGTTCGCCCCGTCGGAGACCCGCCGGATCAGCGTCGAGGGGGCTTGCCCACCCGATGCACTCGCCGTGCTGGTACAGGTGACGGGCGACACCGGCACGTGGACCGTGCACCCCACCGGCGACGTCGACGGCCCACCCAGCCTCGAGATCGGCCCCCGGCAGCCCGGCGCTTCGACCACGGTGGTGCCGCTGGTCGACGGCGGGTTCGACGTCCGTTCCGACGACGGCGGCCACGTGTCGGTCGACGTCGCGGGCCATGTGACGGGCGGCGCCGCGGCGGTCTCCGTGGACGGGCTCTACGTGCCGATGACGCCGACCCGTCTGCTCGACACCCGTCTCGTCCGCCAGCCGATCCCCGACGGGTCGTCTCGCGAGATGGAGATCGGGTCCGGCTCGTACGGGGCAGCCGCCGTGAACATCACCATCATGCCGGTGGACGGGTCCCCGGTCGTCTCGGCATGGGGCGCGGGATCCCCGCCGACGTTCACGGCGCCGGCCGTCACGACGGCGTTCGGCACCGCGTCCCGCCAGGCCCTGGTGCCCGCCGGACGTCGGGGCATCGCCATCGGTTCCCTCGGCGGCGCCGTTCACGTGGTGGCGGACCTGTACGGCTGGTTCACGGGCACCCGGTCGTCGGATGCCGTCGCGGTGCTCGGTTCGCAGCCGTACGGCATCCAGGCGGTCGACATGGAGTCGCAGGCCGACGAGTGGCTCGACTACGGCATGTCCACCGACGGGCGCCCACTTCGCGCCTTTCGGTGCGGGACCGGACCGCGCGTCGGGCTGATCACCACCGGGCTGCACGGCGACGAGCACACCGGCACCAGCGTGCTCGCCGATCTCGTCACCGGCGGCGGCATCCCCGGCTGGACGCTGTGGCTGGTGCCGATCGCCAATCCCGACGCCCGTGCCGCCAACACCCGATGGGTGCACGAGGTCGACATGAACCGCGACTTCCCGGTCGACTGGAACGCGCTGCCCCGCCCGACGGGGTCGGGGTGCGTCACCACCCGGACGGGACCCCAGCCGCACTCACTGACGGAGTCACGGCAGCTGGCGGCGGCGATGATCGACGGCCCCTTCCGTGGCGCCACGATCAGCGTCTCGCACCACGACAACTACAACTGGGTGGCACCGCAGTCGGGCTCTCCGGCCGTGCTGCGCGAGCTGGCGAACGACTATGCCGACGCCACGGGGCTCCGCCGGCCCGGGGAGGGTGGCTCGACCGTGCCCACCTCGCCGCGATCGACGCACGTCGACGGTGGCTTCGAGACCTTCGCCGCATCACTGGGGATGTCGTCGTTCCTGGTGGAGAACAAGGCCGGATACGTCGGCGGGAGCTGGTGCGCAGGCTCGTTCGGCCTGCAGCCGGCACCGGAGGACGTGGCGCCGCACCACGATGCGCTCCGTGCCCTGCTCACCGACGGCCGGCTCCCGGGCTGATCAGGAGCCGTCGAGCAGCATCACGCCGGGCACGCTGCCGCGTCGCTCGAGCTCCTCGAGCGGCGGCGGACACGGATCGGCCGGAGCGGTCAGCAGCTCCCACGCCACGGGACACGGTCGGCCGTCGAGTGCGGCGAGGGTGCGGGTGATGAAGTCGGCCATCCCGAAGGCGCCGGCGCGGGTGAAGTGGACCCCGTCGCTCGACAGCCAGTGCGGGGCGTCGCGGGTGTAGGCCCACCAGTCGAGGAGCCGGAGTTCGGGATACTGCCCGGAGAGCACGCGGAGTGCGAGTGCCTCGTTCATGCGGGCATAGGCCGACGACGCCCCGTTGGGCAGCTGGTATCCCACGTCTTCGCGGTAGGTGGCCCACAGGATCGTGTCGATGCCCTGGGCGCGGGCCTCGGCGACGAGGAGATCGAACGCGGCGTCGAAGCTCCGGTCGAGGTCGTTGTAGCCCGTCACCATGATCAGCGTGTCGTGACCGCCGAGCGCGTGGAACCGCAGCGCATCGAGCGCAGTCGACGGGGTGTAGCCCTCGCGCCCGTTGCACGACGGTTCGACCAGGCGTCGACACGATTCGAGGTCGAGCGTGAACCGGGCGCCGCGCAGCGCGGTGGTGGCACCGCCGGTCCAGCGCATCCCCGCCGCCGACGAGTCGCCGATCACCAGCACCCGCCGCGGTTCGGTGCGGGGCGGTTGCGTGGTGGTGGCGGGGGTGGTCGATGCAGCGGTGGTCGATACGGCGGTGGTCGATGCAGCGGTCGTGGAAGCCGATCCGGTCGGAGCTACGGGCGACATCGACTCCATCGACTCCATGGTGGACGGCGGCGACGTGGGGATCCGCTCCTCGGATGGTGCCGCAGGTGCGGACACGATGTCGTCCGATGCCGCAGAGGTCGACCGGCGCGGTGGACCGTCGTCGCCGCAGGCAGCCATCGTCAACAGTGCAGCCGAGATCAGTGCGGCCGTCCCCCGTCGAGTACGCGCGGTGAAGTTCTCGATGGTCCAGTCTTATCCAGCGCGCACACGTCTCCCACAGCTGTCACGCGAAGCGCGCGTGAATCGCGACCAGATCTCATTCGGGTCCGGCGCAGGCGGATCGGCGAGACTGGCGCCGTGGATTCGAGAGCTGCCGATGACCAGACGTTCCACGACGACATCGAGGGCTACTGCGGTCGCCTCGACTACGGCCACGGCGAGCGGGTCACGGTACACGTGTCGACGCGGCACGCCCGCTACGACGTGCGGGTCGAGCGGTGGGGCGACCGGCGGGAGGTGGTGTGGGAGACCTCCGGCCTCGCCGGCGAGTACGTCGCACCGCCCGACGACGCCGACTCGGACGGCTGCGGTTGGCCGAGCAGTGTGGAGTTCACGGTCGACGAGACGTGGCGGTCGGGCTTCCACCTGGTGACGCTCACGGCCCACGGAGCGCCGGCCGGCCGTGACGTGGCCCACGCGGCGTTCGTGGTGCGTGGCGACGTCGCCGCCCCCGCTCCGGCGCTGTACGTCCTCGACACCAACACCTGGCACGCCTACAACACGTGGGGTGGCCGCAGCCTGTACACCGGTGGGCACCGCGTGTCCCATGCTCGGCCCTTCGGCCGGGGGATGCTCGTGCGCGACGAGGTCGACCGCGACGACCGCAAGGCGAGGCCGGTGCGCCGCGGCGAGGAGCCCGACGTCGACGGCACCGTCTTCCAGCGCTATCGCACGGAACACGACTACCCGGCGGCCATCGGCTCGACCGGATGGTTCACGCACGCGCGCCGGTTCGTGGAGTGGGCCGAGCGCGCCGGGTACCACTTCGACTACGCCGTGTCGTCCGACCTCGAACGCATCCCCGACCTGCTCGCGCCGTACGCCACGCTGATCAGCGTCGGCCACGACGAGTACTGGTCGGGTGGACAGCGCCGAGCGGTGGAGGACCACGTCCGGCGCGGCGGCAACGTCGCCAGCTTCTCGGGCAACACGATGTTCTGGCAGGTGCGCATCGAGGACGCCCGCAACGGCCCGGCGATGGTCTGTCACAAGTACTCGGCGCACGAGAACGATCCGGTGGTCGCCGCCGGGCGACCCGGCGAGATGACCGGGATGTGGGCCGATCCGCTGGTGGGTCGGCCCGAGTGGGAGCTGCTCGGTGCCGGGTCTGCCTTCGGCCTCTACCACCGCTTCGGTGCAGCTGCGCCCCGTGGGGTCGGCGGGTTCGTCGTGTACCGCAACGATCACTGGATGTTCCGGGGAACCGGGCTGGCCTACGGCGACGTGCTCGGGGCCGACGACGGCGTGGTCGGCTACGAGACGGTGGGCTGCCCGGTGAACTTCGACGAGTACCAGTTGCCCGTTGCCGCACACCGGCCCGGCCTGCCCGACGAGGTCGAGATCGTGGCGTTCACACCATCGGGCAACCTGCGCGTCGGCGAGTATCCGGCGTCGATCTCCGCGCTCAGCGACCAGGGCGACGCCGAGTTCATCGCCGCCCGGCTCCACGGCGACACGAGCGCGGAGAACCTGGCGCGCGTGCTGCACGGCAACGCCGTGATGCTCACCTGCCGGCCGGCAGGGGCCGGCGGCGGTGAGGTCGTCACGGTGGGGTCGACCGACTGGGTGTTCGGCCTGGGCGACCCGGCGGTGGCGCAGGTCACCGCCAACGTGCTCGATCACCTGGGAGCACGATCCGCTCCTCCGAGCGACTGACCTGAGCTGGAGTTCGCCCGACGGTGTAGAACAGCAGCGTGGGGATGGTGTCCGACTGGCTGCCCGGGCTCCGCACGGCCCGGCACTACGAGCGGCGATGGCTGCGCGACGACATCGTCGCCGGCCTGGTGCTGACCACGGTGCTCGTGCCGGCCGGCATCGGCTACGCCGAGGTCTCCGGCCTCCCGCCCGTGACCGGGCTGTACGCCACGATCGTGCCGCTGCTGGTGTACGCCCTCGTCGGGTCGTCCCGGGTGCTCGTGCTGGGGCCCGACTCCGCGCTGGCGCCGATCATCGCCGCGGCCATCACTCCCCTGGCCGCCGGCGACCCCGACCGAGCGGTGGCGCTCGCCGGCTTGTTGGCACTGATGATGGGCGGCCTGCTGCTGCTCGGCGGCATCTTCCGCCTCGGGTTCGTGACCGACCTGCTGTCGAAGCCGATCCGGCTGGGCTACCTCAACGGGATCGCCCTGGTGGTCATCGTGAGCCAGTTGCCGAAACTCGTCGGATTCTCGGTCGACGCCGATTCCGTGATCGACGACCTGCGTGGCTTCGTCACCGGCGTGTCCGATGGCGACGCCGGCACACTCGCTGCTGCGTTCGGCCTCGTCGGGCTGGCGGTGATCATCGCGCTGGGCACGTGGTGGCAGCGCGCCGGAGCGATGGTCGTGGTCGTGGCGGTCTCGATGATCGCCATCGCGCTCGGAGGATGGAGCGACGACCTGCCGGTGGTCGGCCGGTTGCCGTCGGGGCTCCCGAGCCCGGCACTCGACGGGTTGTCGTGGAGCGACGTGCGGTCGCTGGCCGGCCCGGCGTTCGGCATCGCCCTGATCGCCTTCGCCGATACCAGCGTGCTGTCGCGCGTGTTCGCCTCCCGTCACGGCGCCCAGGTGTCGGGGAGCGACGAGATGCGGGGCATCGGGTTGTCGAACATGGCGGCGGGCGCGTTCGGGGGATTCCCCGTCTCGGCGTCGTCGTCTCGGACCCCGGTGGCCGAGCAGGCCGGTGGACACACCCAGCTCGTCGGCGTCGTCGGTGCACTGGCACTCGTCGCCTTCGTCATCGGTGTGCCCGACATCATGCGCTTGCTGCCCTCGGCCGTGCTGGCAGCCGTCGTGATCGTGGCCGCCTCCACGCTCGCCGATGTGGGAGCGTTCGTCCGACTGGTGCGCATCGACCGCCTCGACGGTGCGCTGAGTGCGGCAGCGTTCCTGGGCGTGGTGCTGGTCGGGGTGCTCGAGGGCATCGTGATCGCCATCGCACTGTCGCTCGTCGCCTTCGTCGAGCGGGCGTGGCGCCCCTACCGGGCGGAACTCGGGCGGCGCCCCGGGGTCCGCGGCTATCACGACCTCGACCGCCACCCCGAGGGGCAACGCATCGACGACATCGTGATCGTCCGCTTCGACGCGCCGCTGTTCTTCGCCAACGCCGGTCTCTTCGGCGAGTGGGTCCGTGCACGTGTGGCCGATCGCGACGACGTCCGCCACGTCGTGCTGGCCGCCGAGCCGATCACCGGCATCGATTCCACGGCGGTCGACGAGCTGGTCCAGCTCGACGATGCACTCGCCCGCGACGGCATCGAGCTGGTCATCGCCGAGCTGAAGGGCCCGGTGAAGGACGATCTGGTGCGGCGTGGCCTCGGCGACCGTTTCGGGCCCGACCGTTTCGCGCCCACGGTGGGCGCCGCCGTGGACCGCATCCTCGGCCACGAGCGCGACGACATCGGCAAGCCGTCCGATCGCAGCTGACACCGACGATCCGGGACGACATCGCACGGCGTCACGACGGATCGACGACCGCCACCCCGTTCGACATGGCAGCCGCGGCCAGACGCTCGTCGTAGGTGACGAGCCCCTCGAGGTCGTCGCCCAGGTCGAGAGCGACGGCGAGGTGGATCGCATCGAGCGACCTCAGGTCGGGAGGATCGAGGCGACCCGCCTCGGTGAACAGCGCTGACGTGACCTCGACGAGCGTGACGGCCTCCAGCACGTCTCGGGCCGCCAGCGCGCGATCGGGCACGACACGGCGCACGGCACGCATCAACTCGGTCCGGACCAGGTCACTCGCCACGAGTTCCGGATCGGCCTCCGCCAGCCACACACGGAGCGCATCCGTCTCCGGTTCGGCCACAACCAGCTTCACCAGCGCGGACGTGTCGAGGAAGAACGCCACCTCAGTACCGCTCGTCGTCTCGCATCTCGGCGAGCGCCGCAGACAGACTCGGCCCCGGCTCCGGGGCCGGCAGGTCCGACAGCTTGCGACGCGCGGGCCGAGCGCGGCCCGCATCGATCACCGCCCGCAGGCGCGACGTCGAGATGGCCGTCATCCGGGCGACGGGCCGACCCCGATCGGTGATCGTGACCGTTGCCCCGGCAGCGGCTTCGGCCACCACCGCCGAAGCATTCTGCTTCAGCGCACGAATCCCCACTTCCGCCATGTGCTTCATTGTAGCACATGTCGGATCATGGGTGTTTGCGGGTCACGGCCCGGACTGGGATCCTGGTTCCCGTGATCATCGCCGCACG
>JAWLEC010000222.1:0-3905 GCA_041686315.1 Ilumatobacteraceae bacterium
TGCCCGGGGTCGACGGCGACAGCTTCATCAGCATCGTGGCCCTGCTCGAGGGCACCGACCCGGCGGTCGTCGAAGAGACCGACTACGTGGAGGTCAGCATCGGCGACGAGGACTGGGTCGCCGACGAGGAGAGCGATCTCTTCGACATGTCCGACGGCCTGCAGCCCGGCATGAGCCAGGTCGACTCGGTCGAGGTCGACGGCAGCACCGTACGCGGAACCGCGACGTTCGTCCGTGAACTCAGCCTGTTCGGTGGCGGCGAGCCGGAGACTGCCACGGGCACGTTCGAGGCGACCTGCGGCGAGGAACGCATCTCCTAGCGATCCGCGGACCGGGTGCCCAGCGTCGCTGATCTGGTCGCGACACAGAATTGTCGACACATCTGTGACGCACCCGGTAGGGTCGTTTCCGTGACCACGACCATTCGCGTCAACGACGAGGCCAGGCGTCGGATCGCCCAGCTGGCCGAGGAGGACGATCGGCCGATGACCGCCATCGTCGACGACGCACTCGACGCACTGGAGCGGCGCCGGTTCTTCGAACGGTTCAACGAGCGCTACGCCGAACTCGCCGACGACCCCGACGCCTGGGGTGAAGTTCTCCACGAGCGAACCCTCGAATCGGGAGCGCTCGGCGACGCCGGGTGATGGCACCCACGCGACCACGTCGAGGCGACGTCTGGCTCGTCGACTTCGGATCACCGATCGGGCGCGAGCAGGCTGGCCGGCGACCTGCGGTCATCGTCTCCGACGACCTCATGAACGCCGGGCCGTCCGGCCTGGTGATCGTGGTGCCGACGACGTCGCGTCGTCGCGATCTCCCCTCCCACGTCGAGATCGATCCTGCCGCCGGACTCGACGCCCCCTCGTACGCGAAGTGCGAAGACGTGAAGTCGATCTCCACCGAGCGCCTGACGCACGTCATCGGAACAGTGAGCGACATCGAGCTCGACCGGATCACCACGATCCTGGCTCGACTCCTCGCGATGTGAGTCGGGCGCACTCGGGCGACACTCCGCGGCTCGTCGGCGCAGTGGCATGATCGGCTCGATGAGATTGCAGTTCGGCGAGCACGACGACGACGCGTACTGGGCGACCAAGGAGCAGCTCCTCACCGAGATCGACGAGTCGATGCGCGCCGACCGGGGTGACTCGCCGGGCATCGCCGAGACGGTGTCTTCGATTGCAGTGCTGCTCGACTGGCGGTGGAACTACTCGAGCGGCCAGCTCGACGACTGGCACCCCGGCGACGTCGACGAGTTCCTGCTCGACTGGGCCCCGCGCAAGTACTCGGCGTCACCCGAGGCCGGCGCCGCGCTCTGTAGCGGAGTCGCCGACTTCCTCCTCCACATGGCTGCTCGCGATCGTCTCACCTGCGGTCCCGACCGTGCCGCGGACCTGATCGGGCGCGCGCTGTCGCTCGGCCCTGCGGTCGTCGAGGCGATGGGCGACCCCTCCAGGTTCGGGCTTGCGAAGTCGATCCTGTCGACACCGCTCGACGGCGCCGACGGTGACCCGCTGGCCGATCTCGCGGGCCTGCTCGAACGCGACGATCTCGACGACGACCAACTCCAGGCGCTCCTCCAGGAACGGATGGACGCCTTCAACGCGCTCCCGAAGGAGCAGCGCACCGCCATCACCGACGGAGCGTTTGGCCGCCCCCCGAAACGCATGAGCATCCCGGTCGTGGCGATCGCCCCGAGCACCGAGGAACTCGAACGGAGCATCGCCGCATCGCGTCTCATCTCGATGGTCGATGCCCTCGTCGACCACATCGGACCGAAGGGCATCGCCGTGACGTCGGCAGGCAACCTCCGCCTGGCCGACGCGAAGTTGCTGGTCGACCTGCTCGGCACCGACGACGAATTCGCACCTCACCTGCCGTGGAACGACGGCCCCGAGCCGGTGCGCACATCGACGGATCTGCGCCAGCTGACCCTCGTGTTCGACGCCGCCGAAGCCGCCGGCGCGTTCGATCGCCTCAAGACCAAGGTCAAGGTCGACCCCGACTGGTTCGAGCTCTCCACCATCCAGCGAGCTCAGGAGATCATCGACGGGGTCATCGACCTGCGGCCGCTCTCCGACGCAGCGCACTGGCAGCCGCTGTACGAGATGACCGCACTGATCGAGGATGGCATCCCCCACTGGCTCGCGAGTGCGCTGCCCGAGGGCGCCGAGATCCGGGTGGAACCGATCGTCGACCAGGCGATCGACCTCGTCGGCTCCGAGGTCGGGCACGCCGGTGCGTTGTTCTCGGGTCCCGAGTTCACCACCTGGTACGTGACCGAGCAGGTGTCGGCGGTGTTGGCGCTGCTCGAGTTCGCCGGCGTCGTCGAGTGGCACGACAGCGCTGAGACGACCGACGATCGTGGACGTTCGCTCCGCACGGGCGGCTGGTTCCGCCTCACCCCGCTCGGCCGCCACACCATGGTCGACCACGTCCGCCTCGCCGGCTACGACTTCGCGACCCTCGACGACCTCGGCGAGGCCAGCGTCGACGACGTCGTCAACGTCCTGCTCACCACGCCCACCGACGCCGACGACCTGCTGCGTCGTTGGCGACCCGACGAGTCGACACAGAACCGGGCGGCCGCCCTGGCCGAGTTCGCGATGGACGCCGAGTTGCCCGAGCAGCGCCTGTTGACGATGGAGCTGCTGGCTGCCCTCGAACCGTTGGGCGAGGTCGCTCCCGTGGTTCGCCAGATGCTCGACTCGCCGCTGTCGGGCCACGCTGCGATCTTCCTGCTCGCCAACGAACTCGCCACGCCCGACGATCTGGGCGCCTTCGTCGCCATCGGCCCGTTGGTCGACCTGCTCTCGACGCTGCTCGACGAACCCGACACGCTCGCCGAGATGTTCCGCACCTCCTACGCCAAGGCGGACGGCGACCTGCTCGAGGAACTGTGGCGCCACGACCAGCCCGAGACGATCGAGATCCTCGACACCCTGGGCAGCCACCTGTCCGACCGCAAGCTCGCCAAGGCTGCCCGCAAGGCAGCGCTCAGACACCGCAGCTGGATGGCCAACCGCCACCGCTGAGACGTGAGCGTCGACGACGACGTTCCCGGGAGTGTGACAGAGTTGCCTCGACCTGTTCACCGCCGACCCCGGCCTGGCCGCCGGAGGAACCGGGTTGGGCGTTCAGCAGCCTGTTGCAGCCTGGAGTGCTCGGCAGGCCTGGGCCAGCTCAGGTGGACGAGCGGGCGATGCCGATGTCGTCGCGCAGGTCCTTGGCGTTGACGATCTCCTTGCCGAACGGGAACAGCGCCAGTGGCACGAACTTGAACGACTGGATCCCGAACGGGATGCCGATGATCGTGAGGCACAGCAGCACCCCGGAGACGGCGTAGCCGAGCGCCAGGAACAGCCCGGGGATGAACCACAAGATGTTGCCGATCGTGCTCCCGGTGACGGCGGTGGGCGACGGCACCGCCGTCCGGCCGAACGGCCACAGCGCGAAGTTGGCGAGCTTGAAGCACTGACGCCCGAACGGCAGCAGGATGATCGTGATCGACAGCAGCACGCCGATGAACGCCCAGGCGATCGCCATCCAGAACCCGTTGAGGATCAGCCAGAGGATGTTGCCGATCGTTCTCATGAGGCCCGCTTCCGTCGTGCGATGGGTGGAGCGACGACCGACATCAGGGTTCCATCACGACCCAGCCGCGGCGTTGGAGTTCGGCGGCGAGCTGCTCGTCGGAGAACGCCTCGAGTTGCGGCGTGGCTTGCTTGCGCGGAGCCGGCTTCGGCTTCACCGTGGCGGCTGCCGGCGGTTCGGGCGCCTCGTGCTCCGCCTCCTGGAGCGCGGCGATGAACTCGTCGGCCTCGTCTCGGGTGAACTTGCCGTTGGCCTGGCGCTGCGTGAACCCCATCGGCCCGCGGGCGTCGCGGAAGTCGGAGTGTCCG
>JAWLEC010000223.1:0-3894 GCA_041686315.1 Ilumatobacteraceae bacterium
TCCCGTGGGACCGGCCCCGCTGCCGAGGGGGAACGTGGGTGACACCGGTCGAGTCGACCCGGTGTCACCGATGGGCTCAGCCGAGCAGGGCTGCCGGGTCCACGTCGGGCGGCAGCAGGACGCTGTCGATCACGTGGATGACGCCGTTGCTCGCCTCGACGTCGGCGGTCACGACCTCGGCGTCGTCGACGAAGACGCCGTCGTCGAGGCTGACGGCGACCGTCTGACCTTCGACGGTCTCGACCTCACCCTCGGCGAGGTCGGTCGACAGCACCGTGCCGGGCACGACGTGGTAGGTGAGGATCGCTGTGAGGGTCTCCTGGTTCTCGGGCAGCAGCAGTGCCTCGACCAGTCCCTCGGGGAGGGCGGCGAAGGCCTCGTCGGTCGGGGCGAACACCGTGAACGGGCCCTCACCCGACAGGGTCTCGACCAGGCCTGCGGCGTCGACCGCAGCGACGAGCGTCTCGAACGAGCCGGCCTCGACCGCCACGTCGACGATCGTGTTGCCGTCGGCCGTCTCATCGGTGGCCTCGTCGCCGGCAGCGGCCTCGTCCTCGGTCGTGTCGCTCTCCAGGAGCGCGGCCGGATCGACGTCGGGCGGCAGCAGCACCGAGTCGATCACGTGGATCACACCGTTGCTGGCCTGGACGTCGGCGGTCACGACGTTGGCGTCGTTCACGGTGACGCCACCTTCGAGGCCGATCGTGACGCTCTGGCCCTCGACCGTCTCGACGTCGCCGGCCGACAGGCCGGTCGACAGCACCTCGCCGGACACGACGTGGTAGGTGAGGATCGACGCGAGGGTCTCCTGATTCTCGGGCTGCAGGAGCGCATCGAGCACGCCGTCCGGAAGAGCGGCGAAGGCGTCGTCGGTCGGGGCGAACACCGTGAACGGGCCCTCGCTCGACAGCGTCTCGGCGAGGCCGGCGGCCTCGACCGCAGCGACGAGCGTGCTGAAGCTGCCGGCGGCGACGGCGACCTCGACGATCGTTCCGGCTTCGGCGGCGTCGGACGCCTCGGTCGTCGCGGGGGCGTCGGCTTCGTCGTTGGCATCGTCGCCGCACGCCGAGAGGGCGAGCAGGCCGGCAACAGCGCCGATGGCGACGAGGCGGGTGGAGGTCGTGCGCATGTGGTTTGTTCCTTCTTGGGATCGTTGGGAGTTCGGGGGTGTTGTTCACGCCGCCTGGCGGGCTCGCCGCTGTGCGGAGTTGTGAGGTGTACGACGCACCAGCGAATCCGGATGACCGAAACGTGGAAACTCTTGCGCGTGAGCCGAGCGCTGCGTCTCCCGGGACCGTTCACGCCCGCGTCCGCCGCAGCATCGGCGTGCGGCTCGGGCTGGTGGCAGGATCAGTCGGTGCCGGGCCGGCGTGCTGTTTCCCGCTCGGGGTCGCCCGTGTATCCGGGTGGGTAGGTGGCCGCGAGCTCCTCGGCCGTGGGCGTCCGTCGGCTGTATGCGCCGTCGGGCAACAGCCCCACGATCGCGTCCATGATCCGTCGGGTGTCGGCGTCGAGCGACCGGCCCTTCAACGCCACCGGCTCCCCCACCCGCACATGCACCGTCGGCGGATCGGTCAGGTTGAGCACGTCGGGGAGCCGGCGCGAACGCGGCCACACCTGCTCGGTGCCCCAGATGCCGACGGGGACCACCGTGGCCCCGCTCAGCTGCGCCAACCGGGCTGCTCCCCACCGGCCTCGAGGCTTGCGGAAGAAGGCAGGGCCCCGCGGGATCGTTCCTTCGGGCATCATGGCGACCATCTCGCCACCGGCGAGCGCCTGGGCGGCGGCATCGAGCGGTTCGTCGGAACCGGTTCCCCGGTCGACACGGATGCCCCCCATGGCCGCCGCCGCAGCGCCGACGATCGGAGCGTCGAACACCTCCTTCTTGCCGAGGAAGCGAGCGGGTCGACCCCGCCGGCCGATCGTGATCGACATCGCCGCGACGTCGAAGTAACTGCGGTGGTTGGCGCACAGGATGGCGGCACCCCGTTCGGGGATGTTCTCGATGCCGTCGATGTCGAACCGGGCATAGGGGTACGCAGCCGGCCGGGCGAACCGCAGGGCGAGCTCCTGGACCTCGAGGCCGATCACCGGCACCTTCAGCACGCCGGGCGACACGTCGAGGTTGAGGGTGGGCCAGCGGCGGGCGGCGGCGACCAGCACCATCCGCGGATCGGGATTCACCACCACCGGATGGCCCACGGCCGAGAGCATCGGCGTGTCGTAGACGCTGTCGGAGTAGGCGTAGCTCCGGGCGAGGTCGACGCCGTTGCGGTCGGCCCAGTCGGTGACGGCCGCCAGCTTGCCGGCCGACCACACGAACGGCCCCGCCAGGGTGCCGTCGTAGGTGCCGTCGGCCGAGACGCCGTACCGCGTGGCGACCACGTCGTCGAGCCCGAGTCGGTCGGCGAACGGTTTCACCAGGTCGTACGGCGTGGTGGTGGCGAGCACGATCGGTCGTCCGGCGTCGCGGTGGGCCGCGAACGCCGTCTCGGCGAAGGGCTGCACCATCGAGCACAACTCGTCCGCCACGGATTCGGCGGCGGCGGTGACGGAGGCCTGCGACCGGCCCCGGGCGAGGCTGACGGCCTGGCGCGCCAGTGCCATGGAGGGCAGGGTCTCCCCGATCGTGTTGAACAGGCTGAACAGCAGCTTCTCGCCAGGGAACGGATTCACGCTGGTGAGTCCGGCGACGCGCATGGCGTCGGAGAACACCTCACCCGACGCCCCGGCCAGCAGGGTGCGGTCGAGGTCGAAGAAGGCGGCGCCGCGTGTCACGTCGGCATCCTAGATGCGGTGACCGGCCCCTCGGCCCTGCACAGGGTGCGATCCAGGCGCGGCGGTTGCGATCGTGTCGGGCGCGGGACACACTCGCGGCCGAAAACGGGAAAGACCCGGATGGGGGATCCGGGTCTCTCTACCTGGGAATGCCCTCCGATGGGGGATCGGATGGTGGGCTTCCCCTCGAGTGGAACATGGGGGGTGTTCTCACTGCGATATGTACTTGTGAAAGTATGCACATGAACCAGCGATCTGACAAGTAGAACAAACAGATACTTGCTATCGTCTCGGGAGATGGACGTCCGACAGCTCTCGACGCTCGTGGCGATCGCCGACCACGGCACGTTCTCCGCCGCGGCGCGGGCGCTCTACACCGTGCAGTCCAACGTGTCGAGCCACATCGCCCGCCTGGAGAAGGAACTCGGCGTCACCCTCGTCGACCGGGCCCAGGGCGGGCTCACCGACGACGGCGCCCGGGTGGTCGAGCGGGCCCGCCGGATCCTCAACGAGATCGACGACATCACCGCCGACATGTCGAGCCGTCACGAGGACGTCTCCGGCCAGACCCGCCTGGGTGTGATCGGCACGACCGCCCGCTGGCTCATCCCACCCTTCCTCGCCCGCCTCGGCGACGAACATCCCAACGTCCGCGTCATCGTCCAGGAAGGCGCCACGTCGTCGATCGTGCCCAACGTGTTGAGCGGCCAGCTCAACGGTGCCATCGTGCACCTCCCGGTCGACGACCCGGAACTCACGATCGAGCCACTGTTCGCCGAGGACCTGCTGCTGCTCGCAGCCGACGGCCACCCACTCGCCGACCGCGGCGAGGAGATCGCGCTCGCCGACCTGCACGAAGTGCCCCTCTTGCTGCCGCCACCCGGTGCCGCGCTGCGCCGGGTGCTCGAACGCGCCGCGGCGAGCACCGGCGTCACCCTGCGCGCCCAGGCCGAGGTCGACGGAGTCCGCCTCCTCGCCTCGCTGGCCTTCGACGGATTCGGTGCCGCCATCGTGCCCGCCACGGCCGTCCCCACCTGGTTGCAGGGCTCGTTCCACCGCATCACGGTCCCCGAACTCCCCCGCCGCGTGGTGGCGTTCGCCGGGCGCCGTCGGCCG
>JAWLEC010000224.1:0-3893 GCA_041686315.1 Ilumatobacteraceae bacterium
GGGAAGGCGAACAGTGAGCCCATCGGCCGGTCGTCGGGGTCGATCGACAGGTCGAGGTACGCCGGGTCGGCGAGGGTGCGGTGGATCGTGAGGTACTTCGTGAACACCGCGCGCCGCCGCAGCTCGCGCCAGCGGAGCGGGTCGGCGGCCTTGTCGAGCGTCTTCAGCTCGGGCACCACGCCGAGGGAGTCGGCGATGGAGGCCCTGGCGACGGCGTCGATGCGGGCGACCCGCTCGCGTTGGGCCTGCCGGTAACGCTCGACCCACGCCGGGTCGTAGTCGCACGGTTCGGGCCACGGCCGCCAGCCGTTGTCGGGGTGGTACATGTCGAGTTCGGGCACGGTGGAGAACGGGTCGTGCTCGTCGGCCACCGACGGGTCGATCACCTGCAGCATGAACACGCCCTCACCGGGGTGGGCCGCCATGCCGACCCAGCCGTCGCCGATGCCCAGTTCGGCGTTGGCCATCGCCATCAGCGATCCGCCGCCCGAGTTGCCGAGCAGCACCACGGCCTCGGCGCCGCGGCGGACCATCTCGTCGTGGGCGGTCCGCACGTCGGTGATGCACGCCTCGTGGAGGCAGTCGGTGTCGTTGTTCATGTACCGGGTACCGAAGCCGAACACGGTGTAGCCGGCGGCGGCGAGCAGCGGGCAGGCGTAGTGCACGCTGAAGTCGCCGCGTGGGTGCGACAGGATCACCGCCGTCTTCTTCACCGGCGCTCCGACCGGCGGCGTCCAGACGATGCCGCGCACCAGGGCGCCGTCGGGCGACACCAGCCGCACCGCCTCGCGCTGCACCGCCACGCCCGGATCGTCCTCCGGCAGCGGCCAGTAGCCGAGCCCGAACGGCCGCGTTCCCCCCGACATCACATCTCGTTCCTCCACACCCGAACCGTAGGCCACAACCCGTTTGCGTGACGTTTTCGTGGGGGCCTCCCGACATTCCTGCAACGCAGACGTGGTTCGGGCGGTGGGCCGCCCGAGGGGTCAGTCGGGGCGGTCGGTCAGGGTGACGTCGAACGACAACTCGTCGCCGTCGCGCAGCACCGTGATCGTGGCGGAGTCACCGGGCTGCAGGTCGCGGATCGCTGCGATCAGACCGGTCGAGCCATCGGTGGCCGACCCGTCGACCGCCACGATCAGATCACCGGCCTCCAACCCCGCGGCCGACGCCGGTGTGTCGTCTCGCACCGTCACGACCACGGCGCCCTGGCCACCGTCGCGACGATCGTTGAGTTCCACCCCGAGGTAGGCCTCGTCGCGCTCGGCGCCACCGGCCTGCTCACGCAGCATCCGGATCACCGGCAGTGCTTCCTTCGCGCTGATGGCGAAGCTCACGTTGGTGGCCGCCGACACCAGCGTGTCGCGGGCGACGGCGGTGTTGATCCCCACCACGTCGCCGGCGGCGTTCACCAGCGGACCGCCCGAGTTCCCCGAACTGATCGCCGCGTCGGTCTGGATCAGACCGTCGAGGAACGCACCGTCGGTACCGATCGTCCGGTCGAGTGCCGACACGATGCCGAGCGTCACCGACGGGTCACCGTCGAGCCCGAGGGCGAACCCGATGGCGACCACCTGGTCGCCGAGGCGCACACTGCCGGGATCGGCGAAGGTGGCTGCGGCGAAGCCCTCGCCGTCCATCCGCAGCAGGGCGAGGTCGTTGCTGCGGTCGGCGGCGAGCAGGTTGACCTCTCGTGGTTCGGTCTCGCCGGCGAGGCGGACCCGGATCTCGGAGGCGCCCTCCACCACGTGGGCGTTGGTGAGGATCTCTCCGTCGCTGGAGATGATGACGCCGGTGCCGAGCGACTGGCCGCCCCCGACGTCGGCGCTGACGGTGACGACCGAGGGGGCGATGTAGTCGATCACGCCGCCGACATCGAGCCGACCGGCACTGAGATCGCGAGGCTCGGCGACGTTGATGGGTTCGTCGCTCGCCCGCGTGGGTGGATCGTCGAGCCAGTCGGACAACTGGCTGCCCAGCAGCGCACCGGTCAATCCGGCCACCCAGGCCACGATGCCGACGACGGCGACGTACAGCAAACCGCGACGCGTCCTCGGGGCCGAGCGCCGCTCGGCGACGGGCTGCGGGCTCACGACCGGCGGGGAACCGAACGGATCCGAGCCCGGGGCCGGCGGAGGCAGCGGCGACATGACCCCTGTCTACCCGTCCCGTGTGCCCGAGTGCTCGCCCGTGCCCAGGTTTCACACCTCCTTCACAACTGCGGTCTCATCCACCGACACGGGCCGCCACGGGCAGACACCGGCCGGAAAACGCCGAGATCCGGAGCTGCGGTTGCGACGAACGCAACGTTCACTCCGGATCCGTCTCGACTCGATCCGACCCGTGCGGGCCGGCAGACGCTACGCGTTCTGGATCTTGATCTCGATGTCGACACCGGCAGGCAGTTCGATGCGCTGCAGGCTGTCGATGGTCTTGCCGTTGGGGTTCACGATGTCGATGAGGCGCTTGTGCACCCGCATCTCGAAGTGCTCCCGGCTGTCCTTGTCGACGTGCGGGCCACGGATCACCGTGTACCGGTGCTTGTCGGTGGGCAGGGGGATCGGACCGCGCACGGTGGCGTCGGTACGAGTGACCGTCTCGACGATCTTCTTCGTCGACTGGTCGATGATCTCGTGGTCGAATGCCTTCAGGCGGATTCGGATGCTCTGTGCCATGTCAGTTCGTTTCTGTACGGGGGGTGCGGGATGAAGAGGTCGTCACTTGAGGATCTTGGTGACACGACCCGCACCCACCGTGCGGCCACCCTCACGAATCGCGAACCGCAGACCCTCGTCCATCGCGATCGGCTTACCGAGCTCCACCGTCATCTCCACATTGTCACCCGGCATCACCATCTCGGTCCCCGACGGCAACTCGATCGTGCCCGTCACATCCGTCGTCCGGAAGAAGAACTGCGGCCGATAATTGTTGAAGAACGGCTTGTGACGCCCACCCTCATCCTTGGTCAAGATGTACACCTGACCCTCGAAATTCGTGTGCGGCGTGATCGAACCAGGCGCACACAACACCTGCCCACGCTCCACATCCTCCTTCGCCGTGCCCCGCAACAACGCACCGATGTTGTCACCCGCCTGACCCTCATCGAGCAACTTGCGGAACATCTCCACACCCGTACACGTCGTCTTCTGCGTGTCCCGCAGACCCACGATCTCGATCTCGTCACCGGTATGGATGATCCCCTGCTCCACCTTCCCGGTCACCACCGTCCCACGACCCGTGATCGTGAACACATCCTCGATCGGCATCAAGAACGGCTTGTCCAACTCACGCTGCGGCTCCGGAATCGACGCATCACACGCCTCCACCAACTCCATGATCTTCTCCTGCCACTGCGCATCACCCTCCAACGCCTTCAACGCCGACACCTGAATCACCGGAGCATCATCACCAGGAAACTCGTACTCGTTGAGCAGCTCACGAACCTCGAGCTCCACCAACTCGATCAACTCCTCGTCATCGACCATGTCCGCCTTGTTCAACGCCACCACGATGTACGGCACACCCACCTGACGCGCCAACAACACATGCTCACGCGTCTGCGGCATCGGACCATCCGTCGCCGCCACCACCAAGATCGCGCCATCCACCTGCGCCGCACCCGTGATCATGTTCTTGATGTAATCCGCATGCCCCGGCATGTCCACATGCGCATAATGCCGATTCTCCGTCTCGTACTCGATGTGAGCAATCGAGATCGTGATCCCCCGCGCCTTCTCCTCCGGCGCCTTGTCGATCGTCTCGAACGCCGCAAAATCAGCCAACCCACGCTCCGCCAACGTCTTCGAGATCGCCGCCGTCAACGTCGTCTTCCCATGGTCGATATGACCCATCGTCCCCACATTCACATGCGGCTTGCTCCGCTCGAACTTTGC
>JAWLEC010000058.1:0-17081 GCA_041686315.1 Ilumatobacteraceae bacterium
ATCGGTCGTCATCCAGGTGGGCTGCTGCCGATATCCGAGATACGTGCGGTGACTCGACCAGCGATAGCCCGCGACGTCGTCGACCCCGACGATGTCGAGCGGATTGCGATGAATGTAGCGACAGGTGTGGAGCAGGTGAGGCTCCTCGGTGATGTGCCTCGAATGGAAACGACCCCGCAGCAACGGCCCATCACGACCGTGGCGATCGTTGACATGGCGGGTGTACACCGAGCCCAGATGCTGCATGGCAGCCGAGAGTCCGCCATGAGGGCAGTGCAGCAGGCAATGGAAGTGGTTGTCCATCAGACAGTAGGCGTGCGTCTCGGTGCCGAAGCGACGGTGCAGGTCGGCGAGCCGCTGCCCGAACTCCACACGGTCGTTGTCGTCGAGGAAGATCGCCTGACGGTCGACCCCCCGATTCATCACGTGGTGCCAGCCGTCGTCCGGATCGATTCGTGGAGGTCGTCCCATGTGGCCATCATGACGACGGGGTGTTGCATCCGGTGTCTGACACCGGATGCAACGTCAGGCGGGGGCGCCGAACTGGCGGTCGCCGGCGTCGCCGAGGCCCGGGACGATGAAGGCGTTCTCGTCGAGGCGATCGTCGACGGCA
Source organism: Ilumatobacteraceae bacterium (assembly GCA_041686315.1). Classification (GTDB taxonomy): domain Bacteria; phylum Actinomycetota; class Acidimicrobiia; order Acidimicrobiales; family Ilumatobacteraceae; genus Sva-07. The sequence continues at coordinate 614 of JAWLEC010000058.1, forward strand.
GCAGTGAACAGCCGCACCGACAAGCCGGCGCGTTCGAGGGTGGCGATGCCCTCGGGGGCCGCCAGCGCGCACACCACGGTGATCGGCTGCGGGGCGCCACGCTCGAGCAGCAGATGCAGCGTCGCCACGAGTGAGCCACCCGTCGCCACCATGGGGTCGAGCACGATCACGGGCCGGTCGGCCAACGACTCGGGCAGCTTGTTGACGTACGGCTCGGGCTGGTGGGTCTGCTCGTTGCGAGCCATGCCGATGAAGCCGATGTCGGCGTTCGGCAGCAGGCTCTGGGCCGGGCCGACGAACCCGAGCCCCGCCCTCAGGATCGGCACCACCACCGGCTGCACGGCGATGCGGCGGGCGGGCGCCGTGGTGAGCGGGGTCTCCACCGTGCCGTCGACCGTCGGCAGCTCGCGGGTCGCTTCGGCGATCAGCAGACCGCCGATCCGCTCGAGGTTCTGGCGGAACAGTGCGTTCGGCGTGTCACGGTCACGGATGCGGGCGAGCGCATCGGTACAGACCGGATGGTCGACGAGCGTGGCGACGACGCTGCCGGAACTCGAACCCGCCATCAGGCCGCACCCAGCGAGAGCTCGGACTTCAGCATGGAGTACCGCGGCTTGATCACGCCGTTGATCAGCTTCAACCGCTCGGGAAACGGCGCGAACGCCGACTTGACGGCATTCACGGTGAGCCACTCGAAATCGTCGAGGCCCCACCCGAACGCATCGTGCAACTGCTGCATCTCCTTCGACATCGACGTGTCGCTCATCAACCGGTTGTCGGTGTTCACCGTCACCCGGAACCGGAGACGGCGGAGCATCCCGATCGGGTGCTCGGCGATCGACGGCACCACCCCGGTGTTGACGTTCGACGTCGGGCACAGCTCGAGCGGGATCCGGCGGTCGCGGACATACGTGGCGAGCCGGCCGAGCTTCTCGGTGCCCAACCCCTCGCCGGGATCGATGTCGTCGACGATCCGCACGCCGTGGCCGAGCCGCTCGGCGCCGCAGAACTGCACCGCCTCCCAGATCGACGGCAGACCGAACGCCTCACCGGCGTGGATCGTGGCGTGGAAGTTCTCACGGTTCACGTACTGGAATGCGTCGAGGTGACGCGACGGCGGGTAGCCCGCCTCGGCCCCGGCGATGTCGAAACCGACGACGCCCGCGTCGCGGTGCCGGATGGCGACCTCGGCGATCTCGTAGCTCCTGGCCGCCGTCCGCATCGCGGACGCGATCGCATAGATCGTGAGATCCGTATCGGCGGACCCGCGGCGGAACCCGTCGAGCACGGCCTCCACCACCTCGTCGAGCGTGAGCCCGTGATCGGTGCTCAGCTCGGGAGCGAACCGCACCTCGGCGTACACGACGCCGTCGGCCGCCAGATCCTGCGCGCATTCGAAGGCCACCCGCTCGATGGCGTCGCGGTGCTGCATCACCCCGACGGTGTGGGCGAAGGTCTCGAGATACAGCACGAGATCGTTGCGCTTCGCTCCCCGGTTGAACCAGGTGGCGAGGTCATCGGGGTCGGTGGTGGGGAGATCCTTGTAGCCGTACTCCCGGGCCAACTCGACCACGGTCACCGGACGCACGCCGCCGTCGAGATGGTCGTGGAGCAGTGCCTTCGGCGCTCGCTGGATCAGGTCGTCGAGTGACATGGCGGTCACGCTAGCGATCTCGGTGACGCTCGGCGTCCGACCACGATGCCGCCTCGTCGCAGGACATCTGACCGGCCTGATGTTCGTCCGGGGTCTGACCCCTGACGAACGTCAGGGGGACGGGGCCTGGGATGCCAGGGCGGCGAGGAGGTCGTCGAGCACGGACCGGTCGACGTCGACGCCCTCGGCGTACAGCTTCACCTTCGGCTCGGTGCCGCTGGGGCGCACCTGTAGCCGGATGCCGCCGTCGAGCATCAGCCGGACGAGGTCGGCCTCCGGGAACGACGTCACCGACTCGACCGCACGTCCACCCACCTCTGCCGGGGGGTCGGCCTCGATCGCGGCCACCCACTCGGCCCCGAGCGACGGCGGGATCCGCACCGACAGTTCGCCGGTCACGTACTGGCCGAAACGCGCCGCGATGTCGTCGAGGCGATCCTGGAGGGTGGCCCCGTCGGCGGCAGCCACCGCCGCGATCTCGGCCATCATCACCGCGGCGGTGATGCCGTCCTTGTCGAGCGGGCGCTGGGCCACGAGATAGCCCAGCGCCTGCTCGTACCCGAGCACCAGCCGGAGTTCGGGATGTTCGGTGGCGATCTTGCCGATGTACTTGAACCCGGTGAACGTCTCCTCACCGTGGATCCCGGCCGCCTCGGCCATCCGGCCGAGCAGCGACGACGACACCAGCGTCGTCACCACCAGGCGGTCGTCACCGCTGGTGTGGCCGATGATGTGGTCGGCGAACAGCCAACCGATCTCGTCACCGGTGAGGCGCCGCCAGGTGCCGTCGGCCTGCGGGATCGCCACGCCGAGCCGGTCGGCGTCGGGATCGTTCGCGAGCGCCACGGCGGCTCCGCACGCACGCGCCTCCTCGAGCAGCAGGTCCATCGCCCCCGGTTCCTCCGGATTCGGGAACGCCACCGTGGGAAACGTGCCGTCGGGCTCGTGCTGTGCGGCGACGACGTGCGGCGCCGGCAGGCCTGCAGCGGCGAACGCCCGCTCGACCACCGCCCCGCCCACACCGTGCATCGCCGTGTACGCCACCGGCACGCCCTCCACCTCGGGGCGCAACCGCACCGTCGGGGCGAACTCGACGTACCGGTCGACCCACGTGTGGTCGAGCCGTTCGATCATCGGATCGTCGGGCGGCGCCAACTCCACCGTGAGCGGATCGATCCGGGCGATGTGCGCGGCGATCTCGCTGTCGATCGGCGACACGATCTGTGAACCGGTCTCGAGATACACCTTGTAGCCGTTGTCGGCGGGCGGGTTGTGAGATGCCGTCACGACCACACCCGCCGCTGCATCCAGCTCGGTGATCGACCACGCCAGCACCGGGGTCGGCTGCACGCCGGGCTGCAGGTACGCCTTCACGCCCATCGCTGCGAGCACCCGCGCGGTGTCCTCGGCGAAGAGGTCGCTCTTGCGTCGGGCGTCGTGGGCGATCACCACGCCGCGCAGGCCGGCGCCGACGATTCCGCCGGCGTCCTCTCGTTCGAGCAACCAGCGTCCGAGCCCCGCCGCGGCCTGGCGCACCACCAGACGGTTCATCCGCATCGACCCCGCACCCACTGCCGCCCGGAGGCCCGCCGTGCCGAACTGCAGATGGCCTGCGAACCGCTCCTCGAGTTCGGCCATCGCACCACCGTCGCCGCGTTCGGCCGATGCGACCAGCCCGCCGAGCTCCTCGCGGAGGTCGGCGTCGGGTTCGGCCCCGAGCCAGGTGCGGGCGGTGTGGAGCACGTCGACCCGACCCCCGCCGGGCAGGTCGGACAACGTGTCGGACAGGTCGTCAGCCATCACCCAGCAGGCTACGCAACTCGACGAGCGGGCGGGGACCCACATGGCTGATGACCTCGGCAGCGGCGATCGAGCCGTAGTGCCCGCAGGCGTCCAGATCCCTGCCCGTGGTGAGACCGTGGAGGAACCCGGCGGCGAACAGGTCGCCGGCACCGGTGGTGTCGATGACACGGTCGACCGGCACCGCCGGCACCCGGACGACCTCGTCGGATGTCACGATCAGACACCCCTCGGCCCCGATCGTGATGGCCGCCAGCCCGCACTCGTCGCGCAGCTGCTCGACGGCATCGTCGAACGACTCGGTCTCGTACAGCGAGAGCAGCTCGTCGTGGTTCCCGAACAGCAGGTCGACGCGATCCTGCACGAGGGCTCTGAAGTCGCCGCGATGCCGGTCGACGCAGAACGAGTCGGACAGCGTGAGCGAGACCATCCGGTCGTGGGCGTGCGCCACTTCCGCGGCGCGACGGAACGCCGCCTTGGCGTTGTCACGGTCGTAGAGGTAGCCCTCCATGTACAGCACCTTCGACGCTGCGATCGCCTCCTCGTCGAGGTCGGCGGCAGACAGCTCGCTCGATACACCGAGGTAGGTGTTCATCGTGCGCTCGGCGTCGGGCGTCACCACGATCACACACCGCCCGGTCGGCGTGTCGTGCCCACCCTCCGGACGATGGAACGTGACCCCGACCGCTCGCATGTCGTGTCCGAAGACGTCGCCGAGGTCGTCACCGTTCACCTTGCCGATGTACGCCGCACGACCACCGAAGCTGGCGATGCCACAGACGGTGTTGGCGGCCGACCCGCCGCTCATCTCCACGGCACGCTCGAGTGCCCCGTACAGCTCGACGGCACGTTCGGTCTCGATCAGCGTCATCGCTCCCTTGACGAGGCCGAACTCGGCCAGGAACGTCTCCTCGGCGGGTGCGATGACATCGACGAGTGCGTTGCCGATACCGACCACGTCGAACGTGATGTTCGACGCTCCCGGTGTGGATGACGCGGACGGCCCAGAGGTGTCAGACACGAGTCACCACGCTACCCCCGGTACCATCCGGCCATGGTTGCAACCCCCGCCGCGGAACCGGCCGCCCTCGATCCGTACCGACTCCCCGGTCTCGTCCGGCCGACGCGCTACGACGTGCGGTTGACGCCGTCGCTGACCGAGGCGACCTTCTCGGGCTCGGTGACGATCCGGCTCGACGTGGACGCCCCCACCGACGTCCTCGTGCTCAATGCAGCCGAACTGGACATCCACCGGTGCGTGGTCGACGGCCGGGACGCCCCCTGGCAGCTCGACGAGCCGACCGAACGGCTCCTGGTCACGCCGGCCGTGCCGATCGAGCACGACACCGTCACGCTCGCCATCGACTTCAGTGGCGTCCTCAACGACAAGCTGCGCGGCTTCTACCGCAGCACCTACACCGACGCCGACGGCAACGAGCAGGTGATCGCCACCACCCAGATGCAGTCCACCGACTGTCGGCGGGCGTTCCCGTGCTGGGACGAGCCGGCGTTCAAGGCGGTGTTCGGCATCACCCTCGACGTCGACGACGAACTCACGGCGATCTCCAACAGCCCCGAACTGCAGCGCTCGACCAGCGGTGGCCGCACCGTGATCCGCTTCGCCGACACGATGGTGATGAGCAGCTACCTGGTGGCGTTCGTGGTCGGCCGCCTGGAGGCCACCGAACCCGTCGACGTCGACGGCACCCCGCTCCGGGTGGTGCACGTGCCCGGCAAGTCGCACCTCACCGATTTCGGACTCGACGTGGGCGCGTTCTGCCTGCGGTGGTTCCAGCGGTACTACGGCATCGAGTACCCCGGCGACAAGGTCGACCTCGTCGCCCTGCCCGACTTCGCCGCCGGCGCCATGGAGAACCTGGGTTGCATCACCTTCCGCGAGAGCCTGCTGCTCGTCGAACCCGCGCTCAGCACCCAGAACGAACGCCAGCTCGTCGCCGACGTCGTCGCCCACGAGCTGGCACACATGTGGTTCGGCGACCTCGTCACGATGCGCTGGTGGAACGGCATCTGGTTGAACGAGGCGTTCGCCACGTTCATGGAGATCGCCGCCTGCGACGCCTACCGACCCGACTGGGAGCGGTGGACGTCGTTCGGCGTGGAACGCAGCGTGGCGTTCGAGACCGATGCACTGGCCAGCACCCGGCCCGTGGAGTACGAGGTGCGCTCTCCCGCCGACTGCGAGGGGATGTTCGACGTCCTCACCTACCAAAAGGGTGGGGCCCTGCTGCGCATGCTCGAGCAGTACCTCGGAGCGGAGCGGTTCCGCGAGGGAGTGAGCCACTACCTCCGCACGCACTCGTACGCCAACACCGAGACGAACGACCTGTGGGACGCCATCGAGCACACCTCGGGTGATCCGGTGCGCCGGATCATGGACTCGTGGATCTGGCAGTCCGGATTCCCGCTGGTGTCGGCGACACTCGTGGAGCACGACGGCACGACGGCGCTGTCGCTCGGCCAGGTGCGGTTCCGCTACGACACCGCGGTCACCGAGGGCGCCGATCCGGCACTGGGCGAAGCCGGCCGCGCCGGAGCGGACGGCGCGCTCTGGGCGGTGCCGGTGCACGTGCGCAACGGCGGCGTCACGACCACCGTGCTGCTCGACGACCGGTCGACCAACACGCCGCTCACGCTCGCCGACCCGGACGGACCGGTGGTGGTGAACGCCGGTGGGCACGGCTTCTTCCGAGTCGCCTACGACGACACGCTGCGCGGCCGGCTCGATGCCGCCGCCGTCGCCTCGATGACCACGCTCGAGCGCTACAACCTCGTCGACGACGCCTGGGCGGCCACCGTGGCCGGCCGCCTCGAGGCCGAGGAACTGCTGACCTTCCTCGCCGCATTCGTCGACGAGCGTGACCATGCGGTGTGGCAGGCGGTGGTGATCGCCCTGCGTGGCCTCGCACGACTGCTCGATCCCGGCCCGGCCCGGGAGGAGTTCCGCTCCCGGGTACGGATCCTGGTCGGACCTGCCCTCGCCGATCTCGGTGAGCCCGATCCCGACGAAGCCGATCTCACGGCCAAGCTGCGCGGCCTCCTCGTCGGCACCGCCGGCGTGCTCGGCGACGACCAGGACGTGCAGGCCCGCTGCCGGGAATGGTTCGACAGGGCGTCGGAGGACCCTGCATCCGTCGACGCGGAACTCACGGCGGCGGCGACGAGCGTGGTCGCCGCGTCGGGCGACGCCGAGACGTTCGAACGGATGCGTCGCGGTTTCCTCGACGGCGCGACGCCGCAGGAGCAGTTGCGGCACCTCTTCGCCCTGGCCGAGTTCGACGATGCGGCGCTGCTGCTCGAGACGTGCGAGTTCGCGATGAGCGAGAACGTGAAGACGCAGAACGCACCGTTCCTGCTGCGGGCCGCCACCGCCAACCGCAACCACGGACGTGTCGCCTGGGAGTACGTGCGCGATCACTGGGACGAGGCGACGGACCGGTTTCCGTCGAACACGATCGTGCGGATGATCGAGTCGGTGAAGCTGCTCGCCGAACCCGACCTCGTCGACGACGCGGCAGCGTTCTTCGCCGATCACCCGATCCAGCAGGCCACCAAGACACTCGAACAGATCCTGGAGCGCCAGCGGGTGAACGCCGCACTGAAGCAGCGCAGCGGCCCCCGGCTGGCTGCGGTGCTCACCGGCGGTGGGTGATCCCGTTCGATTCCGGTCATCTGGATCTCCGGCCGTTCCGTACACATGGCGACGGCGGGATCAGCCCGGCGTCGAGATCCGAAAGGACCATTCCCGATGAAGAAGTTGTTTGCAGGTGCCGCCGCCATGGCTGCCGCCCTGATCGCCGTACCCGCCGGCCAGTCCGGCGCCCAGACCGATGCCGACATCATGCTGCTGCACGGCATTCCCGGTATCGAGGTCGACGTCGCTGTCGACGGCGCCGTCGTGGTGCCCGGCTTCGCCCCCGGTGACATGCAGGACCTGAGTTCGTTCGCCGGACAGACGCTCACCGACCTCGAAGTCCGCGTCGCCGGAACCGAGGACGTCGCCATCGGTCCGGTGGAGGCCTTCGACGTTCCCGCCAGTGGTAGCTGGACGGTCGTCGCCCACCTCGATGCCGAAGGCACACCGACCATCACCCCCTTCGAGAACGACACCTCGGCCGCCGGCGACGGCGAGGGGCGCCTGACGATCCGTCACACCGCTGCCGCCCCCGCTGTGGACATCGTGCTCGGCGATGCCCGGCCGGTGGAGGGTGCCGCCAACGGCGACAGCGCCGGCCTCGACGTGCCCGCCGGTGAGATCGCCGGCGCCCAGGTGGCCCCGGCCGGTGGCGACCCGATCGCCGACGTGCCGACCGTGACCGTCGCCGCCGGCACGAACCTCGTCGTGTACGCCGTGGGTTCGCTCGAGGAGGCGACGTTCACCTTCTACACCCAGGAAGTCCCGCTGGCTGCTGCTGCAGCCCCGGCCGACGGCGGTGACGGAACCCCGGCGCCGACCGCCGTGAACACCGGCGACGAGCTCGGCTCCTCCACCGCTGCGAGCCTCGCTCTGTTCGCCGCTGCGGCAGGCCTCTTCGGACTGGCCGGCGGGGCAGTGGTGCTGCGTCGGCGGACCGTCGAGAACTGATCATCCCCCAACGACGATCGACGACCGTGAGCGACCGTCCCACACCTTCCCCGGCGGGTCACCCCCGCCGCCGGCGGTTGCTCATGGTCGTCGTCGTGTTGTCCGCTGTTGCGGGCGTCGCCCTGGCAGTGGCCGGCATCGTCGCCCGTGGCGGCGGCACCGTCGTGCTCGACACGACCGATGCGATCGCCATCGCACCGCCGTCGACGGTGCCGCCGGTCGCGGAAACGACGCAACCGGTCGTGCCCGATGCCGGTTCTGACGCCGGAGGACTCGCCGGCGACACGTCCGGCGACACGTCCGGCGCCGCCGAGGCGCCACCGGCGACCGGATCGGTGGGTGACGACGGCCCGGCTCTGTCACCGCTTGCCGAACTCGTCGGGCCGAGATACTCGGCGATTCCTGCCGACGTCGAGCCCCGTCCGCGCCCCACGCGCCTGCAGATCAGCTCGGTGGACGTCGCCCGCTTCCCCGTCCGGGACGTGGGCCTCGAGCCCGACGGCCAATTCGAGGTCCCCGACGAGACCGAGATCGGCTGGTACCGCTACGGCGCCACGGCCGGGCAACCGGGCGCCACCGTCCTCGCCGCCCACGTCTCGTGGAACCGTACGGTCGGGCCGTTCGCCCGCCTCGGATCCGTCGAACCCGGCGATCAGGTCGAGGTGGCGCTCGACGACGGCACGATCCGGCGTTACGAGGTCGTGGAGCGGACGATGTACGGCAAGCTCGAACTCCCTCGCGAACGAATCTGGCGAACGACCGGTCCGGAGACGCTGGTGCTCATCACCTGCGGCGGCGACTTCAACCCCGACATCCGCCGCTACCTGCAGAACATCGTCGTCTACGCCGTCCCCGTCGGCTGACCGTCGCCGGCGACACTCCGTCGACGGGGGCCGCGAGCTGGCGTCCGGAGTCGTCGACAGCATCCACCGGAGCCACGTCACGGCGGGACCGGGGCTCCACCGAGCAGCGAGCGTCGGGGAGTGATCTGTGGAGCTAAGGAGAATCGAACTCCTGACCTCGTCATTGCGAACGACGCGCTCTACCAACTGAGCTATAGCCCCGAATTGCCCCGGCGAGTGTAGCGACCGGAGGCCGGGATGCGGCGGGGACCGATCCCCCTGGGTGCGAACTGCTCAGCGACGTCCGTGGTCGACCGAAGCCCGCCGGCAGATCAGTACTGGTCGATCCAGTTGTCGCTCCAGCCGGCCGCTTCGCGCTGGCGCAGCTGGGCGAGCAGGTACACGTATCCGCAGAGAGCGAGGAAGGCGAGGGCGAACACGTACAGCATCAACGTCGACGACGTGGTGGCGGCGAGGAACAGCGTGCATCCGGTGGTGACCAGCAGCAGGAACAACACGTTGCTGCGGCGACGGCGAACGTCGTGGCGGGGTGCGGCCGCACGGGACGCCGACGGACGGTGCATGTGGGTCTGGCGATGGTGGTCGTGACGCTCGTGGCCACCGGTGGGATCGCCGTGGGTGCGATAGACGGCCTGGCCACGAGGACCGTGGGCGCCGTGCGAGCGGGGCCCGTCGGCGCTGCGGCCCGTGCTCGTGCGGGCACGGGCCGGCGGCGCACCGTGCAGGGCTGCCTGGCGATGATGCGGGTGACCGGGACGGCCGGCGGCAGCAGGGCGCTGCAGCGGCGACGACGCCAGCGGACGCCCCATGGGACGCATCGCTCCGCGGGCCGGTGTGGCCGTGCTCTGCAAGGTGTTGAGCTGACGACGGAAGTCGGTGACCGAGGAGTTGGGCCGGTTCTCGACGCGCGAGCGGAGCATCGGCGGCAGCAGGACTGCTGCCCATGCGGCGGCGACGACGAGGAGGACGAGTTGAGCCATCAGGTATCAGGTGCAGGTATCAGGTGAGAGGTGTCGAGTCGGAGACATGTTGTCGGATTCGGTGGCGTCCGGACGGTGTCCGGACTCGTTCGAGGTCGGCTTCGTGTTCATCTGGGCTTCACCGGAACGTTGTGTGACGATTCTACGACGTTTGTGACGGTCGAGGCAATGATCGCTGCGACGTGGGTCACACGTCACCGTCACGATCGGGCGCGTCGGCGACTGCATCGGCGCGGAGGTCGGCGTCCGCGTCGGCAGGTGCGGAGGTGTCGCCGGCGTCCTCGAGACCGTCACTGCGCCGGTACACGCCCGAGCGCCCCCCGGTCTTCTCCCACAGGGCGAGGTCGCCGATCACCATCGCGCGGTCGGCCGACTTGCACATGTCGTACACGGTGAGGGCAGCGGTGCTGCACGCGTGCAGCGCCTCCATCTCCACTCCCGTGCGCTCGACCGTGTCGACGTGGACCTCGATGGCGACGAAGTCGTCGCCGATCTCGAAGTTGACCGACACCGCACCCACCAGCAACGGGTGGCACAGCGGGATCATGTCGGCCGTGCGCTTGGCCGCCTGGATCCCCGCCACCCGGGCCACCGACAGCACGTCGCCCTTCTTCACCTCGCGGTTGGCGATCGCGGCGGTGGTCTCGGGCTTCATGAACACCTTGCAGCGCGCCACCGCCCGGCGGTGTGTCGGCTCCTTCGGCGTGACGTCGACCATGCGGGCCCGGCCCAGCGGATCGAGGTGGGTGAAGGACAGGTCACTCATGCGGCGGCACTCCGGTGTCGGTCTCCCATGCGACCACGCACGTTAGTCGTGGCGCTTCACGATCGTTGCGACGGGTACCTTCGACGCCATGGCCGACGCACACTCCGATCAACTCCCACCCGACCCGCTGCCCTACGACCCGGTCGGCACGCTGCGCACCGACGGCACGAAGCTGATCCGGATCGTGGCCGATCGAGCGGCCCTCGACGGGCTCGGCGATCCCGTGCCGTCATGCCCGGGATGGACGCTGGGTGACCTGGCCCGCCACATGGGAAGCGTGTGGTGGTCGTGGCTCACCCGCGTGCAGGAAGGGGTCGTGTCCGAAGACGACGCCCGGTCGATGCCGCGCCCCACCGCCCCGGCCGAGGACGACGACGTCATCGGCTGGATGACCACCGGCCACGGCGGCCTGCTCTCGACCCTCGTCGACACGCCCACCGACCAGCTGGTGTGGACGTTCACCGGTGCACCTCGGGACATGAACTGGCTGCGCCGGCGGATGGTGCAGGAGACGGCGATCCACCGCTGGGATGCCGCGGAGACGGCCGGCCTGCCCTACGGGATCCCCGCGGCCGTGGCCGCCGACGGCATCGACGAGTACCTCATGTGGTTCGCCGGCCGCCGACGCGATGCCGAGGCCGCCGCGGCGGCCGGCACGTCGGAGCCGCTCGACGGCACCGTGCACCTGCACTGCACCGACCCCGATCTCGCCGAGGGCTCGCAGGGCCGGGGCCCCGCCGGCGGCGAATGGCTCGTCACCCGGCTGGAGAACGGCCACTGCGAGTTCGTCCGCGAACATGCCAAGGGCGACGCGGCCGTGCGGGGACGGGCCCACGACCTCCTGCTGTGGTGCTGGCGCCGACCGGCCGGCCCGGTGGAGATCCTCGGCGACGACGCCGTGGCCGAGCGGTTCCGGGCCTTCGCCGACATCGGCTGACCCGGATGGACGCTGCGTTCGTCGGGGGTCCGACCCCTGACGAACGGTGAGCCGACGCTCGGCTCAGCCGCCGATCTGGCTCATCGACTTGCCGGGGCGGACGAAGTTGACCTGGTTGATCCGGTGACCGGCCCACTTCGTGGCCACCGCGGCTTCGATCCGTGCGGCCAGTTGGTCGTCGGACTCGCCGTCACGCATCGCCGACATGAGGTCGAACTCCCGGGTGGCGAACAGACAGGTCCGGAACTCGCCCTCGGCGGTGAGCCGCACCCGATCGCAGTCACCGCAGAACGGCTTGGTGACGGTGGGGATCACGCCCACCATCCCGGCGCCGTCGACGTAGCGGAACCGATCGGCGGGAGCGGCGCCCCGCGCCGGCATCTGTTCGAGCGGGTACACGGCGTGGATCGCGGCGACGATCTCGTCCTGGCCGACCACCTTGTCGGTGATCCAGTGGCCGGACGCATCCAACGGCATGAACTCGATGAACCGCACCTCGACGTGGTGCTCCCGGCCGTAGGTGGCGAGATCGACGATCTCGTCGTCGTTCACGCCCCGCTCGATGACGGCGTTGATCTTGACCGGATCGAACCCGGCCTCCTTCGACGCCTCGATCCCGTCGAGGACCCGCTCGAGCTGGTCTCGCCGGGTCATCTTCTCGAACTTCGCGCGGTCGAGCGTGTCGAGGCTGATGTTGACCCGCTGCAGACCGGCCTCACGCAGCGTCGGCGCGAGCAGCCGCATCGTGGCACCGTTGGTGGTCATCGCCAGGTCGAGCGACCCGTGTGGCCCCTCGATGGCGGCGAGCTTCTCCACGAGGGTGGACAGCTGGGCACGCACCGTGGGCTCACCGCCGGTGAGGCGGATCCCCTCGACGCCGTAGCGTTCGACGAACAGGCGGGCGAGACGTTCGATCTCCTCGAAGGTCATCACCTCCGAGCGCGGGAGCCACTGCATGCCCTCTTCCGGCATGCAGTACGTGCAGCGGAAGTTGCAGCGGTCGGTGATGGAGATGCGCAGGTCGCGGATGATGCGTCCGAACGGGTCGACCAGGTCCTCCATCCGGCCAGCCTATTGGCGACGGCGCCGTCCCGACCCGTCGGGCGACGCCGACTCCACCGGCGCCGGGTCAGGCATCGCCGTGGAGCAGGAGCACGGCGACGTCGGATCCGGCCGGAATCCCGCCACCGTCGGCGACCACCGCCATGGCATCGGCGAGCGCCGTCGCCGCCAACTGATGGCTGCCCTGCGCGCTCACCGGGCGGACGTGGAACCGGCCGTCGTCGGCGAAGTCCCCGGTGACCCGCAGGAAGTGCACCTTGCCGTCGGGCCGCCGGTCGAGTGCGACGTCGGCCACGGCCACCAGACTGCGCCGGGTGAGCCGGCGGTGGCCCATCATGCGTCGCAGCGCCGGCCGGGCCAGGAGTTCGAAACTCACCAGCGAACTGACCGGGTTGCCGGGCAGGCCGAAGATCGGGACGCCGTCGAGCCGCCCGAAGGCGAACGGCTTCGCCGGCTTGATCGCGATCTGCATCCATGTCATGTCGGCGATCCGTGCGAGCACGGCCTTCACCACGTCGTAGTCCCCCATCGACACGCCGCCGCTCGAGACGATCGCATCGCAGCCGGTGGCGGCGTCACGCAGGACCCGCTCGAGTTCGGCCTCGTCGTCGGCCACCACGCCGAGATCGACCACGTCGACGCCGGTCTCGGCCAGCAACGCAGCGAGCATCGTCTTGTTGCTCTCCCGGATCTCGCCGAGCTCCAACGGCGAGCCGTCGTCGACCAGCTCGTCGCCCGTGGACAGCACCGCCACCCGGGGTCGGCGATGCACCGTGACCGTCACTGCGTTGACGCTGGCGAGCACCGCGTCGACCGACGGACGTACGACCGTGCCGGCTTCGAAGATGCGGTCACCGATGCGGACGTCGTCGCCCGCTCGACGGACCGCAGCACCCACGTCGACCGATCGAGTGAGCCTGACCCGGTCGTCGCCGACACGTTCGGAGTCCTCCACCATCACCACGGCGTCGGCCCCGGGGGGCATCGGCGCACCCGTCATGATCCGGACGGCTTCGCCCGCGCCGACGGGGCGACCGGGGGCGGCACCGGCGGCGATCTCGTCGACGACCGTCAACTCCACGGGCACGTCGGCCACGTCGGCGGCGCGCACCGCGTACCCGTCGACGGCCGTGTTGTCGAACGGGGGGACCACTTCGGCGGCGACGACCGGTGCCGCCAGCACCAGCCCGGCCGCCTGGTGCCGAGGCACCTCCACGGCCGGCAACGGCGGGCACGATTCGAGCACGAAGGCCTGAGCGTCTTCCAGCGGCGTCACCGGCTGCACGGTACATGCACCACGAGCGGTGCTGCCGGGCCGTCCGCGGTTCGGGCCGACATCAGCGCTCTCCTCGGGGCCGCTGCGGCAACGCCCGTAGGGTGGGGACCAGATGACCGACGCACTCACCGCGTTCCCCGCCGACGGCTACACCGTGCGCTGGCGTACGTGGGATCACGAGCATCTCGAGACCGTGACGCTGCGCTGGGAGAACGAGGGCTGGACCGCCACCGGAGAGGTCGGCCGGGAGGCGGTGACCTACGTCGTGCGGCTCTCGGCGGTGTGGCAGGTCCGCCAGTTCCTGCTCTTCCGTGACCTCCCGGACCCCGATCTCTGGTTGGGCACGGACGGGTCGGGCCGCTGGGGCGAGATGAACGGCGCACACCGCACCGACCTCGACGGCTGCATCGACGTGGGCCTGACGTGCACGCCGTTCACGCACACACTGCCGATCCGGCGGCTGCAACTCGAGGTGGGCGACGCCGCCGACGTCACCACGGCGATGATCGACGTCGACACGCTCGGCGTGGTGCCCGTCCGCCAGCGTCACCACCGCATCGGGCCCCGACGGTACGCCTACACCGAGCTCGACACGGGAACCGAGGTGGAGTTCGACGTCGACGAGTACGGCCTCGTCCACGACGACCCCGACAGCTTCCGCCGCCACTGACACTCATCACGATCACTCATCACGATCGGGGTCTGACCCCGATCGTGATCAGAGGTGGAGGGTGCGGAGGAAGTCGCGCAGGGGCGGGCCGAGCTCGGGGTCGTCGAGACCCAGATCGATCGCCGCCGTGAGGAAACCGAGTGGCGTCCCGGTGTCGAGCCGGCGTTCGTCGGCGACCACGGCGTGGAACGGCGACCGCTTCGCCTGCGCCCGCAACGCGTCGGTCAGCTGCAGCTCGCCGCCGCTGCCCGGTGTGAGCGACTCGATCTCGTCCCAGGCGTCGGCCGTGAGGACGTAGCGACCGGTGAGGATGAAGTTGCTGGGCGCATCCTGCGGTGACGGCTTCTCGACGAGATCCTCGACGGGGATCACGCCGTCGGCGGTGAGTTCACCGGCCGGGTCGATCACGCCGTACGAACTCACCTGGTCGCGCGGCACGTTGACCACCGCCACCACGCTGCCGTCCGTGGCTGCGCACACCCCGTTCATCTGCGCCAGCACGGCCGAACTCGACATCAACTCGTCCGGCAGCATCACGGCGAACGGTTCGTCGCCCACCGCTCCACGGGCGCAGCCCACGGCATGTCCGAGCCCCTTCGGCTCGTCCTGGTACACGATGCTCACGCGCCAGTCGCGCCCGATCGCCCGCAGCCGATCGGCCGTCTCCGACCTCCCCTTCGCCTCGAGCGCCTCGACGAGTGCGTCGTCGGGCTCGAAGTAGGCCTCGAGCGCCGGCTTCGACCGGCTGCTCACGACCACGATGTGGTCGATCCCCGCGCCCAGCGCCTCGTCGATCACGAGCTGGATCGCGGGTTGGTCACCGACCGGGAACAACTCCTTCGGGACGGCCTTGGTGGCGGGAAGGAACCGTGTCCCCAGCCCGGCTGCCGGAATGACTGCGCTGCGGACCTGCATGCGAGCGACGATAGCTTTTCATCTTCGATGCCCACCTACGTCTACAAGTTCGTCGACACCGGCGAGACCATCGAGGTCCAGCAGGCGTTCCACGACGACACACTCACCGAGTACGCCCATCCCGAGACGGGCGATGTCCTGCCGGTCAAGAAGGTGTTCACTCCCGTCGGTGTCACGTTCAAGGGGTCGGGTTTCTTCAAGACCGACAATCGTGGCAAGAAGCCGTCCGGGTCGAGCGGCTCCGGTACGACCGACTCGACCTCGCAGAGCGGCGGCACCTCGTCGTCGGAGTCCACCAAGGCCGCCGGGTCGGACTCGGGTTCGTCCGGCTCGTCGAAGGGGCCCACCACCACGACCGGCAGCTCGTCCACGAGCGACTGACCGCGACGTCTCCGCGGCAGCACGACGGGCGGTGTCCCGCCTGGGCATCGGCGTGGGCATCCGGGTCGATAGCGTCGGAGACGACCGACTCCCTCCCGGCACACACGGGATCTTCGCCGACGCCGTTCGGCCGGGACTTCTTCGTCAGAATCCAAGGGAGACACCATGCACGCCGTGGCACGGGGCCGACAGTTCCTGGCCCGCCATCCGTCCGTCTACTGGTGCACGGTCGCCCTCTGCGCGGCACTCGCCGCCTGGACGGTCCATCAGCGCATCGCCGCCATCGACGCCGAACGAGCCGCCTGGGGCACGCCACGCCCGGTGCTCATGGCGACGGTCCCGCTCACACCGGACGACCCGCTCGACACCGACAGCCTCCGACTCGTCGACGTGCCCGAGGCCGTGGCGCCGGTGCGCGCCGTCTCCGAGCTGCCCGAGAGAGCGCGTCTGCACCAACGGGTCGGCGCCGGCGAGATCCTCGTCGCCGAGGATCTGACCGCGGCGCCGGGACCGGCCGGCCGGGCCCCGGCCGGAAGCGTCGTGGGGGGCCTCGCCGCACCG
>JAWLEC010000225.1:0-3870 GCA_041686315.1 Ilumatobacteraceae bacterium
CGCGACACCCACGGCCGCACCCACACCATCCGACCCGACGGCACCATCATCCTCCCCGTCGGCGTCCAACCACCCGACTTCCCCGACACCGACCAGCCTGCGATCCCACCCGACATCCCACCCGACGTCGAACACGCCATCGACCACTGGGCCAACGACACCACCAACGACACCGAACGACGCTGCCGGGCACTACGCCGCACCGCCATCCGCCACCACATCGAAACCGACGACGTCGACACCGACGCACTGATTCGCCACCTCACCACCACCCCCCGACAAGGCCACTGGCCGACGGAATGACCGGGGCTGCGTCGGCTCAGCTCAGAACGAGACCATCACGTCGCCGTGAGCGGACCCGTTCCGGACGATGTCCTTGCCGAACGGGGTCAGAGCCAGCGGGAGCAGCTCGGAGTTCCCGAGCCCGAGGGGGATGCCGATGATGGTGATCCAGAGCAGCTCGCAGCCCTCGACCCGGCATCGCTCACACCGGATCGGCAGTGTGCACCGAACTCCGTGACACCGATCTGCGCATGCTTGCGTCACCGACTCCCTCCTCGTCGACGTCGCCGACCGAAGCGACGTCCCCGACACGTGCGAACAACAGAGGAGTCCCCATGAACGCAGAGCACCCCACCCCACTGTGCGGCCCGGTCCCGGACGGAATGATGCGCCTCACCTTCGACCTGCCACAGGAGCAGTTCGACATGCTCCGTCAAGCGAGCCTGCGACGCGGCCTCCCGCTCGACCAGCTGATCGTGGCCGGGCTCTTCTTCGCCGCCACAGCGGTGTGAGTCACCCCGCTGTGCAGCTCCACGGCCCGGCAGGCGCCTTGTGATCGTGGCATCGCTGTGGCATGGTCATGGCATGGGTCGCGTACGGATCAGCACCACGGTCGACCGAACGCTGCTCGACAGCGCCCGACGGGCCCGCGCATCGAGTACCGATGCACAACTCGTCGACGAGGCGTTGGCAGCACTGCTCGCACGCGACCGTGCCGCGGAGATCGACGCCGACTACACCGCCGCGTACGCAGAGCATCCACTCGATGAACCCGACGAGTGGGGCGATCTGTCGTCGTTCCGCGATGCTGCCGGCCGATGAGTGACCTGCCCCGTCGTGGCGAACTCTGGTGGTGCGAGCCGCCCGAGGTCGGCCGCCGACCCGTCGTGGTGCTGTCGCGGGACGCAGCCATCCCGCGGCTGCGGCGAGTGCTCGTCGCACCGTGCACCACGACCATCCGCGGCTTGGCGAGCGAGGTCGTGCTCGACGCCGGGGACGATCCGGTGCCGCTCGAGTCCGCCGTCAATCTCGACTCGATCGAATCGGTCTCCGTCGCCCTGCTCGTGGAACGGCTCGGCCGTCTGAGCGACGCCCGGATGCAGGAGGTCTGCGCCGCACTCGCGGTGGCGACCGACTGTCGATGATGTCCCCCTGAGGCGGACGTCACGCACCGACGCGGACCGCCTCGTCCGGCGAGTCCTCGTCGCGGCCGGCAACCGACGACGGCAGGTGCCTGGTGACGACCAGGCCGAGGAGCGCCAGACCGGCAGCACCCAGCAGGCCGGCTCGGAGCGAGGTGAGCTGTGCGTCGCCGTAGTCGTCGACCACGACGGCGATGTCGTCGTCGCCGAGGCCGGCTGCGGCGAGACGTTGCTCGACGTCGTCCACCGCCAGGAAGTCGATGCCGCCCCCGGCGGCGACCACCAGCTCGTTGCGCAGCGCCTCGTCGAGCCGCTCGTCGTCCTCCACGGTCGACACGAAACCGTTGGTGAGCCCGGTGAGCACGATCGAGCCGATCACGGCGACGCCGAGGGCCGATCCGAGCTGCGCCGACGTCCACTGCAGTCCACCCGCTTCACTGCGATCGGCATCGTCGACCGATGACTGGACGGCGTTGCCGAGCTGCGAGGCGAGCAATCCCATCCCGACGCCGAGCACGGCCATCGCCAGCGCGAACCGGACACCGTCGAGCTCCGGCTCGATCGTGCCGATCAGCACGACGATCGCCACCAGAATGAAGACGAGCCCGACACGCACGACCGAGCGGACCGACCAGCGCGCGGCGAAGAAGCTGCCGCAGCTCGAGGTGACGAACATGGCCACCGAGATCGGAAGCATGCGGACGCCCGTTTCGAACGCATCGAGGCCGACGACGAGCTGCAGGTAGAGCGGCATCGTGAAGAACACGCCCATCAGGATCAGGTTCTGGGCGCCGAAGCTCATGAGGGCGGCGCGCAGCCGGGGGATCGACAGCAGCTCGAGGCGGAACAGCGCCTGCGCACCGTGTCGCTCACGTCGTTCCGCCCACGACCGGTACCCGGCGAGGACCAGCAGCCCCGCGGCGACGACGAACGGTGTGAGCGAGAATCCGAGCGGCTCGATCGGGCTGTCCTTCGGCTCGAGCCAGCCCCAGACATTGGCCTGCAGGAAGCCGAACACGACCATGCCGAGGCCGATCGCGGTGAGCGCAGCGCCGACGCCGTCGAGGTGCGGGCGCGACTGCACCAGGACGTCGTCGATCAGCTTGACGGCGGCGAGCACGATCAGCACGAGGACGACCTCGCCGACGAACACCACCCGCCAACTCAATTCGGTGGTCGCCCAGCCACCGATGATCGGACCGACGGCGATGCCGGCGCCGGCGATGCCGCCGATCACCGCATAGGCCGTGACCCGGTCGCGGCCGCGGTAGGTGCCGGCGATCAGCGCCACCAGTGCCGGTAGCACGAGCGCTGCGCCGAGCCCCTCGAGGATCGACCAACCGAGCGCCAGCGTCGCCACCGACCACGACGCGGCGGTGAGCGCCGAGCCGACGGCGTAGACGACGAGGCCGATCGCGAAGGTACGGCGCCGGCCGAGGATGTCGCCGAGCTTGCCGCCGGTGAGCATCAGCATCGCCATCATCAGCGAATAGAGGGTGATGACCGCCTGGATGGTGCTGACCGACGTGTCGAAGTCGGCGACCAGCTGCGTGATCGAGACGTTCATCACGGCCTGGTCGAGCACCATCACGAACTGGGCGAGCCCGAGGACCGCCAGCGGAGCCCACTTCCTCATCGGTCTCACCGTAAAGCACGAGCCTTCGTCACCGACGAAATCCGGTCGATCCGGCGGCGCCATCCGCCGGCGTCGAGATCGACGTCGGTCAGTCGGCGGCGGGGCGGGTGCGCAGCTCGTCCCACACGCGCATCCCGCACTGGCGGGCGAGCATCCGGTACGGGTAGTCGGCGATCCCGGGCGCGGACACCACCGACAGGTCGTCCATCTCCTCGTCGGAGAGCGTGACGTCGACGGAGCCCAGGTTGTCGTCGAGCTGCTCGACCGTGCGTGCACCGAGCACGACCGACGACACGCTCGGCCGCTGTCGCACCCAGGCCAGCGCCACCTGTCCGAGGGAACACCCGTGGGCCTCGGCGACGGCGCCGACCCGGTCGAGCACCGCCCACGTCCGCTCGGTGTTGCGCCGGTCGTAGGCCTCCACGCCGCGCTCGGGGTTCTCACCCAGACGGGTCGCTCCGGTCGGGCGCTCGTCACGGCGGTACTTGCCGGTCAACCATCCGCCGCCGAGCGGCGACCACGGCAGCAGCCCGATCCCCTCCTCGAGGCACTGCGGCACGATCTCCCACTCGATCTCGCGCGCCAGCAGGTTGTACTGCGGCTGCAGCGACACGGGGGCGGTCCAACCGTGCATCTCGGCGAGCCGCAACGCCTTCTGCAGCTGCCAGCCGGTGTAGTTGGACAACCCGACGTAGCGGACCGTGCCCGCCCGGACCAGGTCGTCGAGGGTCTGCAGGGTCTCCTCGAGCGGCACCGACTGGTCCCAGCCGTGCACCTGGTAGAGGTCGATGACGTCCACGCCCAGCCGGC
>JAWLEC010000059.1:0-16899 GCA_041686315.1 Ilumatobacteraceae bacterium
GGCGCCGCGCCCGCCGCGCCGTGATCGGCAAGCGCACCAGCGCAGCGATCCGCGCCGGGATCGAGCCGCGCCGCAGGGCGACCAGGCCGGCTCGGAGCTCGTCGAACGCCTGTCGATCGGCACCCAGGGGGACGAAGCGGAACCCGTTCGTCTCCACCGTGTCGCCGACGTCGGCATGGCTGAGGAACACCACGTCGTGTCCCCGCTCGGCGAGCCGCCGAGCCAACTCGAGCGACGCATGCAGTGTGCTGGTGATGCCGTTGGTGACCAGTGCGACGCGCATGAGAGAACTCAGCCGGTGGCGGCGGGTGGTGAAGCCGTCTCCGTCTTCGCCGCGGTCACGGCGCCACCGCCTCGAACGTCATGGTCTCGAACGCCACCAGTCCCGCCGGCATGCGGGCGTCGTTGGCCAGACCGCGCAGCACGGGATCGTTGCTGTCCTGCAGCTCGAACTGCTCGATGTGGTCGAACCCGGCGCGCTGCAGAGCGGACCGGAGCGTCGGTGCGTCGTACAGGAACCGGTGTCCCCAGTCGCGCACGTTGTTGTTCAGGACGTACACGGGATTGGCGACGTCGGGGTCGACGCCGGCGACGTGGCGGCCGATGATCAACTCGATGTAGCGCCGTTCGTCGTCGGAGCGTTCCTCCGTCGGCCGGAACAGGCCCAGCAGCCGACCGAGATCGGGCGTGGACACGCGCAGCCGCCCACCCGGGCGCAGCACCCGTCGGATCTCCGCCAGCAGCCGCTCGCCCGCGAGGTGGTCGAGGTGCTCGATCATGTGCTCGCTGTACACGTGGGCGAACGTGTCGTCGGGGAACGGCAGCGGCTTCGTCGCGTCGATGCGGACGGCCTCGAGGGTGCGTGGCGAGAAGTCGGAGTTCAACCATCCGGCGAGCCGCCGTGTGCCACACCCGAGCTGGAGTCGGGGATCAGGCTCGTCGGCGAGATGTCGGGTGACCAGTTCCCGGTCGGTCGAGCCGCCGCGGCTGCGTACCCAGTGTCGTGCCGTGCGCACGTCGTCGACCAGGCCGAGGTCGGTCAGCCGGCTGCGAACGGTGTCCCGCCAGCTCATCTCCGATCAGCCCACGCCCAGCAGGCGCGCCACGATGTTGCGCTGGATGTCGGACGTGCCCGAGTAGACGAGTCCGCCGATCGCGTCACGCAGGTCCCGTTCCACCTCGAACTCCGACACGTAGCCCTTGGCGCCGTGCACCATCGCCCCGTCGAGCGCCGCCGCGACACCGGTCTCGCTGGCGGTGAGCTTCGACAGCGCGGCCGCCATCGCCACGTCACGACCGGTGACGAACGCCATCGCCGCCCGGTACAGGAACAGGCGCGCCGCTTCGTGGCGCTGCTTCATGTCGGCGATCCGGTGGCTCACGGCCTGGTAGTGACCGATCGGGTGACCGCCCTGCTCGCGGCCGCGGGCGTAGGCGATCGAATCGTGCAGCTGGCGTTCGATCGCCCCGACCTGGGTGGCGAACACGAAACTGCGTTCGACCTCCAGCACCGAGTTGAAGATGCTCGCACCGGCGCCCTCGCGCCCGATCAGCGCCGTCGGAGGCAGGACCACGCCGGTGAACGCGATGTCGCCGAACGGGGTGGTGCGCATACCCATCTTTTCGCGGTTGGGGAGCCGCTCGACGCCGTCGACGTCGGTGGGGACGAGGAAGGCGGAGAGACCCCAGCGCCCGGCCTCCGGCGCCGTGGACGCGAACACGATCACCATGTCGCACCGGGAGCCCAGCGTGATCCACGCCTTGCGCCCGTCGAGCACGTAGCTGCCGTCGTCGCGCCGCTCGGCCGTGGTCGCCACTGCGTAGGCGTCCGACCCCGAGTCGGGCTCGGTCATGGCGAACGCCCCCAGCGCATCGCCGGAGACCAGCCGGGGGAGCCACGTCTCCTGCTGTTCCTGCGTGCCGAACCGGACGAGCGTCTCCTGCGTGCTGAGGATCTGGCTGCCGATGGCGAAGGCGAGACCGTTGTCGCGGCAGCCGTAGCCGAGCCCCTCGAGCGTCAGCAGCGTGGTCGCCAGGTCGGCGCCTCGGCCACCGAGTGCAGTAGGCACCCGCACGCCCTGGATGCCGCGTTCGGCGCAACGCTTCCAGTCGTCGTGGGCGAAGGAGGAGGTGCGGTCGGCTGCGACGCGATCGTGGTCCACGAGCTCGGCTGCGGCCCACGTGGCGACCGAGCGCTTCACCTCGTGGTCGACGTCGGCCATCGCCCTCGCGATCGACAACAGTTCGGCGTCGAGGTCCGACCGGTCGGCCGGCGGCGAGGCGCTCACCGTCGTCCCGACCCTCGGAGCCGGAGGCGCCCCATCTCGTCCACGTCCTTCCACTCGTCCTGGAAGTCGTCGTTGTTCCACTGGCCGAGACCCGGATAGAAGACGCGGCTGCCACCGTGGCCCTCGAACGCCTCGCCGTTCCAGCGTGGATCCGCCGGCTCGTCGACGCGCTGGTAGCGGCTGTCGGACGAGAGGCGGCAGCGGCCCGTCTCCGATCGGTTGTCGAGTGCCCCGTGCAGGGTGTGCATCCCGAAGCACAACACGTCGCCGGGCCGGAAGTCGGTGGTCAGCCAGCGGGCGCCGTACTGCTGCTGGACCGCCACCGGATCGGCGTCGAGCCAGGTGAGGCCGTCGCGGTCGGCGTCGGCGCGCAGGTAGCCGGCGTGCAGCCGCTCGGACCGGTGGCTGTCCTCGAGCACGATCAGGGCGCCTTCGTGCCGCTCCACCCGGCCCAGCGGGATCCAGCTGGAGAAGATCCGGCTGGTGCCGCGGTTCATGTACGGCCCGTCGCAGTGGAAGCCGCATCCCTCGCCGGGGCGGACGAACCGCGGCCAACGCATGTCGAAGCTGCGCACGTCGCCGTCGAGGAGTGCTGCGTGGACGGCGAGCACCTCGGGGGCGTCGGTCACTCGTAGGTACGCGGAGCCGTTGCGCACGCTCTCGGAGAACGCCCGGAGGTTGGCGTGGGGAACGCCGGCGCCGTCGCCGGCGATGGCCTCGTCGACGGGGTGGCGGTCGTCGATCTCGCCGAGGACGGCGTACTTCAGCAGCACCTCGTGTCGTGCGGCCAGCACCACGGCGGGGTCGAGCAGGCCACGGAAGAAGAGGTGGCCGCGCTCGGCCATCGCCTCGCGCAGGGCGAGGTCGTCGCCCAGCAGGTGGTTGGCCGGTTCGAGTTCACCGAACCGGTCGGTGTCGACCGGGTGGTCGTTGGCGGTGAGATGCATGAGAGACGAGAGAGACGGAGCGAGAGGCGAGGGAGCGGAAGGGAGGTCGGTGAATTCCCGCTGAGCTTGTCATACGGTGCCCAGCACGGGTACGTATGTCAATTCGTGCCGACCATCGAGACGACCTCACGCAGTGACGCCACGGCGGGCTCACTCGTCGATCTCCTCGATCCGGTGCGCCTCACGGCGCTGGGAGTGGATCTCCACGCCGAGGCCATCACCGACGGCACCCTGTCGTCGACCTGGGCGGAGTACGCCGATGCGGCCGGCCGGCTGTCGGCGGTGTTCGCCGACCTCGGGGTGCAGCCCGGCGACCGGGTCGCAGTGCACCTCACCAAGTCGGTGCAGTCGTTCGTGGCCGTCCACGCCGTCCTCCGCGCTGGTGCGGTGGTCGTGCCGCTCGACCCACTGGCACCGGCCGCGCACGTCGCGCCCGTGCTGCTCGACGCAGGTGCCGCCGTGCTGGTCACCGACGTCCGCACGAGCCTGCTCGAAGACGTGCTCGACGCGGTCGGCGACGTCGTCGGCGCGGTGGTCCGTCCCGTCGCCGACGCACCGGTGCTGGCTGACGTCGACGTCGTCGAGGTGCTGGCCGACGCGATCGCCGCCTCGTCGACCCGTGCTCCCGTCGAGCCGCACCCGGAGGACGCGGCGTACGTGATCTACACGTCGGGCTCCACCGGCGCACCCAAGGGAATCGTCCACACCCACGCCAGCGCCCTCGCGTACGCGCGCGGTGCAGCGACGCTCTACGGCCTGCGCACCGACGACCGGCTCGCCAACATCGCGCCACTGCACTTCGACCAGTCCACCTTCGAGCTGTACGCCGGCCCCCTGGCCGGCGCCGCCGCGATCGTCGTGCCCGATCCGGTCCTGCGATTCCCCGCCAGCCTCAGCCGGCTGGTGGCCGACCAGCGAGCCACCGTGTGGTACTCGGTGCCCTACGTGCTCATCCAGCTGGCAGCGCGGGGAGCGCTCGACGAACGCGATCTGTCGTCGTTGCGGTGGGTGCTGTTCGGCGGTGAGCACTTCCCACCCGGCCGGCTCGCCGACGTGATGCGCCGTCTGCCGGCGGCGCGGTTCTCGAACGTGTACGGCCCGGCCGAGGTGAACCAGTGCACGTTCTTCCACCTCGACGACCCGCCCGGTGACGACGAGCGGATCCCGATCGGGACGCCGTGGCCGTGGGCCGACGTGCGTATCGTCGCCGACGCCGGGACGGACGGCGCCGTCACCGACGGCATCGAGGCCGTGGCGGGCGAGCCGGGGGAGCTGTGGGTGCGGACCCCCACGATGATGTCGCAGTACGCGAACCGCCCCGACCTCACCGACGCCGCCGTCGCAGAGGACCCCGACGGCGGCCGGTGGTACCGCACCGGCGACCTCGTCGTCGAACGACCCGACGGCCTGCTCGACTTCCTCGGTCGTGTCGACAACCAGGTCAAACTCCGGGGCCATCGCATCGAACTCGAAGCGGTCGACGCCGCGCTGCGCGGGCTCGAGGGCGTCGCCGAGGCGACCACCGTGGTCGACCGCGCCACCGACGACGGGACGGCACGCGGCGGCGAGGATCGCCTCGTCGCGTTGGTGGTGACGGACGGCGTCACCTCCGAGCCGGTCGCCCCCCGGGCGGTGATGGCCACCCTCGGTCGCCGACTGCCGCGCTATGCCGTTCCCGCGGCCGTCGTGCAGGTGTCCGGCCTTCCTCGCACGGCCAGCGGTAAAGTCGACCGTCGCGCTGCCCATGACCTGTGGGCAGCCCACCCGGATCGATGATCGTCGCCACCATGACCGAAGCCCGGGTGCCCGCGCCGACCGGAGGTGACTTCACGTGAGCACGCCCCACACCGACTTCTCGAGTGACGCAGGCAGCCCGACCGGCGACGACGCTGCGACACGTGACGGCGCCTTCCAGGCCGCGCTGATCGGGTTCATCACCGAATCCGTGGCGCTCGCCGACGACCCGATCGACGCCGACACCGACCTGCTGCTCACCGGCCTCGTCGACTCGCTGGGTGTCGTGATGATCGTCGGATGGATGGAGGCGGAGCTGGGTGTCGCCATCGACCCCGCCGACGTGGTGCTCGACAACTTCCAGACCGTCGGCCAGATGGTGGCGTATGCAGCGACCCTCGCACCGCCCGCCCACGCCGACCCTCCGGCCACCACGGCATGACCCCACCGGCCGGCGACCGTGCGACACCAGCCGAACCGGTGTCGCTGCAGCTGCCGAGCGAGGCGCGTCGCCGCCGGCGCTTCACACGCACCCAGTCCCTGATCTGGGCGAGCCAACGGCTGCAGCCCGACGTGCCGCTGGCCAACATGGGCAAACGGTCGCGCATCGACGGTCCGGTCGACCCCGACCGTCTGGTCGGCGCCTTCGATGCCGTCGTCCGGCGCACCGAGATGCTGCGATCGGTGGTGACGTCCGACACGACCGGCCAGCCCTGCCTCCGCGTGCTCGACGACCCTCCCCGGGCCACCGAGGTGGTCGACCTGCCCGCCGGTGACCTCGACCGCTGGTGCTCCGAACGCATCGCCCGGCCGGTCGACGCCACCTCGTGCGTGTACGACTCGGTGCTGCTGCGCCACGACGACCACGACTGGACCTGGTGGCTCGACCTCCATCACGTGGCCACCGACGCCTGGAGCTCGGCCCTGGTCTTCGAGGCCACGTCAGCCGCCTACGACGCTCTCACCGCCGTGGTCCCCGCCGCCGGCGGCTCGGCCAGCGCGCCCGACTCGGCCTCCGACGCCACAGCCGACGCCACAGCCGACGCGACGTGGGTCGGCGGTTCCGACGACAACGTCGAAGCACTTCTCGACGAGGCGATCGGCGCCGTCGTGGATCCGACCTTCCTCGACGGCGCCGACAGGGGCGCCACCGCCGCCCGGGATGCCGCCCGGGACACGCCCGACGAACGGGCGTCGGCCTGGAGCGCCGTCGTCGACGCAGCCGCACCGCACACGCCGCTCGCCCCCGACGGCCCCCGGGGCCGCCGCACCACGTGCGTCGATCGGGTGCGGCTCCCCGTCGACGACCGGCTCGACGAGTTGCTGGGCTCCAGCTACCGCTCGATCAGCCGCGAACTCGGCCTGCTCACGTTGTCGGCGATGGCCACCGCGATCGCACTGCACCGGCTCGACGGGAGGCGGACCGTGCTGGCCGGCGTGCCCGTGCACCACCGGTCGTCGCGCCACACCCGCAAGCTGGTCGGACCGGTGATGGAGCTGTACCCGCTGGCCGTCGCCGTCGACCCCGACGAGCCGTTCTCGGAGATGTTCCGGCGCACCCTGCGGTCGATCACCGAGCTGCTGCAGCGGGCCAAGCCCGGCGAGAGTCCCGATGCGCCCTTCGAGGTGGTGCTGAACGTGCTCACGGCCCGCTACGGCGACTTCGCCGGGCTACCCACGACCACCGAGTGGATGCGTTCCGGCCACGTCGACCCGAACCACGTGCTGCGATCACAGGTGTTCGACTACGCCCCCGATCCCGGATCGCGTCCGGCCGGCGACGGGCTCCACTGGGAACTCGACGTGAACCACGGTCTCGGGGCGGATCCGCAGCGTCTCGCCGGCCACGTGGCGGTCGTCGTCGCCGCGCTGATCGAGGATCCCGGCGGCACCGCCGGGGCCGTGGAGCTGGTCGGGTCGTCCGAGCGCGACGAACTCGCACTCCTCGAACCGAACCCCGAACCGAGGCCACTCGGGCAGCCCGTGCACGAACAGATCCGCCGGCTCCTCGGGGATCGGCCCGACACCGTGGTCGCCGAGCACGGCGACGACACGCTCACGGCGGCGGCCTTCGACCGGCGTGCCGACGAGATCTGCGACGCACTGCTCGCCCGTGGCATCACGCCCGGCCGAGCCGTCGGGCTGCGGATGCCGCGCAGCCTCGACGTGCTGGTGGCGATCC
This sequence comes from Ilumatobacteraceae bacterium, assembly GCA_041686315.1. Taxonomy (GTDB): domain Bacteria; phylum Actinomycetota; class Acidimicrobiia; order Acidimicrobiales; family Ilumatobacteraceae; genus Sva-07. Next base: position 7,152 of record JAWLEC010000059.1, read on the forward strand.
ACGGCGTGCTCCGCGCAGGCGGCGTGTTCGTGATGCTGTCGCCCGACGACCCGGCGGCCCGCCACGAGGCGATCGCCGCCGACGCCGACCTGTTCGACATCCTCGACGAGCTCCCCGACACCGTCGAGCGGCCCGGCGACGTGCGGCGCCCCACCGTCGGGCTCGACGATCTCGCCTACATCCTCTACACGTCCGGCTCCACCGGCCGCCCCAAGGGGGTGCCGATCCCGCACCGGGGCCTCGCCGACTATCTCTCGTTCGCCGTCGAGCAGTACGTCGAGCCCGACACCGCCCCGGTGGTGGCGTTGCACTCGTCGCTGGTCTTCGACCTCACGATCACCAGTCTCTTCCTGTCGTTCCTCTGCGGCGGCCGCGTCGTCGTGTTCGACGCCGATCCGGTCACCGCACTCGGCCAGGTGGCGTCCGACGATCGGATCACCTTCCTCAAGGCCACACCGTCCCAGCTCGAGATCTACGCCCGGCTCGCCGCACCCGACCGGCCGCTCCGGACCGTGGTCGTGGGCGGGGAGGCATTCCGCCGACCGGTCGCCCGGCGGATCGCTGCGGTGTGCCGACCCGGTGTGCGGATCTTCAACGAGTACGGCCCCACGGAGGCGGTCGTGGGCTGCACGGTCCACGAGTGGGATCCCGAGGTGGACACCGGCTCCGACGTGCCGATCGGCCACGCCGCCCCCGGTACCCGGCTGATGGTGCTCGACGGGTACGGCCACCTCACCCCGACCGGCGCGTGGGGCGAACTGTACGTGCGGCGCCCCGGGATGGCCACCGGTTACCTCCATCTGCCCGAGGCGACCGCCGAGCGGTTCGTCGCGCTGCCCGAGGACGTGACGGGATCGCCCGACGCCGCCGCCTGGTACCGCACCGGTGACCGCGTGCGCGTGGAGCGCCCGGGCGTCCTCACCTACGGCGGCCGGATGGACGATCAGCTGAAGGTGGGCGGTGTCCGCCTCGAACCCGCCGAGGTGGAAGCGGCCATCGTCGCCCTCGACGGGATCGACTCGGCCCTGGTGCGGGTGTGGCACCCCGGCGAGCACCGGCCGGGCGACCAGCGCTGTCGGCGCTGCGGGCTCGGCACCGAGGTGCCCGGCACCACCCTCGACCACGACGGCGTGTGCAACGTGTGCCGCACCTACGACGCCGTCGCCCCGCAGGCCGAGCAGTGGTTCCGGACCGTCGACGATCTCGACAGCGAGCTGGCCGATGCCCGCCGCCGCCGGCGAGGCGAGATCGACTGCCTCCACCTGCTGTCGGGCGGCAAGGACTCGACCTACGCGCTCTACCAGCTCGTCGAGCGCGGCTGGACGGTCCACGCGTTCACCCTCGACAACGGATTCATCTCCGACGGGGCGAAGGAGAACATCCGTCGCAGCGTCGCCGATCTCGGCATCACCCACGAGTTCGCCACCACACCGGCGATGAACGAGATCTTCCGCGACAGTCTCGACCGGCACGCCAACGTCTGCCAGGGCTGCTACAAGACGATCTACACCCTCGCCGTCGCCCGCGCCCACGAGATGGGCATCCCCGTGATCGCGACCGGGCTGTCGCGTGGCCAGTTCTTCGAGACCCGCCTCGTACCGCACCAGTTCGAGGCCGGCCGGTTCGACGCCGACGAGATCGACCGCACCGTGCTCGAGGCCCGCAAGGTCTACCACCACACTCCCGACGCCGTCACCGAGCTGCTGCCCGAGCAGCGGGTGTTCGACGATGACGCCATCTTCGACGAGGTGCGGTTCGTCGACTTCTACCGCTACGTCGACGTCGACCTGGCCGACCTCTACGACTTCCTCGAGAACCGTGCGCCCTGGGTGCGTCCCGCCGACACCGGCCGCTCCACCAACTGCCTCGTCAACGTGGCGGGCATCCAGGTGCACACCACCGAACGCGGCTACCACAACTACGCCGAGCCCTACAGCTGGGACGTCCGGCTCGGCCACAAGACCCGGGAGGAGGCGCTCGAGGAACTCGACGACGAGATCGACGACGCCGAGGTCGCCGACCTGCTGGCGGCGGTCGGCTACCAACCGAAGTCGACCGGCGTGCTCACCGCCTGGTACCGGGCGGACCACGATCTCGACCCCGCCCACCTGCGGACCGCACTGCGGGCGGCGCTCCCCGAGCACGCCATCCCGTCCGCGTTCGTGCGCATCGACGAGATGCCGCTGGCGGCGAGCGCCAAGGCCGACCCGTCGCTGCTCCCCGCCCCCACGCGATTCCACCGCTCCGACGCCGACCGCGTCCCACCAGCGACGCCCACCGAGGTCCGCATCGCCGACATCTGGGCCGCCGTGTTGGGGCTCGACGCCGTGGGTGTCACCGACGACTTCTTCGACCTCGGAGGAGCGTCGCTCGCCGCTCTGGAGGCCGTTGCCGCCGTCGACGTCGCGTTCGGCACGGATCTCCCCGACGCAGCCGTGTTCCGCCACCGCACGGTCCGCGAGCTCGCCGCAGCGGTCGATCGCGCAGAGGAGCAGGCGCCCGGCGCCGATGACGGGTCCGAGACTGCGGCGTCCAGCGTCGATTCCACCGCTCCGCGACCACTGTCTGCCGGGGAGGAGGCGATGCTCTTCGAGTACCGGGTCGCACCCGGCGACCCTCGGTACAACGTCACTCGGATCTACCGCGTCGTCGGGGACGTCGATGTCCCCCGATTCGAGCGAGCGCTCCGCGACGTCGTCGCCGCGCACGGCCCACTGCACACGTCGTACGGCGCCGATCGCCGCACTCTCGGAGAAGGTGAGGCTCTCGACCTGGTCGTGCTGCCCACGATGACCGCCGACGAGATCGATCGGTTCGCCGACGTCCAGAAGACCGTGCCCTTCGATCTCGACAGCGGGCCACTGGTGCGCGTGCACGTGAGCAGCGGCGCACACACCACGTTCGTGGTGATCGGGCTGCACCACATCTGCATCGATGCAGGGACCTTCGATCTTCTGTGGGAGCAGGTCGCGACCCGCTACGAAAGTCGGGCTCTGCCGTCCGCGGCGACCCCGACCGTATACGCACGGCACGCCCGTGCACAGGAGGGCCGCCGAGCGACGTCGGCGCCGTACTGGCGAACTCAGCTCCGGACGAGACCTGCGGGTGGCCGCCTGGCCATGGCATCCCCGCGGCCGGCCGAGCCCGACGGCTACGTCTCCCGGGTCGCCGACGTCGCCCCGACATCTCTCGGTGACGGCTCGGTCACTCCCTTCGCACAGGCCATGGCCGCGACCGCTGTGGTCCTCGCCCGGTACACCGGTCGGTCGGATGTCGAGTTCGGGATCACGGCGTCCACGAAGGACCACGCCCACGTGAGTGATGCGATCGGGTACTTCCTCAACACGCTCCCGGTGCGCTTGACGGTGGCACCCGACACGACCTTCGAGCGCATCGCGAGGTCGGCGGGCGACCTGGTCGTCGAGATGTTGCCCCATCGCTCCTACCCGTTCGCGTCGATGGTGCGTGACGCTCGCGCCGACGGCATCGAGCCGCCCGACGTCTCCTTCATGTTGGCGTACGAACGCCTGTCGACACCCACCCTCGCAGGGGCATCGGTCGACCAACGGATTCTCGCCAGTGGATCGGCCGTCGCCGACGTGACGTTCTTCGTCCAGGAACGCGAGCAGTCGCTCCAGTTCGGGCTCGAGTACCGCGGCACTCGGATCGGGCGGGATGATGCCGAGCGCCTCCTCGAACGATTCGAGCACGTGCTCGTGGGAGGCTCTGCTCGGCCGGCGACGCCGGTGACCCGGTTCGTGGCCGTGGACGACGAACCCGACTTCGTCGGCGAGAGGCTCGACGAGCCATCCGGCACGGTGCTCGCCGACATCGGCCGGACCCTCGTGCGACAGCCAGGATCGGTCGCGGTGATCGACACCTCCGGGAACCGGCTCACCTACGACGAACTCGCGATGGCCGTCGAGGAGCTCGCGACCCGGCTCGACTCGCTCGGTGCGCTCGGCAGGGTCGGTGTCGCAGTGGGTCGATCGGTGGATCTCGTTGTCGCGATGCTCGCAGTTCAGGCGGTCGGGGCAGCCTACGTGCCGCTCGACCCCGACTCGCCGGGCGCTCGAATCGATCGCATCCTGGATGCCGTCCCGCTCGACGCCGTCATCGTCGATGACGTCTCGGCGCCGCCACGCGTCGTGTCGGGTGTCCCCGGTGAACGCGTCGTGGGGACACGGGGGATGCAGGAACCGGTCGCTGCTCGGCGGCAGAGCGGGGGAGTCGCCGGCGATGCTGCAGTTGCCGCACTCGGGGAGCGGTTCGGTCGGGTGACCCCCGAGATGCCCGCCTATGTCATCTTCACGTCCGGTTCGACCGGGGGACCGCGTGGTGTCGAGGTCAGCCATCGCAATCTCGCGTCCAGCCAGGCCGCACGGACCATGTGGTACGAAGACGTGCCCGAGCGGTTCCTCGTGACCCCCAGCATCGGATTCGACAGCTCGATCGTGGGGCTCGTCTGGCCATTGGCGACCGGGGGGACGGTGGTGATCGCCGGACAGGACGACGTCCACGACGTCGATCGGTTGGGCCGATGCGTCGGCGATCACGGCATCACCCACGTGTTGATGGTGCCCAGCCTCTACCGCTCGCTCATCGAGCGGAACCATCGGCTGCTGGACACCGTGACCGTGGCGATCGTGGCCGGCGAGGCGTGCCCGTCGTCGTTGATGGAGGTCCACGAGCGGTTGCTTCCGGGAGTGGCGCTCGTGAACGAGTACGGGCCAACGGAGGCGACGGTGTGGTCGAGCGCCTACCGGTTCGGTGGCGACGACCGCAGTGCCCCCATCGGGGAACCGATCCCGGGAACGACCATCCGTCTCGTCGACTCCGACCTCCGTCCTGTCGCGGCGGGCAACTCGGGCGAACTGTTGGTCACGGGGCCCGGGGTGACCGCCGGCTATCTGAACGACGAGGCGGCCACGGCACGGCAGTTCGTCGAACTCGACGGACGACGGTGGTACCGGACGGGTGACGTGGGCCGTGCCGTTCACATCGCCGGCGGGCACCGGATGATCGACTTCGTCGGCCGACTCGACGACCAATTGAACGTGGGCGGTGTCCGCATCGAGCCGTTCGAGATCGAGCACGTGCTGCGAACCTGTCCCGGGGTTGTCGACGCCGTGGTCGTCGCAGCAGGTGACCCACCGACGGTCGTCGCCCACCTGGAGTTCGCCGGGGTGTTCGACGAGGCATCGATCCGATCCCGTCTCGCCGATGCGGTGGTCGCAGGCGCCGTCCCTCGACGGTTCGTGATGCACGAGCGCCTTCCGAGGACGAGTCACGGCAAGATCGACCGGCGTGCGGCACAGGAGCTGCCCGTCACCGTCGCTGCCTCCGTAGGCCGACCCCGAGCCGGGAACGAGGCAGTCGCCGACGGCGATCTGACCCGCATCGTGCTGGACGCCTGGAGAGAGGTGCTCGATCGAGACGACTTCGAGGCCACGACCGATTTCTTCGCCGTCGGCGGTGATTCGCTCTCGGCCGTGGAGATCGTCACGACGGTGGAGGAGCGGCTCGGTCGTGACGTGCCGATCTCTGCGCTGCTCACCGGTCGCACGCCCGCCGGGATGGCGCGTTCGGTGCATGCGCTGTCGGATGGCCTCGAGGGAATGGCCGGCGGGTCGGACGGGCTGGTGTACCTGCGGCAGGGGACCGGGTACGGACCGGTGATTCTGATGACTCCCGCATGGGACGACGTGTTCGGCTACGGGTCACTCGCAGCGGCGCTGCCGGAGGATGCGACCGTCGTGGCGCTCCTCCACCGGGATCGGCCGGGAGAAGCGACGACGACGGTGGATGCCATGGTCGGCAGTCACCTCGCGGTCGCCCGTCGGCTGGTCGCAGAATCGGTGGGCCGCCCGGTCGTCGTGCTCGGTTGGTCGGTCGGGGGGCTCGTGGCGACGGAGTTGGCCGCCCGACTCCACCGGGAGGGCATCGGTGAGGTGTCGCTGGCACTCGTCGACACGTACTTCCCGGGTGAACATCGGTACCTGTGGTCCAACCGGTGGTGGAAGTACAAGTCAATGTTCCGCCGAGGGGCGATGCACGAGGTGCCACGAGAACTCTGGACGATGGCCGGTCGCCGAGTGCGTCGCATGGTGGGGAGACTGGGGCGACGTCTGATGACGTGGTCGGGTGCCGACGTGCCGGACGAACCGGAGCGGACCTCGGTCGGTGGGGTTCCGGTGGAGGCGCTCGATCATCGATTCGAGCCTGTCTCCGTTCGGAGCTTGTTCTACAAGGCGAGCACCACGAACCCCGACCGAACGGTCCATCGGTGGCGGTCGACGCTCATGGACATCACGGTGATCGACGTGGACGGGCGTCACCGCGGGTTCGACTCGATCATGGAGCCCCCACGGGTGAGCCAGATCGCCGACGACCTCGCCCGTCGCCTCCCGAGCTGATCACACCGGTCGATGCTGTGGCCGGGGTCCGACCCGGCGACAGCATCGGTGGCGGGCGGGTCAGCGGTGGAAGCCGTGCACGCCGTGCACGGACCGCATCGCCAGTTCGCTGGGGGAGGTGAGAGCGTCGCGGTGCTGGAGTGACTCGAGGCGCGGGCGCCGACGCAGGGTCGGCAGCGCCATGTTGCGAACACGGCGCGGGGAGGTGCCGATCGGTGCTCCGGCCGGCGGGTGCAGATGCGTGGAGACGAGGTTCATGACGTCATTGTCCGCCCACCAGCGTCATGACACAAGCGACACTGTTTGCGAATAACTGTGACAGACTGTCATGATGCAACTGGACGTCGAATCACTCCGCACCCTGATCGCCGTGCTCGACTGGGGCAGCATGACCCGCGCCGCCCAGCAGCTCGGGATGTCGCAGTCCGCGGTGAGCTGGAAGATCAAGCGGCTCGAGCAGCGCGCCGGTCGTCCACTGCTCATCCGCGACGGCCACGACCTGCGCCCGACGCGCGACGGTCGCGCCCTGCTCGACGACGCCCGTGCGATGGTGGAGATCCACGACCGCGCGGTGCAGCGGCTGGCGAGCCCCGAGTTCACCGGCACCATCCGCGTCGGATCCAACGAGGAAGTGGGGGCGAGCCGGCTCGCCGGCATCCTCGGTCGCCTGAAGGTCCTGCACCCGGCGGCGACGATCGAGTTCGTCGTGGACCAGAGCCGTCAGCTCGCGCCGCAGCTCGAACGCGGGCGGATCGACGTGGCGGTGATCCAGGTGACCGAGGAGGAGGTGCGTCCCGACGACATCGTGTTGTGGACCGAGGAGCTCCGCTGGGCCACGCACCGGGACATGCCCTACGACGACGGCATCGTCCCGTTGATCACCTATGGCACCAACGGCTTCTACCGTCCGGTGAGCGAGCCGATCCTCGAGCGTCACGGCGTCCGCTACCGCTACACGATCACGGCGCCGACGTCGACGAACGTGCGCGCCGCGGTGGAGGCCGGCCTGGGTGTCGCCGTGCTCGGCGAACGCTTCCTCGGCGACGACGTGGTCGAGTGGAGCCGGGCGGCAGACCTCGATCCGCTCCCACGGTCGTGCCAGATCATCCGCACCGTCGACGGCGAACATTCCGAGATCGCCCAGGCCCTGATCGAGTCGATCACCGACGAGTTCACCGACCTGCCCGACCGGTCCGACGTCGGATCGGCCTGACGACGCCGGTCCTGCGTGCGAGCGCCGGAAGTCAGCGCTTCCTGGCCGCCTTGGCGAGCCGCTTGGCGGTCCGGCCGATCGGTTCGATCTGGCGCTTGTCGAGATCGCCCGCCTCGACGCCGTTGGCGAACAGCACCCGGTAGCGCTGCCAGTTGAACCCGTTGGCGAGGATCACCTTGCCCTCGGTGCCCTCGGGCACGTCGTGCAGCTCCACGATCGAGCGCACCCGATCGCCCATCTTGAGATCGAGCTGGTCGGGGTGCGGGTTGGCGAGGGCGTGCGGCTTCCAGAACTCCATCGGCGACATTCTGCCCGCTCCGGCACCCGAGACGCGACTTGCGCCGCCATCTGCGACGCAGCGACACCCGGTCGCGGGCGACCGCGCGAGCCGTGACCCGGTGCCGGCCGGTCACGATCCAGCGGGCCAGCGGTACACTCGCACGTCTGTGAAGAGTTCGTTGGAGACCCTCGAGGGCAACAAAGTCAAGCTGTACGTCGAAGTCGAAGAAGCGGAGTTCGAGCACGACATCGACCGCGCCTTCAAGGTCATCGCCAAGGAGGTCCGGCTCCCCGGCTTCCGCAACGGCAAGGTGCCCCGCAAGGTGCTCGAGGCCCGTGTCGGTCTCGGTCCGGCCCGCGAGCAGGCGCTACGCGACGCCGTGCCGCAGTACCTCGCGAAGGCCGTACGCGAGCACGAGGTCGACCTCATCGCCACGCCCGAGGTGGAGATCACCGACGGCGAGGAGTCGGGGCCGGTCGAGTTCGACGCCACCTGCGAGGTCCGTCCCGTGGTCAGCGTGGCCGGGTACGAGGGCCTGCGGGTCGAGTTGCCGTCGATCGAGGTGTCCGACGACGAGCTCGCCGAGGCGCGCGCCGCCGAGCTGCGCAAGAACGGCGAACTGGTCGACGTCGACCGCCCGATCCAGGCCGGCGACTACGTCACCATCGATCTCGCCGCCACCCGTGACGGCGAGGAGGTGATGGGCCTCAACACCGAGGACTGGTCCTACGAGGTCGGTCAGGGTTGGGTGACCGACGACTTCGACGACCAGCTCGTCGGAGCGTCCGCCGGTGACGAGCTGTCGTTCGTCTCCACCCCGAAGGGCACCGAGGAGCCGGCCGACTTCACCGTCACCGTCGGCAACGTGCAGGAGATGACCGAGCCCGAACTCACCGACGACTGGGTCTCCGACAACCTCGGCGAGTTCGACACCGTCGAGGAGTGGAACGACCACCTGCGTGAGTCACTGGTCGAGTCGAAGCTCGGTCAGGCCCGCCAGCAGCTGGTGTCGGCCGTCACGGGCGCCCTCGCCGGGCTCGTCGACGTCGACCCACCCGAGGCGATGGTGAACGCCGAACTCAACCAGCGGGTGCAGGGCACCGTGCAGCAGTTCCAGGCGCAGGGCATCGATCTGGGGCAGTGGCTCGCCGCCACGGGACAGGAGCCCGACCAGTTCGTCGAAGCGATGCGTGAGCCGTCGGCCGAGGCCGTGAAGGTCGACCTCGCCCTCCGGGCGGTCGCCGAGGCCGAGGGCCTCGAGGTCGAACCGCACGATCTCGAGGCCGAGTACGCCCGCATGGCGATGCAGTACGAGCAGAAGTCGAAGGACATCCGCAAGGCCTACGAGCAGAACGACGCCGTGCCCGAGCTGCAGGCCGAGATCCGCAAGTCCAAGGCGCTCGACTGGCTCGTGCACCACGTGGACTTCGTCGACGACACCGGCGCCGCCATCGACCGCGACACGTTGCTCGGCCACACCCACGACGACGACGGCAACCATCTCGACGACGACGTCGCCGATCACGACGACGCTGTCGACGCCGATGCGGCGTCGGACACCGGCCAGGACAGCAACGACAACAACGACACGGCCGCCGAGGCGGACGAGGAGGACTCGAAGTCATGAACCTCGATGCGAAGAACTATCTCGTCCCGAACGTCGTCGAACAGACGAGCCGCGGCGAACGGGCCTACGACCTCTACAGCCGGCTGCTCAAGGAGAACATCATCTTCCTGCAGACGCCGGTCGACGACCAGATCGCCAGCCTGATGTGTGCACAGCTGATCCACCTCGAGTCGGAGAACCCCGACAAGGACATCAACATCTACATCAACAGC
>JAWLEC010000060.1:0-16819 GCA_041686315.1 Ilumatobacteraceae bacterium
GGACGCAGGCGTGGTCGACGCCGGCGGCGCAGGTTTCCTGCTGCTGCTCGACTCGATGCTGTACGTGGTGGACGGAGTGCCGCTTCCCGAGGCCGAACCCGACGACGGCACGGGCGGTGCCGTCGGGGCGGCGTTCGAGGCGGTCGCGCACCGCCACGGCCACGACGGCGAGCTCGACGTGAGCGAACAGCGCTACGAAGTGATGTACTTCCTCGAGCTGGCCGACGACCGGATCCCCGAGTTCAAGTCGAACTGGGGCGCCATCGGCGACTCGATCGTGGTGGTCGGCGGCGACGGGCTCTGGAACTGCCACGTGCACACCAACGACATCGGCGCGGCGATCGAATCGGCCCTCGGACTCGACGGCCGGCCCACACGGATCAGGGTGACCGATCTCTTCGAGGAGGTCGACGAGGAACACGCCAAGCGCGAGGCCGAACTCGGCGTGGAGGGGAGTGCCGCGCGCCCCCGTGCCGGCGCTGGGCTGCCGCCGGTGACCACGGCGGTGGTGGCCGTGTGCTCGGGCGACGGCCTCGTCGAGCTGTTCGCCCAACTGGGTGTGCAAGGAGTCGTCACCGGTGGGCAGACCATGAACCCGTCCACTGCCGAACTGCTCGACACGGTACGGCACGTGAACGCCGAGCAGGTGGTGATCCTGCCCAACAACAAGAACATCATCCCGGTCGCCGAGCAGGTCGACGCCCTCACGAACAAGACCGTCGTCGTGGTGCCGACCACCTCGATGCCCGAAGCGCTCGCCGCGCTCGTGGTGTACGACCCCGAAGCCGACGCCGCGGAGAACCATGCCGAGATGTCCGACGCTGCGGCGTCGGTGGTCACGGGCGAGATCACCCAGGCGGTGCGCGACTCGAACACCCCTTCGGGGCAGGTGCGTACGGGTGAGTGGATCGGCCTCGTCCGCGGCGACGGAATCGTGGCGGTCGGCGGCACCATCGGTGACGCCACCACCGGGCTGCTCGAGCACATCGTCGGTGACGCGGCCGAGCTGATCACGGTGATCATCGGCGAGGGCGCCGATTCCGACACCACCGCCGCGATCGAGGGCTGGCTCGGCGACCATCACGGCGCCGTGTCGGTCGAGGTCCATGCGGGTGGTCAACCGCTCTACCCCTACCTGTTCGGGGTCGAGTGACGGCACTGTCGCTCCGCGAGCTCGCCGGCATCGACGTCGAGCGGCTGAAGGGCGTCGGCGAGAAGAAGCGGGCGTCGCTCGCGGCGGTGGGCGTCACCGACCTGCTCGACCTCCTCACCACCTACCCCAGGCGATGGGTGGATCGCAGCAACGAGGCCAGGATCGCCGATCTCGTGCCGGGTGACGAGGCGCTCGTCCTGGTGACCGTGCGATCCGTGCGCAAGCGGACCACACGTCAGCGGCGCACGATGGTCACCGTCAACGTGGGCGACGGGTCGGGCCGGATGGAGGTGGTGTTCTTCAACCAGCCGTGGCGGGAGCGTCAACTCAAAGAGGGCCTCCAGATCGCCCTGTTCGGCAAGGCCGACACGTACCGCGGCGGCATGCAGATGTCGAACCCGGTCGTGGACCTGATCGGCGACCGCACCGGCCGGATCGTGCCGATCTACCCGCAGAGCGAGAAGGCGCAGATCTCCACCTGGGAGATGGCGGGATGGGTGGACGAGACGCTGCGCCGGTGTCGCGAGCGCGGCATCCTCGACCCGGTACCCGCCGCCCTGCTGCGGCGTCTGGGAATGCTCGGCCGGTTCGACGCGTTCGCCCGCATCCACCTCCCCGAGACGATGCGCGACAAGGATGCGGCCCGGCGCCGGTTGGCCTTCGACGAACTGCTGCGGGTCCAGCTCGTGCTCGTGTTGCGCAAGCGGGCGATGGAGCGTGAGCAACGCGGGATCGTGCACCGGATCGGCGGCGATCTCGTCGAGCGCTTCTACCGTGCCCTGCCGTACCCGCTCACCGGTGCCCAGCAGCGCACGATCGCCGAGATCGAGGCGGACCTCGCCGCGCCGCACCCGATGCACCGTCTGCTGCAGGGCGATGTGGGAGCCGGAAAGACCGTGGTGGCGGTGGCGTCGATGCTCACCGGTGTGCAGGGAGGTCACCAGGCGGCGCTCATGGCCCCGACCGAGGTGCTCGCCGAGCAGCACGCCGTGGGCGTGCGCGCCCTGCTGGAGGGCGTGTCGGTGCCCGACCCCGGCAACCTCTTCGGCGACCGTCCGCTGCGGGTGGAGCTGCTCACCAACCGGGTCACCGGCGCCGGCCGCAAGGACGTGCTGGCCGGTTTGGCCGACGGTGCGGTCGACATCGTGATCGGCACCCACGCTCTCATCCAGGAGGCCGTCGACTTCGCCGACCTCGGTGTGGTGGTGGTCGACGAGCAGCACCGGTTCGGGGTCGAGCAGCGTGCCGCGCTGCGCGCCAAGTCCGCCTCCGGAGCCGTACCCGACATGTTGGTGATGACGGCCACGCCGATCCCGCGCACGGCGGCGATGACGGTGTACGGCGACCTCGACGTCAGCGTGCTCGACGAGCTGCCGCCGGGCCGCACTCCGATCACCACGATGTGGGCGAACGGCCCGCTGGAGGAGACGGGCGTGTGGGCCGAGGTGCGTCAGCAGGTGGCCGACGGGCGCCAGGCCTACGTGGTGTGCCCGCTGATCGGCGAGAGCGAGAAGCTGGAGGTCGCGTCGGCCGAGGAGACGTTCGAGCGGCTGGCGAACGACGAGCTGGGAGGGCTGCGGCTCGGCCTGCTCCACGGCCGGCTCACGCCGGGGGAGAAGGAAGCGACGATGGACGCGTTCCGCGCCGGTGACCTCGACGTGCTGGTGGCCACCACCGTGATCGAGGTGGGTGTCGACGTGCCGAACGCCACGGTGATGGCGATCCTCGACGCCGACCGGTTCGGGATCGCCCAGCTGCACCAGCTGCGTGGCCGCGTCGGCCGCGGCGAGCATGCCTCCACCTGCTGGCTGGTCACCCAGCAGCAGGACGACGGCGCCAATGCTCGCGTGGAGGCGCTGGTGGCCACCACCGACGGGTTCGAACTCGCCGAGGTCGATCTCGACCTGCGCGGCGAGGGCACCTTGATGTCGACGTCGCAGAAGGGGCGCAGCGACCTGAAGCTCGCGTCGTTGCGTCGTGATCGCGAACTCGTCGAGCTGGCGCGCTCCGCCGCCTTCGAGATCGTCGACGCCGACCCCACCCTGTCGCAGCATCCCGATCTCGCCGACGAACTGGCGCTGGTGGTCAGCGAGACCGACGAGGAGTTCCTCACCAAGAGCTGACGGCCGGGTGTGCGAATGCCCCGTCAGTCGCCGCGGGCGGCGTCCTCGTCGTCGTCGGACAGCACGAGATCCCAGCGGTCGAGGCAGTCCTCACAGCGGTAGGCGACGATGTCGCCCGACTCCCACAGGCCGTCCTCCGCCGACGGGGTGAGCAGGAAGCACCGACCGCCGCAGTCGATGCACACGATCTGTTCGGCGGGTGCGATCATCGCCACAGTCTGCCCCACTTCGTAGCCTGGACCCCATGCGAGTCGTAGCGGGTGAACTGGGTGGGCGTCGATTGGTGTCGCCGGAAGGGACGTCCACGCGCCCGACCACCGACCGGGTGCGCGAGGCGATCTTCAACTCGCTCGGCAGCGCCGGACTGATCGAAGGTGCCCTCGTGGCGGATCTGTTCGCCGGCAGCGGAGCGATCGGCATCGAGGCCCTGTCGAGGGGTGCGGAGCAGTGTGTGTTCGTGGAACGAGACCGTGCCGCCCTGCGCGCGCTCGGCGAGAACCTCGACAACCTCGACCTGCGCGGTCGCAGCAAGGTCGTGACCGCCGACGCCACCAGCGCAGCCGCCACCATCGATGCCGACATCGTCTTCGCCGACCCTCCCTACGAGTTCGACGACTGGCCCGATTTCCTGTCGAGAGTGCGCGCCGACACCGTCGTGATCGAGTCCGGCGCCGAGGTGCAGCCACCGCCGGGATGGGAGACGATCCGCTCCAGGAAGTACGGGCGCACCCGGGTGACGTTCCTCGAGCGTGTGGCCCGATGACCGGTCGCCGACGAACGGCCGGCCGGTGACCGACCGATGAACGATCGACGAACGGGCGCCCCGGTTGGCTGTAGGTTCTGCAGCGCATGACCGCTCCTTCCCTGCGTGTGCTCTACCCGGGCAGCTTCGATCCGATCCATCTGGGCCACGTCGACGTCATCGAACAGGCCCACGAACTGTTCGGCAGCGTCGTCGTGGCCGTCATGTACAACCACGCCAAGTCGTCGGGGCTGTTTCCGGTCGACGAACGCGTGTCGATGGCCGTGGAGGCGCTGGCCCATCTTCCGGGCGCCACGGTCGAATCGCGTACGGGGCTGGCCGTCCAGGCCGCCGAGAAGGCGAATGCCGACTTCATCGTGAAGGGCCTGCGCACGTCGGGCGACTTCGAGATCGAACAGCAGATGGCGCACAACAACCACGCCGTCACCGGCGTCCGTACGGTGTATCTTCCCTGCCGGCCCGAACTGGGGTACATCAGCAGCCGCTTCGTCCGGGAGATCGCCAAGTACGGTGGCGCCATCGACCATCTGGTTCCTGCGACCGTCGCGGCGGCGCTCCGACGTACCTTCGACGGTCAGAACTGAGCAGACATGAGCTACGACGATCGCGACGGCGACTACGACGACGACTACGACGACATCGACGACGAGTATCCCGATCCGGGCGCGCCCGGCGGCTACGTCGGCGACGCCGAGACCCTGCTGCGTCGTGCCATCGACATCGTCGCCACCGCGCCCAGCATGCCGCTGTCGTCGTCACCGCGCATCGACCGTGACGAGATCATCGAACTGCTCGAGGAATCGCTGCACCGGCTGCCCGAGGAGCTGCGCCAGGCGCGGTGGATGCTGAAGGAGCGCCTGGAGTTCGTGGCCAAGACCCGCCGCGAGGCCGACGAGCTGCTCGAAGCGGCCCGGGTGCGCGCCGAACGGATGGTGCAACGCACCGAGGTGGTACGCGCCGCCGAACAGCGGGCCCGTCAGGTCATGGAGACCGCCGAGGCCGATTCCCGGCGTCTCAAGCACGAGACCGAGGACTTCCTCGACCAACGCCTCGGATCGTTCGAGATCCTGCTCGACAAGCTGCAGAAGACCGTGGGCGCCGGACGGCAGAAGCTGTCGATCGGCGAGGTGCGTGACGACACCACCGGCGTCGACGCCGACGACGACGTGTCGATGGCGTTCTTCGACCAGGACGACTGACGGCCGGCCCCGAGCCCGGCCGGACAGTCGGGCCCCGGGGGCGATTCGGGGACCGGGAGGCGGCGGTAGCGTCGATGGCATGGCCGATCCGTTGCGTGTGAACGCCGTCGAACTCCTGCGCCAGCCCGGCGCAGTACGCGACATCGACGTGTCGCTCGATCCGGCGAGCATCGACGTGGCCCACGACCGGCTCACCGGCGATGTCACCGCTTCGATCCGGCTCGTGGCGCTCAACGACGGCATCGAGGCGTCGGGATCGGTGTCGGCGCCGTGGGCAACGGTCTGCCGTCGGTGTCTGACCGAGATCGAGGGTGTGGCGGTCGCCGAGGTCGAGGAGCTCTACCGGCCCGTGCGCGAGGACCAGCCCGACGATCCGGAGGTCGTGCCGATCGAAGGCGGCCAGCTGGACCTGGCACCCGTCGTCCGCGAGACGATCCTGCTCGAACTCGACACCGAGCGCCTCTGCCGCGACGAGTGCGCGGGTCTCTGCCCCGTGTGCGGCGGCGATCGCAACGAGACCGACTGCGGATGCGACACCACGGTGCGAGACGAGCGGTGGGCGGCGCTCGACGACCTGGTCGTCGACGACTGACGGCGGCGTACCCCCGCCCGCTCGCGACGCGAGGTGTCCGACACCTCGCGGACGCCGCTAGCCTGAACCGGCCCTTGTGGCACGGCGGCGTCGTCCGGCGAGCCCCCACAACCAGATCGAGGAAAGCGAACGATGGCCGTTCCGAAGAAGAAGACATCGAAGTCGAAGACCCGGAGCCGCCGGGCGAGCGCCTGGCAGCTCAACGCTCCGGCGCGCAGCCTCTGCCCCCGCTGCGGCAATGCCAAGACGCCCCACACGGTCTGCCCGTCCTGCGGCTGGTACCGCGACCGGGTCGTCGTCGACGTCGGCTGAGCCACCTCGACGTGACCACCGCATCCGGACGGGCGCCTGTGCCCGGTCCGCACCCGGTCCGCTGAGCATGTTGCCGATCGCCGTCGACGCCATGGGTGGCGACGACGCACCCGGGCCCGTCCTCGCCGGTGCCCACGAGGCCGCTGCCGCCGGTACACCGGTGATCCTCGTCGGTCCCGAGGACCTCGACGGCCGTGCGGGGCCCGACGGTACCGTGCTCGACCTCATCGAGGCATCGGAGATCATCGGCATGCACGACGACCCGGCGCAGGGCGTGCGCCGCAAGAAGGACTCCACCCTGGTGCGCGCCGCCGAGGCCGTCCGCGACGGGCGCGCCGGCGCCATGATCTCCGCCGGCAACACCGGCGCGACGATGGCTGCTGCACTGCTGCGGATGGGCCGCATCTCCGGCGTCAAGCGGCCTGCGATCGCCACCCCGATCCCCGTCCCCGGGTCGACTCCCACGGTGTTGCTCGACGCCGGCGCCAACGCCGAGGTGCAGGCCGACTGGCTGGTGCAGTTCGGCCTGATGGGCTCGGTGTACGCCCGCCACCGCTTCGGGATCGACGCCCCACGCGTGGGCCTGCTGTCGATCGGCGAAGAACCCGGCAAGGGCGACTCGCTGCGCAAGGAGGCCTACGAACTGTTCTCGCAGGCGAGCCACATCGACTTCATCGGCAACGTGGAGGGCCGCGACGTGATGAGCACCGACATCGACGTGTGCGTCACCGACGGATTCACCGGCAACGTGGTGCTGAAGACCCTCGAGGGTGGCATGAAGGCCGTGGTCGCCGCGCTGCTCGACGCCTTCGCCGCAGAGGAGCACTACCGCCCGCACGCCGACGCTCTCATGCCGGCGCTGGTGCCGCTCTACGAGTCGCTCAGCCCCGACACCTACGGCGGCGCGGTGCTGCTCGGTGTCGACGGCGTGTGCATCATCGCCCACGGCTCGTCGGGCCCGACGGCGATCGCCAACGGCATCGGTGTGGCCCGCGACATGGTCGAGCACGACGTGGTCTCCGAGATCCGCGCGGCGATTGCCGCCAACGCCTGACCGCACCCAGGGCTACACTCGGTCGCCGTGCCAGCAGAGACACATGTGGAACAGGGCCCGCTCGGACGAGACGAGATCTTCGAGATCGTCCGCGACCGGCTCGCCGACATCCTCGAGATCGAGCCGTCGACCATCTCCGAGGGGCAGTCGTTCGTCGACGACCTCGACGCCGACTCGCTCGCGCTGATCGAACTCGTCGAGGCGCTCGAGGAGGAGTTGAGCGACCGCACGGTGGGCTTCCGTATCGAGGACGAGGACCTCGAAGACCTCAAGACCGTCCGGGACGCGGTCGACTACGTCCACGAACGCGCCACGGCGAACTGATCCGGCGATGGGCTCGGCACGCGCGAGCTCTGCCGACCCGGCGCTCGAGGCCCTGGCCGAGCGCGTCGGCCACCCCTTCACCGATCCCGCACTGCTGCAACGCGCTCTCGCCCACCGCTCGTGGTGCGCCGAGACGCCCGGTGCGGCCAGCAACGAGCGGCTCGAGTTCCTGGGAGACGCCGTTCTCGGGTGGGCCATCGCCGACATCGTCTACCGCCGCTACGCCGACCTTCCGGAGGGACAGCTGACCGACCTCCGCAAGAGCGTGGTGAACGCCCTCGCGCTGGCCGAGGTGGCCGAGGAGATCGGGCTGGGCCCGCACATCCTCCTCGGCCGCGGGGAGGCCGCGGCGGGCGGCAGCCAGAAGCCGTCGATCCTGTCCGACGCGTTCGAAGCGGTGCTCGGTGCCGTCTACCTCGACGGTGGCGCCGATGCGGCATTCGCCATGGTGGAGCGCCTGGTCGGCCCGCGGATGCCCCCGACGATCGAGGGGCTCGACCAACTCGACCAGAAGACGCTGCTGCAGGAGTTGTCGGCACGGTCGGGCGGCGGCGTGCCCGAGTACTTCGTCACCGCCACCGGGCCCGATCACGCCAAGACGTTCCGCGCCACGGTGTCGATCGACGGTACCGTCCGGGGCGAGGGCGAGGGCCGATCCAAGAAGGCCGCCGAGCAGGTGGCGGCGGCCCACGCGTGCGCCACGTTCGGTGAGGGCTGAAACCCGGGGTGCCCGAGCTTCCCGAGGTCGAGACGGTCCGCCGGGGCCTCGGACGCCACGTGGTCGGCCGGCGCATCGTGCGGGCGGAGGTCGGCCGCGAACGTGTGGTCCGACGGACGTCGCGGGAGGAGTTGATCGCCGGGCTCACCGACGCGGTCGTCGAGGCGGCCGAGCGGCGGGGCAAGTACCTCCTGCTCCCGCTCGACAGCGGTGACGCGGTGATGATCCACCTGCGCATGAGCGGGCAGGTCCTCGTGGCGCCGCCCGGCGCACCGCGCCCACCGCACACCCACGTGGTGATGCACCTGGATCGTGCCGACGGCGGTGGAGGTGTGGGCGACGACGGCGGCGGCGGTGATGGTGGCGGTGATGGCGGCGGTCACGGCATCCACGGCAGCGAGTTGTGGTTCGTCGATCCGCGTACGTTCGGCGAGGTGGTGGTGTTCGACCCCGACCGAGCCCACCAACGGCTCCCCGAGCTCGTCCGGCTGGGCATCGACCCGATCGCCGACGACCTCGGTGTCGACGAACTGCGGCGGGCCTTCGGCGCCACCCGCCGTGTGCTCAAACCGCTGTTGCTCGACCAGCACGTGATCGCCGGCATCGGCAACATCTACGCCGACGAGATCCTCCATCGTGCCCGCCTGCGGCCCGATCGGCCCGCCGACACGCTCGACCGCCGCCGGCTGACCGTGCTCCGGGACTCGATCGTCGACGTGCTCACCGAAGCGATCGACGCCGGCGGCTCCACGCTCGGTGATGCGCAGTACGTCGACCTGATGGGGCACACCGGGTCGTACCAGGACGATCACCGCGTCTACGGGCGCGGTGGTGAACGGTGCCTCACCTGCGGTCGCGGCTGGGTGCGGCGAGTGGTCACCGGCGGCCGGAGCACGTCGTTCTGCCCGGTCTGCCAGCGTTGAGCGTCCGTTCGCCGGCGCGGCGGCGGCGAACGCTCGACGTCACCGTGCGCGAAAGCAGGGCACGATGCGCGAAAGCAGGGCACGATGCGCGAAAGCAGGGCACGATGCGCGAAAGCAGGGCGGCGGGGCCGGCGCGGGGTAGTTTCGACAGCGCTGTGTTCCTGAAGAGTCTCAACCTCAAGGGGTTCAAGTCGTTCGCCGACTCCACGACGATGCTCCTCGAGCCCGGCGTGACCGTCGTCGTCGGCCCGAACGGGTCGGGGAAGTCGAACGTCGTCGACGCCGTTGCCTGGGTGCTCGGGGCGCAGGCCCCGAAGGCAGTGCGCAGCCAGAAGATGGACGACGTCATCTTCGCCGGCACCGCCACCCGGCCCGCTCTCGGACGTGCCGAGGTGAGCATCACCATCGACAACGCCGACGGCACGCTCGGCGTCGAGCTGAGCGAGATCACCGTCACCCGCGTCCTGTTCCGCACCGGCGAGTCCGAGTACGCGATCAACGGGGCACCGTGCCGCCTGCTCGACGTACAGGAACTGCTGTCCGATGCGGGCGTCGGTCGCCAGCAGCACGTGATCGTCAGCCAGGGCCAGATCGACGCCGTGCTGAACGCCCGTCCGGAAGACCGGCGGGCGATCATCGAGGAGGCCGCCGGCGTTCTCAAGTTCCGCAAGCGCAAGGAGAAGGCCGAGCGCCGTCTCGACGCCACCGAGGCCAACCTGCTGCGGGTGCAGGACCTCCTGCGCGAGGTGCGTCGCCAGCTGCGGCCGCTCGAACGCCAGGCCAAGGCGGCCGAACGGCACGGCACGCTCGTGGGGGAACTCACCGAGGTGAGGACCTACGTCGCCGGCCGCGAGATCTCGTCGTTGCGCGCCAAGCTCGAGGGATTGGCCGCCACGAAGCTCGACAGTGCCCGCACCGAGGCCGAGCTGAAGTCCGCACTCGCCACGCTCGACACGCAGGTGATGTCGGTCGAGGCACAGCTCTCGGCGCGTGGCGAGAGCGACGTGAGCGACCGGCTGGTGCACGTCGAGCAGCTCCGTGAGCGGGCCCGCGGCCTGTCGGCGGTGCTGGTCGAGCGCCGGCGGTCGCTGGAACGCGATCGTGGCCAGCTGCTCGATGCCGGTGTGGTGGCCAACCTCGAAGCCGACGCGGCGCGCTTTCGCGACGAACTCGACTCGGTGTCGCGGGAGTTGGCCGCCGTCGAACCCGACGCCGACCAACTGCTGGCCGAAGAAGCTGCCTTCGCCGACGAACGGTCCACGGTGCTCGAGGCGGTCAGCGTCGACCCCTCCGGGACACAGGCAGCCAGCGCGGCCGCCGAGGTGCGCGGAGAGCTCCGTTCGGTCCGCTCGTCGCTCGCGCGGTCGGAGGCCGACCTGCGACGGTCCGCATCGCGGGTCGACGCGCTTCGTGCCCGGATCGACGCCGCCGACGAGGACGCCGTCCGGTTCCGGGCCGAGTGCGACGACGCCGGCGCCGTGGAGGAGCCACTGGTGTCGGAGATGGAGGCCGCCGAGGTGGCCGTGGCCGAGGCCGTCGCTGCGGTGGAGACGCGACGGTCGCTGCGCACCGACGCATCCGAGGAGGCGTCTCGCTGGGCCGCCCGGGTCGAGGCGCTGCAGATGGCGTTGGATGCCGCCCGCGCCCGAGCGGGCGCCGAACGCCTCGTGGGCGTCGACGGGGTGCTCGGAACGCTGCTCGACCTGATCGAGATCGATCCCGGGTGGGAGCCGGCGGTCGAGGCGGCACTCGGCGAGTCGCTCACCGCTGTGGTGGTCGGCGACCCGGCCGCCGGTCGGCGCGCGCTCGATGCCCTGCGCAGCTCCGACACCAGCGGGGCCGTCCTGGCACTGGGTGTCCGTCCCGCTGCGCCGGCCACGCCCACGCTGGGCGACCCGGTACGGCCGCACGCACGCTCCTCGAACAACGGTGTCGACGCCTTGCTCGACGGGCTCCTCGGCGCCGCAGTGCGGCTCGACGAGGTGAGCGATGCGGTCGACGCCGCACTGGCCCATCCCGACACGGTGGTGGTCACCGGTACCGGTGACCGGTTCGGGCTCAACGGCTGGCGGATCGGAGCTGCGGGAAGCGGTGCGACTGCGGCAGCGCTCGACGACGCCGTCTCCCGCTCCGACTCGGCCGCCGCCGCCCTCGACGACGCCGACGATGCGCTGTCGAACGCCGAGCGTTCACTCGCTGCGGCTCGTGCCCACGAAGAGGAGCTCGCACGGCGGCTCGACGCCAACGACGCGCGGTTCACGGCGGCGTCCGAGGGTCTGGGCCGGGCCCAGGCACAGCTGCGCGAATCGCGTGCCGAACTCGAGAACCTCGAAGGGTCGGTCGTGGAGAGCGAGGCCAACGCCGAGCGGGAGCGCCAGCGCATCGCCGAGCTCGAGGCGTTGCTGCCGGCGCTCGAATCCGACGAGCAGGCCGAAGCCGACGCGGCGCGTGCCCGCGGCGAGTTACGGGCCGAACTGGAGGCCCGTGCCACGGCACTGGCGTCACGCCGCAAGGATCTGGAGGTCCGCGGTGCCGGCCTGCGCGAGCGGCGCGAACTGCTCGAGCGTCGGTTGGAGGAGACCGAGCGACGGCTCGCGGCCGATGCCGAGGCCCGTGTCGCCGCCGAGGGTCAGCGGATGCGCGTCGAGAGCGACATCGCCGCCATCGACCGGCTCTGCGCGCTCGTGTCGTCGCGTCGCGAGGTGATCGAGATCCTGCACACCCGCCTCGTCGAGCAACGACGACGCCAGAGCGACGAGGTGCGCGGTCTCACGGGTGAGCTCGACCAGCTCCGCCGTTCCCGGTCGGAGAAGGAGCAATCGCTCGATGCGTCGCGTGAGCGGGCCCGCCAGGCCGAACTCGGCGAGTCGGAGGCCAAGCTGCGGCTGGAGACGGCGGTCGACACGCTGCGGCGCGACCTCGACATCGAACCGGCCGTGGCCGAGGCGGCCGAGCTGCCCGAGCTGCCCGAGGGCGCCACGCCGGTGGGTCGGGTTCGTGAGCTGGAACGAGAGCTGCGACTGCTCGGGCCGATCAATCCGTTGGCGCTCGAGGAGTTCAACGAGTTGCAGACCCGGCACGCCTTCCTCGAAGAGCAGCTCGAGGACGTCCGCTCCACCCGTCGTGAGCTGGCCCGGGTGATCGCCGCCGTCGACGCCGAGATCCAGAGCGAGTTCGCCGCGGCGTTCCACGACGTGGCCGAGAACTTCACGCAGCTGTTCTCCCTGCTGTTCCCGGGCGGTCAGGGCCGCCTCGCGCTCACCACACCCGACGACATGCTCAACACCGGGATCGAGGTGGAGGCCAAGCCGAGCGGCAAGAACGTGAAGAAGCTGTCGCTGCTGTCGGGCGGCGAGCGCAGCCTCACGGCGCTGGCGTACCTGTTCGCCGTGTTCCGCTCGCGTCCATCGCCGTTCTACGTGATGGACGAGGTGGAAGCCGCACTCGACGACGTGAACCTCCACCGCTTCCTCGGTCTGATCCAGGAGTTCCGCAAGGACGCCCAGCTCATCGTGGTGTCGCACCAGAAGCGCACGATGGAGGCGGGCGACTGCCTGCTCGGTGTGAGCATGCAGCCGGGCGGGTCGAGCAAAGTGGTCACCGAACGAATCTCCGCCGACGCCTGATCACGATCGGTCAGACCCCGATCGTGATCGCGCAGCGCCCGGGTCCATCCGGAGTCGATAGCGTCGCCCCGGATGGGTATCGAAGTCATCTTCCTGATCCTCGCCGTGCTCGTCGTGGCGTTCGGGATCGGCGTCGTCGTCGTCAGCCGCCGCAACGCCGCCCGCGAAGCGCCGCCCGCCGCCCGGCCCACACGGCCGGCGGTGCCGCCTCCGAGACCGGAAGAGGGCCCGGAGACCGAAGGTGCCGGCGGAGCGACGCTCGTCGAGGAGCGACCGGAGGAACTGGTCGAGCCCGAACTGGTCGAGCCCGTCTCGTTGCGCGACCGGCTGGCGAAGGCGCGCGCCACGTTCGCCGGAGCATTCGCCGGTGTGCTGGGACGCAGCGGCATCACCGAGGAGTCGTTCGAGGACCTCGAGGAGGCGCTGCTGCGCGCCGATGTCGGCGTCGGCGTGACCACCGAACTGCTCGACGGGTTGCGGGCCGGGGTGGACGCCAAGCAGATCACCGAACCGCAGCAGCTGCTCGATGCGCTGCAGGCGGAGATGGTGTCCCGGCTCGCCGGCGCCGACCGCTCGTTGCACTTCGACACGTCGGACTCGCTGAACGTGTGGATGTTCGTCGGTGTGAACGGCGTGGGCAAGACCACCACCATCGGCAAGCTCGCCAACCAGCAGGTGATCGGCGGGCGCTCCGTGCTGCTCGCCGCC
Source organism: Ilumatobacteraceae bacterium (assembly GCA_041686315.1). Classification (GTDB taxonomy): domain Bacteria; phylum Actinomycetota; class Acidimicrobiia; order Acidimicrobiales; family Ilumatobacteraceae; genus Sva-07. The sequence continues at coordinate 13,496 of JAWLEC010000060.1, forward strand.
GGCGACACGTTCCGCGCTGCGGCGGCCGAGCAGCTCACCACGTGGGCCGAACGCTCGGGTGCGGAGATCGTGCGCGGTGCCGAGGGTGGCGACCCGAGTTCGGTGGTGTTCGACGGCGTCGAGCGGGCCGCTGCCAAGGGGGTCGACCTGGTGATGGCCGACACCGCCGGCCGGTTGCACACCAAGTCGAACCTGATGGACGAGTTGCGCAAGGTGCGCCGGGTGGCGGAGAAGGGCGCCGGCAGTGTCACCGAGACGCTGCTCGTGATCGATGCCACCACCGGCCAGAACGGTCTGGCCCAGGCCCGTGAGTTCGGCGAGGCGACCGACGTCACCGGGGTGGTGCTCACCAAGCTCGACGGATCAGCCAAGGGGGGCATCGTCTTCGCCATCGAGACCGAACTCGGGATTCCCGTGAAGCTGGTGGGCATCGGCGAGACGATCGGCGACCTGGTCCCGTTCGACCCGGACGAATTCGTCGCCGCCCTCTTCGAGTAGCCGCCCCCTGACCCACCCAACCCGAAAAATGCCCGATTCGTAGCGCTGGGCGCTACGAACGAGGCATTTTTCGGGTTCCCGGCGGGTGTGGCCGGGTTTCGGGGGTGAGATCGGGTTCTGCGACACTTCGGGAATGACCGTCACCGACGACCGCCCGGGCGCAACGAACGCCGCCACCGACCCCGACACCGCGCGGGTGAGCGCGGCGATCGACGATCTGCTGGCGGCCCACGATCCGGCGACCACCGACAACATCGCGTTCCGCGGCGCCCGGTTCGACGCGGGCCTCGCCTGGGTGCACTTCCCCGAGGGGCACGGCGGTCTGGGGCTGCGACCCGAGTTGAACAAGCTCGTCGAGCAGCGGCTGCGTGACGCCGGCGCCGGACCCACGGATCCGAGCACGTTCTTCATGGCGCTGGCCGGCCCGACGATCGTCACCCACGGCAGCGACGAGGTGAAGGAGCGCTTCCTCCGCCCGATGTTCACCGGCGAGGAGAGGTGGTGCCAGCTGTTCTCCGAGCCCGGTGCCGGCTCGGACTTCGCCGGGCTGGCGACCCGCGCCGTCCGCGACGGCGACGAATGGATCGTCAACGGCCAGAAGGTCTGGAACACGCTGGCGCATCTCGCCGACTTCGGCATGCTGGTGACGCGCACGGACCCCGACGCTCCGAAGCACAAGGGGATGACCTACTTCGCACTCGACATGCACGCCGAGGGCGTCGAGGTACGACCGCTGCGCCAGATCACCGGCGAGGCAGAGTTCAACGAGGTCTACATGACCGACGCCCGCATCCCCGACGCGTACCGCATCGGCGACGTGGGCGAGGGATGGCGCGCCAGCCTCACCACCTTGATGAACGAGCGCAACGCCATCGGTGCGGGCAGCGGGGGAGCGGGCAGCGGATCCACGGTGCGCCGCGGCGGTGCCGCCAACGACGCCGTGGCCATCTGGAACGAGCTCGATCCGTCCGAGCGGACCGGCGCCCGCAAGGACCGGATGATGCAACTGTGGGTGCAGGCCGAGGTCGGCCGACTCACCAATCGCCGGGCCGGCGAGAACGCCAAGGCCGGCAACCCCGGGCCCGAGATGTCGATCGCCAAGCTGGCGTTCTCCGAACTCAACAAGAGCCTGTACGAGTTCTGCATCGACCTGATGGGTGCCGACGCCCTGATCGGTTATGACTACACGTTCCGTCGGCCCGGCGACCTCGACGTCACCGGCATGACCCACGGCACCCGCTACTCGTTCCTGCGCGTCCGGGCCAACTCGATCGAGGGGGGCACGTCGGAGATCATGCGCAACATCCTCGGCGAGCAGGTCCTCGGCCTGCCGGGAGAGCCGCGCGTCGACAAGGGCATCCCCTGGATCGACGTCCCCCGCAGCTGACCGGCGAGACGTTCGCCAGGGGTCAGACCCCGGACGAACGTGCTCGAGACCTATGGCTGGGCTCCACCCGTTCGCCCGGGGTCTGACCCCTGGCGAACGGTAACCTCGGAGCCCTGATGTTCGACAACCTGTCCACTCGACTCGAAGGCATCGTCAAGAGGATCCGCGGCAAGGGCCGCCTGACGGAGGCCGACGTCGACGAGGTGATGAAGGAGATCCGCACGGCGCTCCTCGAAGCCGACGTCAACGTCACCGTCGTCCGCTCGGTCACCAACCGCATCCGCGAGGTGGCCATCGGCGCCACACGCTCGGCCGCTCTCGACCCTGCACAGCAGGTGGTGAAGGCCGTCAACGACGAGCTCACCCGGGCGCTCGGCGGCGAGACGCTCACCCTCACCTACGCCTCGCGCCCGCCCACCGTGGTGCTGATGGCCGGTCTGCAGGGCTCCGGCAAGACCACCAACTCGGCCAAGCTGGCCGCATGGTTCAAGGGCCAGGGCCGTCAACCCCTGCTCGTGGGGGCCGATCTCCAGCGTCCCGCCGCCGTCGAGCAGCTCCGCACACTCGGTGGCCAGATCGACGTGCCGGTGTTCTCCGACCCGTCCGATCCCGTCCGCGCCTCGGCGGCGGGCCTCGAGGAGGCCAAGCGGCTCGGCCGCGACATCGTCATCGTCGACACCGCCGGACGGCTGTCCATCGACACCGAGATGATGGAGCAGGTCCGCCACATCTCCGATGCGGTCGACCCCGACTACACGTTCCTCGTCGTCGATGCCATGACCGGTCAGGATGCCGTCCAGACCGCCGAGGCCTTCCACGAGACCCTGCAGATCGACGGCGTCATCATGTCGAAGATGGACGGCGACGCCCGAGGCGGTGCGGCGCTGTCGGTGAAGGAGGTCATCGGACGACCGATCGCCTTCGCCTCCACCGGTGAGAAGCTCAACGAGTTCGAACAGTTCCACCCCGACCGCATGGCCGGCCGCATTCTCGGCATGGGCGACATGCTCACCCTCATCGAGCAGGCCGAGCGGGCGTTCGAGGCCGATCAGGCCGAGCAGGCGGCCACCAAGCTCATGGAGGGTCAGTTCACCCTCGACGACTTCCTCGAGCAGATGCAGCAGATCAAGAAGATGGGCTCGCTCGGGAGCCTCATGGGCATGATGCCGGGGGTGCCCAAGGAGCTGAAGGGCGCCCAGATCGACGACGACGACCTCAAGCCGATCGAGGCCATCATCCGCTCGATGACCCCCGAGGAGCGGGCCCAGCCGGTGATCATCAACGGCAGCCGCCGCCAGCGCATCGCCGCCGGATCGGGCACCCAGGTGGGTGACGTCAACCGGCTGGTGAAACAGTTCGGCGAGATGCAGAAGATGATGAAGAAGATGGGCACGGGCGGCGGCGGCCCCGGTCGGGGCGGGGGCAAGAAGGGCAAGAAG
>JAWLEC010000226.1:0-3808 GCA_041686315.1 Ilumatobacteraceae bacterium
TGGGCGGCGATCCACGTGGAGATCAGCAGGCCGTTGGGGATCACCTCGTAGCCCTCGTACTGGAAGTGGTGCTCGGTGGTCCAGAACGAGTCGAAGCCGAGCCGCTCGGCCTCCTTGGCCGAGTTCACGTAGTCGAGCGTGGCCTGCCAGCACTCGTCGTTGCCGTACCGCCGGTCCATCGGGGCGGGGGCGCCGGCACCGGCGTCGTCCATCTCGACGCCACCGAAGAAGAAGGCGCCCAACTTGAGTTCGGGTCTCGATCGGGGTGCCGGTTCGGACGTCACATCGGGCCCAGGGGCCGCAGGCTCGCTCATCGGTCTATGTTCGCGCAGATGTCCCCTCTTCTCCTGCAACAGGCGACCATTGTTCACGGTTCCGTGACACGGGCCGAGGAGCACACCGTCGACGTGCTGGTCTCCGACGGCCGCATCGAGCGAATCGATCGACACATCGTCGCCGAACCCGGCGGCGTCACGGTCGACCTCTCGGGCCACGTGCTGCTCCCCGCCGCCGTCGAGCCCCACGCCCACCTCGACAAGGCCTTTCTCGCCGAGCGACTCCCGAACCGCACGGGCGACCTGCTCGGCGCCATCGACGCGATGGTGGCCGGCGCCGACACCATCGACCTGGCCGACGTCGTGGAACGCGCCGATCGGGCGCTGCGACTGATGGCCCGCAACGGCTACGTCGCCGTGCGGACGCACGTCGACGTCACCACGTACACCGGCCTGCGCAACGCCGAGGCGCTGATCGAGGTGCGCCGGCGTCTGGCCGGCCTGGTCGACCTGGAGATCGTGGCACTCGCCGGGAACCCGGTCGTGGGTGCGAGCGGCGCCGAACAGCGAGCCCTGATGTACGGCGCCCTCGATCTCGGCGTCGACCTGGTCGGTGGCTGCCCGCATCTCGAGGACGGCGGCCTCGTGGAGGAGGCGACCGCTGTCCTGCTGGAGATCGCCGCCGACCGGGCCGTGGGTGTCGACCTGCACACCGACGAGACCCTCGACCCCACCGCGACGGGGCTCGAGCACCTTGCCCGCCGCGTGCTCGAAGGATTTCCCCATCGGGTGACGGCCAGCCACTGCGTCAGCCTGGGCCAGGTCGCAGCGGGAGAGCAGGCACGCATCGCCGCGCTCGTCGCCGAGGCGGGCATCGGCGTGGTCACGCTGCCGCACACCAACCTGTGGCTGCAGGGACGCGGCTCCAACCCGGTCCCCCGCGCGCTCACCGCGATCGGCGCGCTGCGTAACGCCGGAGTGATCGTGGCCGCCGGCGCCGACAACCTGCAGGACCCGTTCAACCCCCTGGGCCGGGCCTGCCCGTTCGAGACGGCCGCGCTCATGGTGCTGGCGGCACATGACCTCCCGGCGCAGGCGTGGGCGGCGGTGAGCACCGACGCCGGAGCGGTGATCGGACGGCCCACTGCTGGTCTGGCCCCGGGAGCACCGGCCCACCTGGTGGCGGTGGAGGCCGGGTCATTGCGAGGAGCGATCGCGGCAGGAGCCGCCCCCCGCCGGACCTGGCGTCACGGCGTCGAGCAGCAGCCGGATGCGACGATCACCTGAGAAACGTCGTCCGCGACCGCTGACCTCTCACTGCGATGAGCCTCCGGCCGGACTGCCTGGCCGGAGGCTCATCGCTGGGGCGTCGGGTCAGCGGCCGGGGGCACCTTCGCAGTAGGCGTTGTCGAAGACATCCTCGCTCGACGGGGCGATCTCGATCCCGTCGTCGGCGTAGATCGGCTGCAGGATGTCGTACAGACCCTGCACCCGATCGGGATCGAAGCTGCAGTAGGTGCCGTCGGGGCTGTTCTCGCCCAGCCCGAGCTCCTCGAGCAGCTCGATGCCGCGGGTGTTGAGATCGGCGCTGATCTTCCAGTAGGTGTCGTAGGTCCCGTTGACGCCGATCAGTGCGTCGGCGACCGGCGTGGGGTCGGCCAGGTAGTCGACCCAGGCCTGCTGCAGCGCCGGGACCAGCACCTCGAGGCACGGATCGAACTCGTCGAGCCGGTCGGCGCGCACGGCCATCGTGGCCGCATAGTTGTCGAAGCCGAGGTCGCCCACCGTGTAGAAGTCGACCGGTGCGGGCGCACCGTCTTTCCACTCGATCTCGTTCTCGTACTTGAACACCTCGTTGGTGGCGAAGCCCTGCTGGAAGAAGCTGCCGCCTTCGGCGACCCAGACATCCGGCGCACCGCCGTAGCTCGGGTTGCTCTGGTCGGTGGTCATGTAGCCCTGAGCGATCATGTAGTCGACGTACGCGACGCCGTCGAAGTGCAGGACCTGGGCGCCCGAAGCGGCGATGTCCTCGGGCGACTCGACCGGATTCTGCTCGGGATCCCACATCACCATCTGCGGGTCAGCCTCCAGCGTCTTGGCGACGGCGACGACCGGGGACGGTCCACCGGACGCCTTGACCACGTCGCTCATGTTGATGTAGCCGAACATGATGTCGTCGTCGGTCGCGAGCAGCGAGTCGACCGGCGTGAAGCTCACGGCGTCACCGCCGGCACGGATCTCGACGGTCTCGACACCTCCGACCGCATAGGCGTCGGCGATCGGACCGGAGTAGGTGAAGTTCGACGCGTCGGTGGTGCCGTCGGGGCCGATCAACTGGTACGTACCGCCGTGTTCGAGCTCGGGCCACCAGTCGGTCTGGATGACCAGATTGGTCGGACACGGGCCGCCGGCAGCCTCGCCGTCGGTCGTTTCTGCCTCGGTGGTCTCGGTCGCTTCTGCCTCGGTGGTCTCGGTCGCCTCGCCGGCGGTGGTCTCGGTCGCTTCGCCGTCGGTGGCCTCGGTGGGCGCCGCGGCCGACTCGTCGGCGCGCCCGCAGGAGGCAGCGACGAGACCGATACTCAGGACCATCGCTGTGGCCGCGACGAACTTGTTGCGCTTCATGGATGTGGTTCCTCCCCCGCGTACGGGTCGTGTCGGTGTGGTGTGGGTGTTGGGTGCTGTCGGGTTCACGTCACCCTGGCAGCCGAGTCGTGCCAGCTACGCAGGACACGTTCGGACAGCATGCCGACCAGGACGAAGATGAGGATCCCGAACAGCGACGAGACGATCGCCGCCACGAACAGTTCGGGCGTCCGGAGTTCCTTGGCGTAGTTGTCGATGAGGCGACCGATGCCGATGTCACCACGACGGAAGAAGAAGTCGCCCACGATCGCCCCGATCACGGCGCCGCCGGCGGCGATCCGCAGGCCCGTGAAGATCGCCGGCATGGCGCCGGGCAGTTCCATCTTCCACAGCCGGGTCATCCGGCTCGCCTTGTTCAGCGTGAACAGGTCGTGATGCTGGCGATCCGCCGACATCAGCCCGAAGAAGGTGTTCGTGATCACCGGGAAGATCGCGATCAGCACCGTGGCGATCAGCCGGCTCGTCAGCCCGTAGCCGAACCAGATCGTGATGATCGGTACGAGCGCGAGGATCGGCAGCGTCTGGATGACCACGGCGTACGGGAAGATCGCACGTTCCATTCCCCGCGAGAGGTTCATCACGATCGCGATCGCCATCCCCAGCACGGCGGCGATCAGCAGGCCGATCAGCGCCACGCGGCCCGTCACCAGCATCGCCTCGAGGATCGGACGGATCCCCCGGTTGTCCTGCCAGACCAGGAGCCCCTCGTCGATCACGACGTGCGGGGGCGGCAGCGCCACGCCGCGTCGCTGCTCGTTCATCATCACATAGGAGATGAAGTACCAGACCCCGACGATGAACGTGAACAGGATGACAGGAGGTGCAACGTCGCCCCACCGGATCCGCTTGCGGGCAGGACCGTGGGTCATCGTGGCGTCGACCACCTGCGC
>JAWLEC010000061.1:0-16492 GCA_041686315.1 Ilumatobacteraceae bacterium
CCGACCTCCCCACCCCCTGGCCCCCGCCAGCACCATCGCGATGACCGTTTGCGTGACGCTTTCGTTGGGGCGTCCCAACATTTCCGTCACGCAAACGAGGAAGGGGCACCAGGTCCACCGTTTGCGTGACGCTTTCGTTGGTGCGCCCCAACATTTCCGTCACGCAAACGATGGGTCGTCGACCGGTTGCGGTGTGCGGGGGTTCGTCAGACGAGTTCGTCAGACGAGGTAGTGGCGGACGGCGAGGCGTTCGGCGGAGTCGTCGCCGGGCACGGGCAACTGGGCCACCACACGCAGCGACGGCCACTCGGCCGGCGTGAGCTGCTGGTACTGGAACGTGAGCTCGCCGGCGGTGGGATGTCGGAACCGCCGCAGCCGGGTCTCGAAACCCGACACGTCGTGCTGCGGCCACCACTCGGCGAACTCCGTGCTCTCCGACGTGAGCAGCCCGACCAACTCGGTCATGGCTGCGTCGTGGCGCACCGCCGACGTCGCCGAGCGGAACTCGGCCAGGGCCTGGCGGGCGTGGATGTCCCAGTCCACGATCAGCTCCTGTGTCGCCGGATCGGCGAACAGCACCCACAGCAGGTTGCGCCGCGGTGGTTCCAGCCGCTCGATCGCCGGGTAGAGGCGGGCCTGGGCCGGGTTCCAACCCACGAACTCCCAGTGCGGTCCGAGCACGTACGCCGGTGCCGGCATCAGCGCATCCAACAGCCGAACGAGCGCACTCGGCGGCTCGGGCGGCGACGGAGTCACGGCCGTGCCCGGTTCGGTGAGTGACAGCAGGTGGTCGAGGCCGGCCCGGTCGAGCTGCAGTACCCGTCCGATGGCCAGCAGCACGTCGTGGGACGCATTGATCCGGCGTCCCTGCTCGAGCCACGTGTACCAGGTGAGCGACACCCCGGCCAGCATGGCCACCTCCTCGCGGCGCAGGCCCGGCGTCCGCCGGTTGCGTCCCGCCGGCAGCCCCACCTGCTGCGGTCGGGTGGCCTCGCGGCGGGCGCGGAGGAAATCGCCCAGTTCCCGGCGATGGTCTCCCGACGTCATCGCCACAGTCAACCAACCGGCGCGGCCCCGCACCGCACCGGATTCGGGAGACGGCCGCCGGTACGGTGTCGGCGTGACCGATGCCTCGACGTTCTCGATCGACGACATGCTCGCCGACCTGCGGCTGCTGGTCGAGATCGAGTCGCCCTCCCTCGACCTCGACGCCCTGCGGACCTCCGCCGACGCCCTCGCCGGGCTGATCGAGCGCCGGCTGGGTTCACCGGCCACGCTGATCGACAGCCCTGCCGGCCCGCATGTGCACTGGTCGGGTGGTGGCGAGCCCCGTGTGCTGCTCCTCGGCCACCACGACACCGTCTTCCCGCTCGGGACCCTCGCGCAGCGACCGTTCACCGTCGCCGACGGCCGAGCCACCGGCCCCGGCGTGTTCGACATGCTCGGCGGCATCGTGCAGGCGCTCCACGGCCTCGCCGTGCTCGACGACCTCGCAGGAGTGGAGCTGCTGTTCAGCGCCGACGAGGAGGTCGGTTCGCTGGCCTCGCGCGACCTGATCGAGGAGCGCGCACGCGCCTGCGGCGCCGTGCTCGTGCTCGAACCCTCCGCGGATGGCGGGGTGCTGAAGACCGGCCGCAAGGGCTGTGGCACGTTCGAGGTGGTCGTCACCGGACGCGCTGCGCACGCGGGCCTCGAGCCCGAGAACGGGGTGAACGCCCTGGTCGAGGCCTCGCGGCAGGTGCTGGCGATCCACGGGATCGGGCGGCCCGACGTGGGCACCACGGTCACTCCGACGGTGGCGATGGCGGGCACGGCCGACAACGTGGTGCCGGCGCAGGCGCGCATCAGGGTCGACGTCCGTGTGGAGTCGGCCGAGGAGAAGGAGCGGGTGGAGTCAGCAATGGCCGCGCTCTCTCCGGTGGACGATGCCGCCGTGGTGGAGGTGTCGGGCGCCGTCAACCGGCCGCCCATGCCCGAATCGGCGTCGGCCACGCTGATGCCGCTGGTCGAACGCATCGCCCCGGATCTCGGCGGCATCGCGGTGGGTGGCGGCAGTGACGGCAACTTCACAGCGGCGATCGGGGTGCCCACGCTCGACGGGCTCGGCGCCGTCGGCGGCGGCGCCCACGCCGACCACGAGTGGATCGACGTCACCGCGATGCCCGAACGCGCCCGCCTGATCTCCGGCCTCGTCGCCGTCCTCACCACCACGAACGCGTGATCAGTTGGCGGCGACTCGCCGCACACTGATCACGCGTTGCGATTCCGAGGGCTCACTCGGTCGGGGGTTCGAGGGCGGTGCCGATGTCGCCCGAGCCGATGGCGCCCACCTGCCGGTACACCCCGAGCTTGTTGCGGGTGTCGGTGATGTCGAGGTTGCGCATCGTGAGCTGACCGATGCGGTCGAGTGGCCCGAACGCAGCGTCCTCCACCCGCTCCATCGACAGACGGTCGGGCTCGTAGGTGAGGTTGTCGCTCACCGTGTCGAGGATCGAGTAGTCGTCGCCGCGCCGCAGCCGCAACGTGACCTCACCGGTGATCGCCGAACCCACCCACCGCATCAGCGGCTCGCGCAGCATCAGGCTCTGCGGGTCGAACCAGCGGCCCTCGTACATCATCCGGCCGAGGCGCCGCCCCATGGTGCGGTAGTTCTCGATGGTGGACTCGTTGTGGATGCCGGTCACCAGCCGCTCGTAGGCGATGTGCAGCAGCGCCAGCGCCGGGCCCTCGTAGATGCCGCGGCTCTTGGCTTCGATGATGCGGTTCTCGATCTGGTCGCTCATCCCGAGCCCGTGACGGCCGCCGATCGCATTGGCCTGCGTCACCAGGTCGACCTGCGAGTCGAAGGTCCGCCCGTCGATCGCCACCGGCCAGCCCTCCTCGAACCGCACCGACACGTCCTCGGTGGCGATCTCGACGTCCGGGTCCCAGTGCGCCACGCCCATGATCGGCGACACGATCTCCATCGTGGTCGACAGCTCCTCGAGCGCCTTGGCCTCGTGGGTGGCGCCCCAGATGTTGGCGTCGGTGGAGTACGCCTTCTCCACCGAGTCGCGGTACGGCAGGTCGCGGGCCTGGAGGAACTCGCTCATGCCCTGACGGCCGCCCAGCTCGTCGACGAACTGCGGGTCGAGCCACGGCTTGTAGATCCGCAGGTTGGGGTTCACCAGCAGCCCGTAGCGGTAGAAGCGCTCGATGTCGTTGCCCTTGTAGGTCGACCCGTCGCCCCACACGTCGACGCCGTCGTCGTGCATCGCCCGCACGAGCAGCGTGCCGGTCACCGCCCGGCCGAGCGGCGTGGTGTTGAAGTACGTCTTGCCGGCGGTGGTGATGTGGAAGGCGCCGCACTGCAGGGCGATCAGACCCTCGCGCACGAGCTCCTCGCGGCAGTCGACCAGGCGCGCCTCCTCGGCGCCGTACAGCTTCGCCCGGTCGGGCACCGTGTGGAGTTCGGGCTCGTCGTACTGGCCGAGGTCGGCGGTGTAGGTGTAGGGCACGGCGCCGCGCTCGCGCATCCAGGCCACCGCCGCCGACGTGTCGAGCCCGCCGGAGAAGGCGATGCCCACCCGCTCGCCGACCGGCAGCGACATCAGCACCTTGCTGTTCGAACCCGTGCTGTTCGAACCGGTGCTGTTCGAACCGGTGCTGTTCGAACCGGTGCTGTTCGACCCCGTGGTGCTGGAACCGGTGTTGCTGGTACTGGAGGAGGCGCCGTCCGACATGGGCACCGAACCTACCGGTCGGACGGACCGGACCGATCGAGCCGATCGGCCGGGTCGGACCGACCCGCGGGGTCGGACGGATCGGCGGGTGCGGCCCGGTACCTCCCGGTGAGCGCCGCCAGGCAGACCACCAGCACGGCCCCCGCGAGCACGAACTCCACCAGCGCCAGGCCGGCCTGGCGGGACACGTCAGGCACGGCGATCGCCGCCAACACCACGGCGCCGGCGACCCCGATCCAGGGCAGTCGCCGCAGGTTGTAGCTGGCGAGGATGCCGAAGAACGCGGTGACGAAGAAGGGCACCAGCCGCACCACCAGCGGTTGCGGGTCCGAGCGTGATCCGAGCCACCAGGTGCCGATCCCGATCTCCTCGCTGACCTTCCACACCCCCATGTAGGCGAGGAACACCAGGATCCAGGTGACGATCAGCGCGATCCGCCAGGTGGCAGTGAGTTCGCCGACCCGGGGCGGGCGCGGTGTTCTCGATGCGAACGGAACCGCAGGATCGCCGGGGGCCGGCTGCCACTCGGGCCGGGGCGGTGGCAGCTCGCTGCCCGACCCCGTCGGCGTCCCGCCGGAGGACGCCGACGACGTTCGAGGCGGTGGCGGCGGCAGGTCGGACACCCGCTGCAGGTTAGGGGAGTGTCGGGCCAGGTACCCTGCGGCCCGATGTCGGAGCAGCAGGGGTCGGTGCAGCAGGGGTCGGTGGCCGGCGACGGTCACACGGACGGAGCGGTGCCGATGGGCGACCCCTTCGAGAAGCTCTCCATCTTCTATCCGATGTGGAACGAGCAGGAGTACGTCGAGCGAGCGCTCACCGCCGGACGACGAGCCTGCAGGCGGCTGCTGGCCCGCGGCGACATCGGCGACTACGAGCTGATCGTCGTCGACGACGCCTCCACCGACCGGACCGGCGAGATCGCCGACCGCATCGCCGCCGAGGACCCGCACGTGAAGGTGGTGCACCACCCCCGCAACCGCAAGCTCGGTGGTGCGATGAAGACAGGCTTCGCCACGGCCACCGGTGACGTGATCCTGTACACCGACGCCGACCTCCCGTTCGACATGGCCGAGCTGCCTCGGGCGATGCGGCTGATGCGTGACTACGACGCCGACATCGTCAGCGCCTACCGGTTCGACCGCACGGGCGAGGGCTACCTGCGCACCGTGTACACGTTCGTCTACAACCTGCTCATCCGCACGCTGTTCGACGTGAAGGCCCGTGACATCAACTTCGCGTTCAAGCTGTGCCGGGCGCAGGTGTTCGACCACGTGGAGCTGCGCAGCGAGGGCTCGTTCATCGACGCCGAGCTGGTCATCCGCTCCACGCGTCTCGGCTACGAGATGCTGCAGTTCGGCGTCGACTACTTCCCGCGTACGCGTGGTGAGTCGACGCTCAGCTCGTTCGGTGTGATCACCACCATCGTGAAGGAGATGTGGGAACTCCGCAGCGACCTGGAGAACATCGAACCCCTGGTGACGCGCGACTGATCCGGGCGGGTCCCGATCGAGTTCTGAACGCCCGCGAAAACCTTCCGGGGTGACCTGGGCTCGCGTTCACCTGCCCCGGTCCCCTTGGTAGTCTGTCGGGCGCTGTGCTCCGTACGTCTCCGCACCCCCTGCCGAGCCGGCCCTCCACCTCGTGAACGATCGCCCGTCCCTGCCTCCCGATGCCCGCAAGTGGCTTCCCGCTGCCGCCGCAGCCGGCCTGCTGGCCGTGGTGGTGGTGGCCGGTGTGGCGCTGGGTGGCGGTGGCGACGGGGGCGCCTCCGACGATCCCGACGACGTGACCGGTGCTGCCGACACGGTCGCTCTCGACGTGAGCACCGTGGCCACGGTGGAGCCGACGCAGACGGTCGAGACGGCCGCACCCGTGGAGAAGACACAGCTCACGCGGGTGCTCGCCATGGGCATGGTGGGCGACGACGTCGCCGGGGTGCAGCAGCGCCTCACCGACTTCGGGTTCTGGCCGGGTCCGATCGACGGGATCTTCGGCGACGAGACCCGCCGCTCGGTGTGGGCCTACGAGAAGCTGGTGCTCGGCGTGCCCTTCAACCAGCCGACCGGCCAGGTCACCCCCGAGATGTGGGACGAGATGCAGGAGCCGTTCGCCATCGCCCCCCGCCGTCCCAACGCCAGCCCCGATCACGTCGAGGTGTACCTGCCCGAGCAGGTGCTGGCGATCTTCCACGACGACGTCCCGGTGATGGTGACCCACATCTCCAGCGGCGATGGCGAGGAATGGTGCGAAGAGGTCACCATCAGCCCCGGTGAATGGAACAACCCCAGCGACGAGCCGCTCGTGCGGGGCGAATGCGGCGTCTCGCTCACACCGGGTGGCATCTTCGATGTCCATCGTGAAGTCGAGGGCATCCGGCAGGGGTCGCTCGGTGGCATGTGGGACCCCGTGTACTTCAACTACGGCATCGCCATCCACGGTGCCCTGAACGTGCCGTTGCAGCCCGCATCACACGGTTGCATCCGCATCCCGCTCAGCATGTCGCCCGACATGCAGCAGCTGATCGACATGGGCGACCAGGTCTACGTGTTCGACGGGGTGAAGGAGCCGGAGGAGTACGGCGAGCAGCTCCCGCCGTTCAACAGGCTCGACCCCGACTACTCCACCACCACGACCAGCACGACCAGCACCACGAGCACCACCACGACCACGGTGCCCGAGAGCACCACGACCGTCGCACCCGAGACCACCGTGGCACCGGCCACCACCACCGCCGCCACCACCACCACCACCACCACCACGGCGGCACCCACACCGACGTCGGCCACCACGACCACGGTGGCGCAGGCCGACACGGCCGAGGTCGACGACGAGTCGGCCGACGCACCGTCCGCCGGCACACCGTCGGCCGACGCCGTGGCTGCCGACGCATCGTCCGCCGACGATTCCTGACGGTCGGTTCCTGAGAGTCGGTTCCTGACGGTCATCGGCCGTGCCGAACCGGCTTCCTGAGCGGAGCTCTGCGACGGTCCGCGCGTACGCTCGGCCCCATGCCCGACACCGACCGCATCGACTACGACGAGTTCGGCCTCTTCCACGAGAACATCGCCGAGTACGGCCTCGACGTGCCCGAGCTGCCGCCGGTGCGGCGCGTCACGTCCCAGGTCGGCGGTGCCGGCGACGACCGCCGCACGATCAGCGCCCTACGGTGGGGCGCCGGGGAACCCGACGTGGTGTTCGTGCACGGCGGGTCCCAGAACGCACACACGTGGGACACGGTGGTGCTGGCTCTCGGCCGGCCGGCGCTGGCTGTCGACCTGCCCGGCCACGGCCATTCCGACTGGCGTGCCGACGGCGCCTACAGCCCACAGAACCTCGCCGACGACCTCGCCGACGTGATCGCCCAGCACGCCCCGGTCGCGACCGCCGTGGTCGGCATGTCGCTGGGTGGCCTCACGTCGATGGAACTCGCCGTCCGCCACGAGGAGCTCGTGCGGACCCTCGTGATGGTCGACATCACGCCGGGTGTGAACGCCACCAAGGCCAAGGCGGTGCTCGACTTCGTCGACGGCCCGCAGGAGTTCGCCAGCTTCGAGGAGCTGCTGGCCCGCACGATCGAGTTCAACCCCACCCGTTCGGAGTCGTCGCTGCGCCGGGGCATCCTGCACAACGCCTACCAGCGTCCCGACGGCGCCTGGCAGTGGCGCTACGACCGCAGCAGCCACGCCCGCACCCGCCCCGCCGATTCGCCGGACACGGCCGACTCGGCGGACACGGCCGACACGTCGGACACGGCCGACTCGGCGGGCACGGCCGACACGTCGGATGGCGGGCCGGCAGCGTCGGGCGACAGCACGGCCACGGCGATGTCGCCGCTGTGGGACGACTTCGGAGCGGTCGACTGCCCGTTGATGCTCGTGCGCGGCTCGCTGTCACCCGTGGTCGACGACGACGACGTCGCCGAGGCGCAGCGCCGGCAGCCCGATCTCCAGCTGCACGTGGTGGACGGTGCCGGCCACAGCGTGCAGGGTGACCGGCCGGTGGAGCTCGCCGCGCTCGTCGCCGACTGGCTCGACCGTCACGCCTGATCGGATCCGCCCGCGTTCGGGTGGAGGTTCGCCAGGGGTCAGACCCCAGACGAACGGGCCTGCGTCGAGCGCTTGGTTCGCCCTGCTGTTCGTCTGGGGTCTGACCCCTGACGAACGGGTGATGCTCCTCAGAGGTCGAGGTCGCAGACGGCGAGGCCGCCGAGCACGCCGGTGCGGAATGCGTCGATCTTCTCGAAGGCGTCGCCGAGGACGTCGTCGTCCGAGCCCACGTCGGCCACGATCAGCAGGGTCTGGATCGCCTCGTCGAGGTCGCCCGGCGACACCCGCACCGTGCGCGTCTCGAGACGTGGCTGAGGGAGCTGGAAGTCGGTCGGCACGACGGTGCTCACCCAGGCACCGGTGAGACAGTCGTTGAGCAGTGCCCGCTCCTCGCCGCCGGCGCCGGTGCCGACGGCGTCCTGGACGGCCTCGCTCCAGGCGGAACCGAGCAGGTAGCCCACCGTGAAGTCACCGAACTCGTCGTACAACTGTCGTCCGACCGGCTCGTTGAACCACACCTCGCCGGTGTCGGCGCACAGCGCGGCGCCGTTGCCGAAGTCGCCGCGGAGGTCGTCGCACTCCACCCCGTCCGCCGAGCGGGCCACCCTCAGCCGGAGCGGATCGAGGCCGGGGATCGACAGCTCCTGGTCCCAGTAGCGGTTGAGGTCGTCGGGGATGAACCCGAGCAGGTCGTCGTCCCCGTACCCGAACCGGGCGTCGCCGCCCGTCGCCGCATCCTGCGGGGTGAACTGGTTGGGCATCAGGGGCAGGGGATCGTCGAGGAGTTCTGCGCAGCGGGCCGGCCCGTCGTTGAAACCGACCTGGAACGCACCGACGCGGTCGAAGGCCGACCCGTGCCCACCGGCCACGAACTGGTCGAGCCCCACCGGGTCGCTGACCTCGGTCATCGCGATCAGCCCGGCGCGGACGTCGCCGTCGCCGTAGCGCACGGTGGCAGCCTCCCCTCGGGCGGCCCGGCCCGTCCACGCACCGGCGAAGCAGTCGGCCTGCTGCTCGGTGACCACCGTGGGCAGCGCCCGGTCGAGACCGCCGTTGCGGAGTTGGATGGCGTGGCCGTACTCGTGCGCCAGCACCGTGCCGATCGTGCCGGCTCCGTACTCGCGCGCGAGATCGGCGAGCAGGCCGTCACCGCCGTCGTCGTAGACGATGAAGTCGCCGACGCCGCAGTAGAACGCCACGAACTCCTGCACCTCCTCGTAGGTGGTGCGCGGCGTGCCGCACCCGGGGATGTCGTCGGGGCGGTCGGCGTAGGCGGCGTACACCCCGCCCTCGAGCGGCACGAACGTGTCGCCGTAGACGGCCGGGTACTGCTCGCTCCACCACAGCTCGAGATCGGTCACCACGGCCAGCAGGAAGTCGTCGTAGGGCTGACCGGGCTTGTCGGGGCCGAGATCGATCGCCGACGGGTCGAGCGGCACCCGGCCGGCCTGCCCGCTGGTGTCGGGCCCGGGTTCGTCCGGGTCGCCGGCGCCCGGCGGATCCGTGCCGGGGTCGGGGGAGTCGGGGTCGGCGGCGTCGGGGTCGGCGGGTTCGGACGGGTCGTCAGGCTCCGGCGTCGCGACGACGGGTGGGACGGCCACGCTGATCGGATCGGCGCGTTCGGTGGTCACCAGCACCTCGCCACCGCATGCTGCGAGGATGACGGCGACGGCCGAGATCACCGCCGTCGTCGTCGTGGCGCGTGCCGAACGCATGCAGCGGATGCTACGCCCACGCTGCTGCGAGCCGACGTCGGGCGACCGGATGCACACCGTCCTCTCACGTCGCGCGGACCCGTGAGCGGACCGCTCCGACGACCGCACGACGACCGCACGACGACCGCACGACGACCGCACGACGACCGCACGACGGCCGCACGCAGGGCCTCGGGGAGGGCTGCGGTCGGCGTGGTCGTTTGGCTTCGAGTGACGCGGGTCACCGTGCTACGTTGCCGACGACCACGCCCGTGGGGGAACGTCGAAGGGGGACATGAATGGCATTGCTGGAAGTCAGGGACATCTCCGTGCGATTCGGAGGCATCGTGGCCCTGAGCGACCTCACGTTCGACATCGAGCCGGGGCAGATCTGCGGTCTCATCGGCCCCAACGGCGCCGGCAAGACCACGATGTTCAACGTGATCAGCCGGATCTACGACCCGGCCGGCGGCGCCATCTGGTTCGACGGTGAGGACCTGCTGGAGATGCACCCCCACGAGATCTCCAAGATCGGGGCGTTCCGCACGTTCCAGAACCTCGCCCTGTGGCCGCGCATGTCGGTGATCGACAACGTGATGGTCGGTGCGCACACGCTCAGCAAGCAGAACTTCGTCACCGCCATGTTCGACATCGGACGTCGCAAGGAAGAGCGCGAACTGAAAGAGCGGGCGTTCGGGATTCTCGCCGATCTGGGACTCGCCGACGTCGCGTTCCACCAGTGCGCCGGGCTGCCCTACGGCACGTTGAAGCGCATCGAGCTGGCCCGCTGCCTCATCGGCAAGCCGAAGCTGTTGATGCTCGACGAGCCCGCCACCGGGCTCACCCACTCCGAGGTCGGAGAACTCTCCGAGGTGATCACCACCATCCGCGATCGCTACGACCTCACCATCCTGCTCGTGGAACACCACATGGGGCTCGTGATGAGCATCTCCGAGAACGTGGTGGTCCTCGACTTCGGACGCAAGATCGCCGAGGGGGTTCCCGCCGACGTGCAGGAGAACCCCGCCGTCATCGAGGCCTACCTGGGGGCACCCGCATGAGTGACGAACTGTTGGACGTGAAGGGCCTGCGCGGCGGCTACGGCCCGATCCAGGTGCTCCACGGCCTCGACTTCCACGTCGACCTGGGAGAGGTGGTGGTGATCCTCGGGGCCAACGGCGCCGGAAAGACCACCACGCTCCGTGCCCTCTCCGGGATGATCGAGACGTCGGGCAGCATCGAGCTGAAGGGCGACCAGATCATGGGCGCCAAGAAGGCCGACATCGTCCGTCGCGGCGTGGCCCACGTGCCCCAGGGGCGAGGAACGCTGCCCGAGCTCTCGGTGGAGGACAACCTCCTCGTCGGCGCCTACGTCCGCAAGGACAAAGAGGTGCAGGCCGACATGGAGAAGTGGTTCGAGGTGTACCCGGTGCTCCACGAGCGGCGCCATCAGCGCGCCGGCAGCCTCTCGGGCGGTGAGCAACAGATGCTCGCCGTGTCCCGGGCGCTGATGTCACGGCCCGAACTGCTGTTGCTCGACGAGCCGTCGCTCGGCCTGGCGCCGATCATCGTCGCCGACCTGTTCGACCGCTTCTCGCACATCAACAAAGAGACCGGCACCACGATGCTCGTGGTCGAGCAGAACGCGCAGCTGGCACTGAGCATCGCCGACCGTGGCTACGTGCTCGAGTCCGGCCAGATCACGGTGCAGGGCGAGGCCTCCTCGCTGATGCACGACGACGCCATCCGCAAGGCCTACCTGGGAGTCTGACCGAGACATGGAACTCTTCGTCGCCCGTCTCTTCGACGGGCTCGCCAACGGATCGACCTACGCCCTGATCGCACTGGCGCTGGTGATGATCTACAAGGCGACCACCCTCATCAACTTCGCCCAGGGCGAGATGGCCATGTTCGGCGCGTTCATCGTGCTGGTGCTCGCCACCGAGCAGGGCATACCGATGTGGATCGCCGTGCTCATCGGCATGATCCTGACCGCGGCGATCGGTGCCGGCATCGAACGGACCCTGATCAGACCCTTCGACCCGGCCGATCACCTGCCGCTGGTGATCATCACGCTCGGTCTGTTCCTCGTGTTCGGTTCGCTCGCGGGCATCGTGTGGCGGTTCGACCCACGCCAGTTCCCCGAACTCTTCCCGTCGGGGAGCGCCCTGTCGTTCGGTGTCGCCACACTCACCTGGTACACGGTCTGTGTGGTGGCGACGGTGCTGGCGGTGGCCGGTCTGCTCACCGTGTTGCTCAACACGACCAAGATCGGCCTCGCCTTCCGCGCCGTCTCGTCGAACCTCGAGTCGAGCGAGCTGTCGGGCATCCGGGTCGGCCCCACCCTGCAGTTCGGTTGGGCGATCGCCGCAGCGGTCGGCACGCTGGCGGCGTCGATCTACGTCGCCGACCCGATCCGCCAGCTCGAACCCACCGTGATGGCCCGTGTGCTGATCTTCTCCGCCGCTGCTGCGGCGCTCGGTGGGCTCGACAGCCTGTGGGGTGCGATCATCGGCGGCATCGCGATCGGCATGGCGCAGAGCATCGTGGTCCAGTACGTGCCGTTCATCCCCAACGAGATGAGTCTGGCGACCGCGGTCGTGGTGCTCGTGCTCGTGCTGGTGTTCAAGCCGTCGGGACTGTTCGGTACACCTGCGGTGGAGAGGGTCTAGGGGGAACGACACCATGGCACGCTTCAACTTCATCGAGGGCACCGCCCAGTACCGCTCCTACCGGTGGGTCACCTGGGGAGTCTTCCTGCTGGTGCTCCTGCTCATCGGCTTCGCCTACGCCGACACGGCCCAGGTGACCATCCTCGACAACCGCTACAACCTCGGCCTCCCGCGGATCAACAAGGCGATCGCCTTCGCCGTCGCCGTGCTCGG
The DNA here is from genome assembly GCA_041686315.1 of Ilumatobacteraceae bacterium. Classification (GTDB taxonomy): domain Bacteria; phylum Actinomycetota; class Acidimicrobiia; order Acidimicrobiales; family Ilumatobacteraceae; genus Sva-07. The sequence goes on from JAWLEC010000061.1 coordinate 12,348, forward strand.
TCTGCAGGTGATCGTCGGCTACACGGGTCAGTTGGCGCTCGGCCAGAGCTTCTTCTTCGGCACCGGCGCCTATCTCGCCGCGTGGCTGGTGGCCGACCAGAACTGGCCGTGGCTGGCGACGCTGATCGTCGTGGTGCCCGTGTGCTTCGTGCTGGGGGTGATCTTCGGCGTGCCCGCCCTGCGCATCAAGGGCCTCTACCTCGCCCTCGTCACACTCGGCCTTGCAGCGGTCTTCCCCGCCGTGGTCCAGCTCGACGTCCTCGACGAGTACACCGGTGGTGCGTCCGGCAAGTCGGTCGGTTCCGATCTGCTCCCGCCCAGCTGGCTGCCGCTCAACGGGATCAACAGCGTGCTGCAGAACATCCCGCTGCTCGGACAGTACTTCGGCGAAGGAGACCTCAGCAGTCGGGAACTCGAGCGGATCTGGAAGTACCTGCTGTTCGGCATCCTCGCGGCGATCTGCATCTGGATGGTGTCGAACCTCGTCCGCAGCCGTCCGGGCCGGGCGATGCGGGCGATCCGCGACAACGAGACCAGCGCCGCCGTGTCCGGGGTGAACCTGTCGTGGCAGAAGACGATGTCGTTCGGCATCGCGTCGGCGCTCGGCGGCGTGGGCGGCATCATCTACGTCGCCGAACTCGGCATCGCGTCACCCGGCGACTTCACCCAGGTCCTCGCCATCTTGTTCATCGTCGGCCTCGTGGTCGGCGGCGTCGGCACGCTGTCGGGAGCCGTCGTGGGCGGGCTCGCCATCACGTTCATCCCCGAGTGGGCGTCGTCCACCGAGCAGTTCCCCGGGGTGCCCGACCGCTGGCTACAGGGCCCGACCGGCACGTTCATCATGGGCATCTTGCTCATCGTGCTCACGTTCTTCCTGCCGGGCGGCATCGTGTCCGGCGCCCGTCGGCTCAAGGCGAAGGTGGTCCGCGTACTCCCCGCACCGCCGAAGGGATTCCAGCCGGCCGGTCCGACCGGCGACGGTGGCGACGCGGACGTTACTGTTGAAGACGAACCGGCCACGGCGGACACGGATCTCGCCGCACGCTGAACACCAGATCTTCGGACCACCGGCCGGGAACGGCCACCGGGTCCGATCCACGAGCTGAACACTCAGCACCACACCACACACTGAAGGGGGAACATGAAAGCTTCACCATGGAAGCGCTCCGTTGCAGCGCTCATGGCCGCCGGACTGATCTTCGCTGCCTGCGGCAGTGACGACGACGGCGACAGCACACCCGCCGAGACCGAGGCTCCCGAGGAGACCGAGGCGCCCGAGGGCACAGAGGCACCCGACGACGGAGAAACCGAGGAGACCACCGCCCCGGACGAGACCGACGGCGAGGAGATGGCCGGCGGCGAGGAACTCGCGCTCGAGGGTGCGGTCGAGATCGCGGCGGGCACCACGCTGAACCTCGACGACTGCCCGAGTGACTGGGATCCGTTCCGGGGTGTCGACGGCGACGAGATCCGCATCGGCCAGTCGCTGCCGCAGTCCGGCCCGGCGGCCGCGTTCGGTCCGATCGGCGAGGGCATGCAGATGTACTTCGACTACCTCAACGACAACGACCCGATCGACGGCAAGGACCTCGTGCTGATCGCTCGCGACGACGCCTACGAGGCCGGCCGTACGGTCGCCAACGTCGAGGAGATGATCGACACCGAGGACATCTTCGCCTTCGCCCACATCATCGGCACGAGCAACAACCTCGCGGCACGTTCGATCACCGACGAGGCCTGTGTTCCGCAGCTGTTCAACTCGACGGGCTTCCCGCTCTGGGGCGACCCGGCGAACTTCCCGTGGACGATCGGCAACATCCTCAACTACGTCACCGAGACCGAGATCTGGTGCACTGCGATCGTCGACGAGTTCGGCGAGGGTGCGTCGGTGGCGGCGCTGATCATGAACAACGACTTCGGCGCGACCTACCAGTCGGCGCTCGAGGCGTGTGCCGATGCCGGTCAGATCGATCTCGTCGAGGTGCAGGTGCACGACCAGGCCGCGCCTGACATCACCAACGAGATGACCACCCTGGCCTCGAGTGAGGCCGACGTGCTCGTCGCCGGTACGACGGGTGCATTCTGCCCGCAGTCGGTGGCCAGCGTCGCGGCGACCGAGTGGCGTCCCGTCTACTACATGTCGTACACCTGCAACAACCTGGCGAGCTTCTTCTCGCCGGTGCAGGATGCGGCGGGTCTGCTCGCCGCAGAGGGTTCCGGTGTCCGGGTCACGAACTCCAACAAGGTGTGCGGCGACCCCGCCTACGCCGATGACCCGGCCATCCAGCTGACCGTCGAGGTCCTGGACGAGTACGGCGACGGCACGACGTGTGCCGATGGGTCGTACTCCACCGGTGTGCTGTTCGCGCAGATCGTCGAAGACGTCCTGCGCACGGCGGCGGACATGCCGGGTGGCCTCAACCGGGTCAACCTGATGTCGACCGTCTGGAACATGGACACCTCCAACGACCAGCTGGTCGGTAGCGGAGTCATCCTGACCGACGGCGTCAACGACGCCTACGTCACCGAGGCCGCGCAGATCGCCGAGGTCGTCGTGACCGACGGCGCGCTCGCCTTCAACCCGATCGGTGACGTCATCGACCTGGAAGGTGTGGGCGGCTCCTACGAGGGCGGCTGATCACCGCTGACGGCGTGAACGCCTGAACCACCCGAACACGGTAACGGCCGGTGGCTTTCCTCCCCGGAGGGCGGCCACCGGCCGTGTCGCGTCCACGATCACGATCGGGGATGCTCCTATGGATGTCAAGTCCGGTTAGGTGGTGTGGACGAGGTCGGTGCGGATGGCGTGGTAGACCTCGCGGGCGATGGCGCGTTTGATGATGCGTATGGCGTCTTTGTTGGTCTTGCCGCGTGAGCAGATTCGGTCTCGGTAGGCCTGGGTTCGTTGGTCGTAGCGGAGTCGGCAGAGGACGATCCGGTAGAGCGCAGCGTTCGCGGCTCGGTCGCCACCGCGGTTGAGTCGGTGCCGGTTGATGGTCTTGCCGGATGTGGCGGGGATCGGTGCAGCGCCGCAGAGCATGGCGAATGCGGCGGAGGTGGTGATGCGGTCGGGGTTGTCGCCGGTGGTGATCAGGAGCTGGCTGGCGACGTCGGTGCCGACACCGAAGAGGCTGATCAGGGTGGGGGCGGTTTCGGCGGTGAGGTCGTCGAGGTCGTTGTCGATGTCGGCGAGTTCGTCGTCGAGGGTGGCGATGCGGCGGGCGAGTCGGGTCAGGGTGGCTTTGGTTGCGGCGGTTGGATCGCAGAGCCGTCCTGGTCGAGGTGACTGCTTGGTGTGCGTCGTCGGTGTGGGTGCCGGGTTGCGAGCGGGACGCAGACTGCGGCAGCGGGTCAGCAATGCGCCCCGGTCGAGGCTGTTGAGTTCGGACCGCAACGGTTCGGGAGCGGTCTTGATCACCGCTTTGAGCTGGGTCAATGCGGCCGTGCGGGCCTTGATTGCGCTCGTGCGGGCGACACGCAGCACCCGGATCATCTCCACGTTGCCGTCTCGGGGCTTGGGTGTCACGGACGCCCGGCCCGACAACGCTGCTCGTGCTGCGGCGTAGGCGTCGATCGGGTCGGACTTGCCCTCGAACCGGCGGGACTTGCGATCCGGGCGGTCGACCTCGACCACAGCCTCGATCCCTGCGTTGCGTAGATGGGCACAGATACCGACGCCGTAGACGCCGGTGCCTTCGATCCCGACGATCTCGATGTTGCCGTGGGATCGGGCCCACGCCTCGAGTTGACGGTGACCGGCTGGGGTGGTGTCAAAGCTGGCATGGCCGAGTTCTCGGCCGATCTGATCAATCGCAGCAGCAGCGTTGACGTCGGCATGCGTGTCGATCCCGACCGCGATCGACACCGCCGGTGTGGAGTCTGGAATCATGGTGTTGTCGTCCCTTTCGGTTGTGCGTTGGGGGCGGCACGCACGAACCGAACGGACGGACAAGACAGTGATGGGCGCCTGGTAGCGCAGGCTCCTATGAGGTCACGACCATCCAGCAGTGAGTGCCAGAGACCCGCCTGCGGTCACCGGATCGACAAATCCCCAACAAGCCACATATGGACAGTCAGACCCAGGGTCAAATCCGGCGACCGCAGGCAGGCAACCCCATTATCACTGTCAGACCCCGATCGTGATC
>JAWLEC010000062.1:0-16434 GCA_041686315.1 Ilumatobacteraceae bacterium
GCCGTTGGCCGGGCCGATCGCGGATCTGTCGCTCGATCTCTGAGGGTGTCGCGGCCTTTGGGCCGGCGCTCTTCTGACGTTGGACGCTGACGCTTCGACGTCAAGGGCGCTTGGTGCGCTCCCGTCGTGGGGACTTGGGCTGGGCCAGGGGTCAGACCCCACCTGTCACGCGTGCGGCGTGACACCTGGGGTCGGACCCCCTTTTCCGACGCTCAGCGGACGATTTCCATGCGCATGCCGGTGTCGTCCCAGACGGGGTCGAGGGGCATGCGGCTGATCGCCCGGCCCGAGCCGCGGCGGGCGGTGAACAGCAGCGCTGCGGCCTGCATCATGTGCACCGGGGCGGCGCCGTCGGGTGGCGTGCGGGTGACCACGTCGTCCACGCCCGGCAGCCGCTGACGGATCAGCTCCAGCCGCTCGAGGCGGCCGTCCTCGTGGTAGGGCGAGGTGGCGAGCGGCACGTCGCTGTTCATCACCGTGAACGACACGTCGGGGTTGGCCGAGAAGAAGCTGCGCGAGTGGTACGGCTGCAGCTCCCGCTCGGCCTCGCGCAGCCAGCGCAGGCGGCGGATGTCGTGCTTGGTCATCCACGGCTCCATCTCCCGGATCGCCCGGTGCGACGTCTCCCGCAGCGCGGCGCGCGACGGTGTGCCGGCGATGCCGGCGACGCGCGGCCACCCCACGTACTCACGCGCCTCACGGTCGCACGGCCGGTACTGGCCCGAGGGCTCGTCGGCCAGGCCCATCGGAGCGTTGATCGCCGCCGCCTCGAACGTCGGCCGGAAGTCGAGCACGTCGACGAGATTGCGCAACACGAAGGCGTCCTCGGCGGCCACGGTGATGCCCGCCAGACGCGCCGGCAGCACCAGCCAGCCTCCGGGGCACGGCGTGACGCCGGCGATGTTCTTGAACGGTGACTTCTTGACGGCCATGGGGGGATTCGTGCTCCAGTGTCGGGTCGTGCGTCAGCTGGTGCCGCGCACGGTGCGACGATCGGGATCAGCCTGGTGGCGGCGGGGGCGGCGGCGTGGAGCCGTTGGGTGCACCGCTGGCGACCGGCTGGTCGCCGTAGGTGCCCGAACCCGACGACCCGGCCTGACCGGTCGACATCGTGGAGTGCGCCTGCAGCTGCGCACGGGCGGTGGCGAGCTGCGCCTGCACCTCCTTGGGGTAGGCACTCGACGCCATCGCCACCTCCATCGACACGAGGTTCGACGCCACCAGCCGGGCGAGGTCCATCTCGATGGTCTGCATGCCCTCGGCGGCGCCGGTGGAGATCATGTTGCGCATCTGGCGCGACTTGCCCTCACGCACCAGGTTGCGGATCGCCTCGTTGGCCACCATCACCTCGTAGCCGGCCACCCGGCCGCCACCGATCGACGGCAGCAGCCGCTGCGAGACCACGCCCTGCAGGGCACCGGCCAGCATGATCTGGATCTGGTCGCGTCGCTCCGACGGGAACACGTCGATGATGCGGTCGAGCGCCTGGGCGGCGTCGTTGGTGTGCAGCGTGGCGAACACCAGGTGGCCGGTCTCGGCGAGCGACAGTGCGATCGAGATCGAGTCGAGGTCGCGCATCTCGCCCAGCAGCACCACGTCGGGGTCCTCACGCAGGGCGCTCTTCAGACCGTCGGGGAACGAGTCCACGTCGGTGCCCACCTCGCGCTGGTTCACCATCGCCATCTTGTGGTGGTGGAGGTACTCCACCGGGTCCTCGATGGTGAGGATGTGCACCGGCTTGGTCTCGTTGATCCGGTCGACCATCGCCGCCAGCGTGGTGGACTTGCCCGACCCCGTCGGACCCACCACCAGCACGATGCCGTAGGGCTTGTTGAGCAGCGTGGTGCAGGCCGCCGGAGCCCCGAGCTCTTCCAGGGTGCGCACCCGGAAGGGCACCACACGCAGGGCGAGCGAGAGGTTGCCGCGCTGGCGGAAGGCGTTGGCGCGGAAGCGGCCGAGGCCGTTCACGCCGAACGAGAAGTCCACCTGCCGGTCACGCCGCAGCTCTTCCACCTTGCGCTCGTCGAGCAGCGAGAAGATCATGCGGTCGATCTCGTCGCCCGTGAGCACGGGCACGTTCTCGAACGACACCAGCACGCCGTCGCGGCGTGCCGTGGCCGGGCGACCCACGGTGAGGTGGAGGTCGGAGGCCCCGGAGTTGACGGTCGCTGCGAGCAGCGACTCGAGCATCGGATCTACATCGGACATGGTTGGCTAACCTCCGCTCGGGCCGCAGGCGGCCACAGGTACTGATGAGCTTCTCGTTGTTGATGGTGGTCGTGGTGGTGTCGGGCCTGCTGATCGGCTCGTTCCTGACCGTGGTGGTCGATCGCGTGCCCACCGGCGGGTCGGTGATGGCGCCGCCGAGCCGCTGCGGTTCGTGCGGGCTCCGGTTGGGCCCGCTCGATCTGGTGCCGATCGGGAGCTGGCTGGCCCTGCGCGGCCGCTGTCGACAGTGCGACGCTCCGATCGGCTACGCGCCGATGGTGATCGAACCGGCCACGGCGGCGCTGTTCGCCCTGTTCACCTGGGAGTTCCGCGACCAGCGGGCCGTGATCCCGGCGTTCTGCATCCTCGCCGCCGCCCTGGTGGCGCTCACCTGGATCGACCTGCAGACGCAGCGCCTGCCGCGCGAGATCACCTACACCGCGATGGTGCTGGGTGGGATCGCACTCGCCGTGGCCGCCGTGGTGCTCGACGAACCCGAGCGCATCTGGATGGCGGCGCTCGGCGCGGTGATCGCACTGGCGATCATGTGGCTGATCTACACCTTCAGCCAGGGCGGCATGGGCGACGGCGACGTGCGCCTGTCGCCGCTGCTCGGCATGTACCTCGGCTGGATCAACCCCGGCATCGTGGCGCCCGGGCTGTTCTTCGGGTTCATCGCCGGCGCCGTGGTGAGCGTCGCGCTGATGGCCACGAGCAGGGCCGGACGCCGCACGGCGGTGCCGTTCGGTCCGTTCCTGGCCCTGGGCACGGTGGTCGCCGTGTTCCTGGGCCAGCCCTTCGTCGATGCAGTGCTGCAACGCTGATCGGTCCTTCTCGTCGTTCCCGGCTCGGGCCTAGACCTGGGCCTTGGTGCCGTTGAGCACGCCGTACATGGCCGACACGAGGGCGACCGCCACGAAGCCCACGATGAGGCCCACGAACACGATCATCAGCGGCTCGAACATGGTGGTGAACTTCTTGATGCGGCTCTCGAGCTCACGGTCGAAGTAGATCGAAGCCACCTCCAGCTGCTCGTCGAGCGTGCCGGTCTCCTCGCCCACCTTGAACATCTGCTTGGCGGCGCCGGGGAACAGCTCGGTCTCGATCAGCGGCCCGGAGAAGCCGCGGCCCTCCAGCATCTGCGCCCGGGCGATCTCGAGTCGCTCCTTGTACACCACGTTGCTGGTGGCGTCGGTGGTGGTCTTCAGGCCCTCGGGCAGCGGCACGCCGGCCTTGATCATGGCGGCGAGGATGCGGCAGAACCGTTCGAGGATGGCGTAGTCGACGATGCCCGAGATGACCGGGATCTTCAGCACCAGCTTGTCCTTCCAGATCCGGCCGGTGGGGTGCTTGAACAGGAAGGCGATGCAGCCGCCGACGATCAGGAAGAAGATCGCCGTGACGAACCACAGGTCGGTGAAGAACCGGGAGATGAACAGCATCATCCGGGTGGGCAGCGGCAGCTCGGCGTCGAGTTCCTCGAACAGCGGCTTGAACTGGGGCAGCACGTAGCCGGCCAGGATCAGCACGGTGATGAAGGCCAGCACCATGACCACCATCGGATACGACAGCGCCGACACCACTTTGGCCCGGGTGTCGATCTCGCGTTCGAGGTAGCCGGCGAGGCTCTCGAGGGCGTCGTCGAGCTGGCCGGTCAGTTCGGCCGACTGGAGGATGCCCACGTAGTAGTCGGGGAACACCTCGGGATGGTCGGCGGCCGCCGCCGAGAAGAGGCCGCCGTTGCGGAGGTCGTCGACCAGGTTGCCCAGCGCCCGTCGCAGGGCGACGTCCTCGGTCTCGTCGCCGATGGTGATCAACGCGTCGGTGATCGGGATGCCGGCCTTCACGAACACCGCCATCTGGCGGGTGAAGTGCATCAGCTCCTTCTTCTTCACCTTCTCCTTGGTGAGCTCGAAGTCGAGCAGACCGCGGCGTTCCTCGATCATCGTCGGGAACAGGTTCTGCTCCACGAGGATGGCCCGCGCGGCACCGATCGTGTCGGCCTTGGTCACACCTTCGGTGGTGGCGCCGTTCGGATCGATGGCGGCATAAGCGAACTTGGGCATCGGTGGCTCCGTGTCTCGTTGATCTTCAGCTCGTTCGGTTCATCGGCGCGCGACGAGCAGAAGTGAAGGAATCGTTCCGAATTCGTCAGCGCTGCGCGAACTCATCGCAAGGTCCCACTCGTCATCAGTGGGCGAAGAGGGTCCGGACGACCTCGGGGATCGTGGTCACGTCGTCTTCCACCATCTGCATGGCTTCGCGCAGCATCGTGCGCATGCCCTGCGCCACCGCCAGACGGCGGAGCTCCTCGGTGGTGGCCCAGCCAACGATGAGGCGGCGGATCTCGGGGGTGATGCGCAGCAGCTCGTACACGCCGATGCGGTCGCGGTAGCCGGTGCCCGAGCAGTAGCTGCAGCCCTTGCCCCGGTAGAAGACGGTCTTGTCGCTGCCGCCCGAATGCTGGCGGAACACCGCCATCTCCTCGGCGCCCGGCTCGTAGGGCTCCTTGCAGTTCTCGCACGTCTTGCGCAGCAGACGCTGCGACACCACCCCGACGATGGCCGAGGCCACGAGGAACGCCTCGATGCCCATGTCGAGCAGGCGGTGCAGGGCGGCGACGGCGTCGGTGCCGTGCAGCGACGACAGCACGAAGTGGCCGGTGAGCGCCGACTGGATGGCGATACGGGCCGTGTCGGCGTCGCGGATCTCACCCACGAGGATCGTGTCGGGGTCCTGCCGCAGGAGGGCCTTGAGGCCGGTGGCGAACGTGAGGCCCGCCTTGGCGTTGGTCTGCACCTGGTTGATGCCCGGGAACACGTACTCCACCGGGTCTTCCACGGTGGTGACGTTCTTGCCGGTGGAGTTGATCTCGAGCAGCGTGGCGTAGAGCGTGGTGGTCTTGCCAGCACCGGTGGGCCCCGCGCAGATCACCATGCCGAACGGGGCGTGCACCAGCTTCGAGTAGGTGTTGTACGTCTCTTTCGGCATGCCGAGCTCCGACAGGCCGACCATCGACTTCGACTTGTCGAGGATGCGCATCACGATCTTCTCGCCGAACACCGTCGACACCGAGGCGACGCGGACGTCGATCTCGCGGCCGTCGACCTTCGTGGAGAACTGGCCGTCCTGCGGGGCCCGCTTCTCGACGATGTTCATCTCCGACATGATCTTCAGCCGGCTGATGAGCGCGTTGTGTGCCGACAACGGCAGCGAGAACGCCTCGAGCAGGTGGCCGTCGACGCGGAACCGGATGCGCAGGCGGTCGTCGAGCGGTTCGATGTGGATGTCCGAGCTGCGGTCACGCAGTGCCTGGCCGACGATGCGGGCCACGAGCTGCACCACCGGTGCCTGGTCGTCGAGGCTGACCTCGGCGATGGTCTCGGCGGCCTGGCGCTGGTCGTCCTCGTGGGCGAACGACGCCACCAGTGCGCCGACGTCGGACGACGAGCGGTACATCTGCTCGATGAACGACGTGACGGTCTTCTCGTCGGAGGCCTGCCACACGAAGCGCTGACCCGTGGCCGACTCCACCTGCTGGCGGCGCCACGACGACGGGTCGGCGGCGAACAGCACCAGCGTGCCGCCGTCGTCGCCGACCGGGATCACCTTGTGCTTGCGGGCCACGTCTTCCGGGAAGCGGGCGACGATCTCCTCGTCGAGTTGCGTGTTCGCCGAGTTGCCCACCGGCACCTGGCACGCCGCGGCCACGGCGGCGGCGAGGTCGTTGCGTCCGATGCCACCACGGTTGACGAGGTGGGTGCCGAAGACGAGCAGGTCGCCGTTGGCGACGCCGAGAGCGGGGTCGAGCGTCTCCTGGGTGAGGTGGCCCGCCTGGAGCAGGGCCTGGCCGACGGCGTTGCACTCGTCGGCCGACTCACCGAGGGGTGCGGCGGGAGGTTCGGCGAGGGCGGTGGCGGTGCCACCGTTGCCGCCCGCGTCGCTTCCCGGAGGTGCCAGGTCGTCGGGCTTGGGTTTGCGGAGTGCCATCGGTGTTCCGTTTCGTTCGGTGCGTCCGGGGGGCGTTCAGGAGGTTGCGTGCGGCGCGAGGCGTCGGACGAGTGAGGGCCGAGAGATCGTCACGGCGTCACGTCCACGGCGGGGTCGAATGCCGGGGTGGTGAGGGACGCCTCGCCCGGCGGGTGATCGGCACCATCCGACGAGCCGTTGGACGACGTCGGGTCGGCACCGTCGCCCACCTCGTCGCGGCGCACGAACTGGGCGGGGTCGAGGGCGATGATCGCCCGCTCCACCTCTTCCAGCCGCTCGAGCTGGACGGCGGTCTCCACCTCCATGTGCTGTTCCTGCAGTTGCGTCTCGATCTCGGTGATCCGACCGGTGGTCGTGTCGACCTTCTCGCCGATCGTCTCCTTGAAACGGTCCATCTCGATCCGGACCAGCTCGACTTCACCGGCGATGCCGCCCATGCGGTCCTTCATCTCGTCGATGGCGTCCACGTCGAGCAGGTCGACCTTGCGTTCCATCTCCGCGAGGGCGGCGTTGATCTCGGCGAACCGACCGTCGGTGCCCGAGATCCGGTCGCTGAGCATGGTGACGGCGTCGTCCACGCTCGTCCCCACCCGGCCCACGTGGGCGTCGATGTCGGCGATGCGCTGTCCGAGCTGCTCGTTCACCCGGGCCTCGGTGGCCAGGATGCGCTCGTTGATCCGGTCCTCCGACTGGTCGACGCGGGCGCCGACGATGTTGGAGACCTCGGCCTGCTGGCGGGCGGCCTGCGCCGACACGTCGTCGAGACGGCCGGCCAGCGTGGAGAGTCGGGCGTCGACGTCGGCGTCGAGCTGCGTCGACACCTCCTCGAGGCGGGCCTCGGTGGCTTCGGTGACGGCGTTGACGTGCTGCACGAGCTGTGAGGCCTGGGCGTCGAAGCGGCGGATGGTGGTGTCGAGCTTGCCGACCTGTGCCTCCACGGCGTCCTGGCGGTGCTCGACCTGACGGATCACGGGCCGCGCGGCCGATTCGACGGCCGCGGCGAGTCCGGCGTTGGCCTCGTCGACGACGCGCCCGAGGCGGACGTCGATCTCGTCGAATCGGCGCTTGCTGGTGGTGGACACCTCGGCCAGGCGAGCCTCGAACGTGCGCTGCATCTCGGCGCGCGACGCCACGTTGGCTTCCTGCGACCGCTCGATCGCCGGGAGCAGCGCGCGGATCTGTTCTTCGTTCTTCGTGCGGGCCGTGCGCTCGGCGGCGATCTCGTCGCGGAGACGCTGCACCTCGGTGGCCACCTGCTGGCTGAACCGGGTCAGCTCCTGCTGAACGGCGGCGACGATGCTGGTCTTGAGCGCATCGAGCTGATCCGTCATCTGGCGTCCTTCCTGGTCGGCATGGTCTTCGAAGCGGTCGTCCGAAGCTGTATCGAGCTGCTGTCGAGTCTGTGTTCACCGCGGGAGGCACCCGCACACGATGTATCGACGGCCCGTGATCAGTTCTTGAGAGATCACTGATCGGGAGTTGACGGAATCCGTGCACGCTCTTGCCGTTCGCCCCGCCCCACAGGGGACATCGTCCGTGTCGACGACACAGGAAATCGTCGTGCGCGACGTCACCACATGGCCGACGGGCTCGGCGGCATAGGGTTCGGCCATGCGCGTGCACCTCGTCGACGGCACCTACGAGCTGTTCCGTCAGCACTTCGGATCGGCGTCCCGTCACGGAGATCGCGGGCCGCACGCCGCCGCGGCCGGTGTGGTGGCATCCACCCTGGCGCTGATCGCCGACGGGGCCACCCACGTGGGCGTCGCGTCGGACACCACCATCGAGAGCTTCCGCAACGACCTCTGGCCCGGTTACAAGACCAGCGAGGGCATGGACCCCGAGATCCTCGAGCAGATCCCGGTGATGGAGCGGGCGCTGCGGGCGGCCGGGTTCACCGTGTGGTCGATGGTGGACCACGAGGCCGACGACGCTCTCGCGGCGGCGGCGCAGATCGCCGACCGTGACGAGCGTGTCGAGCAGGTGCTGATCGTGACGGCCGACAAGGATCTCGGGCAGTGCGTACGCGGCACGCGGGTGGTGCAGTTCGACCGGCGCAAGCGCGAGATCGTGGACGCCGACGGCGTGCGGGAGAAGTTCGGCGTGCCGCCCGAGTCGATCCCCGACTACCTGGGCCTGGTGGGCGACACGGCAGACGGGTTCCCGGGCCTGCCCGGTTGGGGGGCGAAGAGCACGGCGCTGGTGCTGGCCCGGTACGGCCACATCGAGGACATCCCGGCGGCCGCCGGCCAGTGGGACGTGCCGGGCCTGCGCGGGGCCGCCAGACTCTCGGCCACGCTCCAGGCCCAGCTCGACGACGCCCTGCTGTTCCGCCGGATCGCCACGGTCGACACCGACCTGGACGTCGGCACGGTCGACGACTGGAGGTGGCCGGGCCCGACCGCCGACCTGGCTGCGGTCGCCGACGAGCTCGGCGCCGCCGACCTCCTCGCCCAGGCCACGCGCCTCCGCCCCGTGTGACGGCGCCCGGGCTCACCGTCGGACGCCGGGAGCGGGCCGCACGGGCGTGGGCCGGACGCGCAACACCGCCGACTGAGGTGACGACCAGGTGGTCTGCGGCACACGGACGATGCCGATGAAGGCTGCTACCTCCCGGTCCTGACCTGATTCACGGGCGCCCATTGCACAGGACCCGGTCGTCACCTCACTCGGCGGTGAGAACCCACAGTGTACCCGCTCCAGCGGGGTGATCCGATCGTCCTCGCCGGGCGGGCCGTCGGCGGCGCTAGCCTCACCGGTCGACCGTTCGCCGCCTCGGCGGTGGAGCGTTCCAGGAGGGATGCGAGAGCGGCCGAATCGGCACGCTTGGAAAGCGTGTGAAGTGAGAGCTTCCGTGGGTTCGAATCCCACTCCCTCCGCCATGGGTGACCCGCCCGAGACGGAGCCTGCGCTCGCCACCGGCATGGAGCTGGCGCTCGAGCAGGCCCGGGCGGCGCTCGCCCACGACGACGTCCCGGTCGGGGCCGTCGTGATCCATCAGGGTGAGGTGGTCGCCGCCCGCCACAACGAGCGGGAGCTGCGCCAGGACCCGGTGGGCCACGCCGAGATCCTGGCGTTGCGTGACGCCGCCGCCCACCTCGGCAGCTGGCGGCTCGACGAGTGCACGATGTACGTCACGCTCGAGCCGTGCGCGATGTGCGCCGGTGCGGCGGTCAACTCCCGGCTGGGTCACCTCGTGTACGGCGCCGACGACCCGAAAGCCGGTGCGGTCGACAGCTGCTTCACGCTGCTCGACGGGCGATTGCTGAACCATCGCGTGGCGGTGACGAGCGGCGTGTGCGCCGCCGAGTCGGCGGAGTTGCTGCGCGCCTTCTTCCGGTCGCGCCGCACCCTTCGACCCTGAGCGGGCGGCCGGCGGTGCGGGCCGGTCGGCCCGACGGCACCCCCGGTCAGCGGTCCTTGCGGCGGAGGCTGCCGATGAGGCGCTTGAGCGCCGACGTGCGCTCGCCGTCGTCGCCACCGTGGCCGTCGTCGACGCCCTCGTCTGCGTCCATCGACGCGACACCGGCGGACGCATCCATCGCACTCATGGCCTCGGCTGCTTCGCGGCTGTAGATGGCTTCGGCTGCCATGTCGGGCGTCGGCGGGGCGAAGGCCGACAGCGAGGCCCCGGACGGCTTCGCCGCCGGCACGTCCGCCCACGAGTCGGTGGCCGGCTGGTCGCCCCACAGGTCGTCGACGTCATCGGTGCGATCCCGGCGGACCGCATCGTCACGGATGTCTGCCCCGCTGTGGTCGTTGCTGTCCCGGCCACCGCCGTCGACGGCATCGTCACCTGCGCCGACGTCGTCGTACTCGACGGCGATGGGATCGTCCATCGGTGCGATCGAGGCACTCTCGGTCGTGGCGGTCTCGATCGCGGCGAGTGCTCGACGGACGGCGTCGGCGACGCCATCGGGCACGTCGCCGTCATCGGCCTCGTCACCGAATGTGTCGTCGAACGACGCGCCGGACGTGAGCGGCGGCATCTCGAAGCGGAACCCGCCGTCTTCCTCGTTCACCAGGGCCAGAGCGTCGTCGACGCCGGCGGTCGCCATCTCCTCCACGGCGGTCTCGCTCATGTCGGTGGCCGAACCGTCGGGCCACACCACCTGGAAGTCGCCGTCGGGAGGCGGCACCTCGTCGACCTCGGTGTCGACGGCCGTGTCGGTGTCGGCGACCGGCTCGGTGTCGGCGACCGGCTCGGTGTCGGCGACGAACTCGGTGTCGTCCACGAGTTCGCTCTCGGCCGCCAGGTCGAGCGGTTCGTCGACGTCGACATCGTCGGGCAGGAACTCGACGTCGAGCGGCTCGAGATCGGTGCGCTGGCGTGCGTGGACATCGACGTCCGAGGAGTTGGCCCCCAGGCTGCGGAGTTCCGCCGACTCCACGAGCTCGGTGTCGATCCCCGACTCCAGGCCGGCGACGTCGAAGTCGGCGAACACCGACCTGGAGCCGTCGTCGAAGACGCCGAGCGGTTCGTCCCACTCGATGCGCAGTTCGTCCGACAGCGCCTCGTCGGAGGCCACGGGGATGGCGCTCAGCCGCCCGGTGTGGCCGATCTGGGCCATGTCGGCGAGGGTCGCAGCTGCCGGGTCGGCGGGCTCCACGAACCAGCGGTGCACTCCCGACGGGTGGTGCCGGTAGGCGGTGATGCGCACGGCAGCGATCTCACGGTTGGCGAGGTCGGCGATCAGGTCCTGGGTCAAGAACTCGGCCAGCACGAGCACGGCGTCACGATCGACCGACGGGTCACGGTCGAACAGACGGCCGAGGTGCTCGACGTCGCCCACTCGTACAACGCCGCGCTCGAGCTGTGTCTCGTCGACGACGCCGGCGGCGAGCAGTCGCTGTCCCAGCGCCGCCTCGCCCGCCCGCTCGGCGTAGTAGACCACTCCGTTGTCGAGGTAGGCGTACACCTCCGGGTCGAGTTCGAACACGATCTCACCGGTGAACGCGCGTTGGCGGGCCTCGTTGAGGGTCATCCACACGGGCTGCGGTCCGCTGACCTCCAGCGCCCGGCTCTCCGTCGACGACATTCCTGGGTTGTGCATCAGGCCACCTCTGTCTTGGTTGTCTCCATCGACGCCAGCAGCGTGAGGAGGATTTCGACCACGACCTTGCGGCCGGAGTCGGGATCGATCAGTTGGCACGGCACGACAGCCTCGCTGTCGAGCGCACCGAGCGAACGCGCCAGGCGGCGAGCCGCGTCGACGTCGTCACACCGGTTGACGGCGATCACGGCCGGCACCCGCAGATCGCGCAACAGCGCCCGCAGTTCCACACCGGCGACGGCGTGCGTGTCGGTGGCCTCGGCGTCGACCACGAAGGCCACCACGTCGACGTCACCTTTGAGAATGTTGGTCATGAACCGGAACCGGGCCTGGCCGGGCGTGCCGAACAGCAGCATGCGCGTGTCGTCGCCCTCCACCCGGTAGGTGCCGAAGTCCATCGCCACCGTGGTGAACGACTTCACGTCACGTTCGTCGCCGCTCGTGGTCACGTCGGTGCTGATCACCTGTGTCTGCGACACCGCCTGGATCATCGAGGTCTTGCCGGCCGCGAACGGCCCGGTGACGAGGATCTTGAAGGTCTGACCGCTCATGTGTCGCTCCCGACCAGTACGGCGGCACCGGCCTGGACGAACGAGCGCAACTCACGCTGGTCGACGGTGCGGTCGGCGAGCACGGCGAGCACGCGCTGGTCGCCGACGGGCCAGACGAGCAGCAGACCCCGGTCGTGGTCGACCACGAGCTGGCGGAGCTGATCGCCACCGCCCAACGCGACGAGCTGGTGCGCGAGGCCCACGGCGGCGGCGAGCATCGCCGGGTGCGACGCCTCGTCGGCCATCGACGTGCTGCGGGCGATCGAGAACCCGTCGACCGAGGCCAGGATGGCACCGTGGGCGTCGGCGAAGCGGGCGACGAGGTCGTCGAGCAGGCCGGCCGCTTCCTGCGATGCGTCCGTTGGCGAGTCACTCGCCGGCTCCACTGCCGGCTGCGGCGCGACAGGTGCCGGCGGAGAGGTGTGCGC
The DNA here is from genome assembly GCA_041686315.1 of Ilumatobacteraceae bacterium. Lineage (GTDB taxonomy): Bacteria > Actinomycetota > Acidimicrobiia > Acidimicrobiales > Ilumatobacteraceae > Sva-07. The sequence continues at coordinate 12,232 of JAWLEC010000062.1, forward strand.
CTGTGCCGGAGGTGTCGCCGCCGTCGACGGAGCCGGGGCCGCCAGCGGCGCGCCACCGGGCGTGGCGAACGGTGCGTCACCGGAAGGCGGCGGGGGTGGCACGACGGACATGATCGGACGCGGCGGCACGTCGGCGATCTGCAACGCAAGCGAGCCGTCGGAGATCGTCTTGACCTGATGCATACGAACTTCTATCGGTCCGCAAGGATGCCACCTTGAGCAATTGGGGTGGTGATTCCCGGGGCCCGAGCCGACGGACGCCCATGGAACCGTGTCCCGCTCCCGCCGTTCAGGGGCGGGGGCGTCGTGGATCTCCATGGACGTCCGTGGACGTCGTGGCGGAAGGCGTGGGATTCGAACCCACGGAAGCCCGAAGACTTCAACGGCTTTCGAGGCCGTCCCATTCGTCCGCTCTGGCAGCCTTCCGGGTGCGAGGCTAGCGGCGAACGGCCACCCCACCTACGAAGAAGCGACGCTGGGGACCCCAGCGTCTCAACTGCAGGTGACGCCGGTGTCGGGAGCGACGAGCTGGATCAGGTACTCGTGCACGATGTCGTCGACGCAGTCGTTGTCGCGGTAGCCGGTGTGCTGGTTGGCCTCCACGATCACCAGGCGGCCGTCCTCGAGCGTGTCGGCCATCGCCCGGGTGCCCTCGAGCGGCGTGGCCGAGTCGCCCGTGGTGCCGATCACCACGATCGGGCCGGCTCCGTCGCCGGTGATGGCGATGCGGGGGTCGGCCGCCTCGGGGAAGAACGTGCACGAGTACGACCCGGTGGTGTACGGGAACATCCGCGGGGCGGCCTCGGCGATCGAGGCAGCGTCGGCGTCGGATTCCTCCACCGTGCGCCGGTCGGCCTCGTCGGCACAGTCGATCACCTGGAACGCCTCGATCAGGTTGCCGTAGCTGCCGTCGGCGTTGCGCCGGAAGTAGGCGTCCTGGAGCTGCAGCAGGCCGGCGCCGTCACCGGCGGCGGCGTCTTCCAGTGCCCGCTCGAGGGCCGGCCAGTAGCGATCGGAGTACATGGCCTGCACCACGCCGGTGATCGCCGCACCGAGGCCCAGGTCGGCGCGGCCCTCGACACTCGGGACCGGCGACTCGTCGAGCGACGACATCAGGGAATCGAAGGCCCCCGCCGCGTCGCCGTCGTTGTGGAACGCACACGAGCTGTCGTCACTGCAGGCGGCGAGGAAGGTGGTGAGCGCTGCCTCGAAGCCGGCCATCTGCTGGCGGGCCCGGTCGACCGGGTCGGCGTCGGGGTCGGCGGCGCCGTCGAACACCGCGGCGCGCACCGTCGTGGGGAACAGGGTGGCCCACACGCCGCCGAGTTCGCTGCCGTAGCTCCAGCCGAAGTACGACACCTGCTCGACGTCGAGCGCCTGGCGGATGGCGTCCATGTCGCGCGCCGAGTTGTTGGTACCCAGGTGTTCGAGCCCCGGCGTGCGCTCCACACAGCCCTCGGCGAACTCCTCGGCGCTGTCGATCAGGGCCTGGCGTTCGGCCTCGTCGTCGGGAGTGACGTCGAGCTCGGCATAGAACCGGTCGTACTGGTCGTCGTCGATGCAGTCGACGGCACCCTCGCTCTGTCCGGTGCCGCGCGGGTCCCAGCCGATGATGTCGAAGTTGTCGATGATCTCGGACCGGAACCAACTGACGGCGTTCAGCGCCAACGTCGCCCCGTCGGCGCCCGGGCCACCGCGGTTGGCGAGCAGCGGGCCGATGCTGCGGTCGGGATCGGCGCGGTGACGAACGAGGTAGAGGTCGATCGTGTCACCCTGCGGATCGGTGTAGTCGAGAGGAACCGTGATGGTGCCCTCCTCACGACGCTCGTCGAGCTGCCGCCAGACGATCTCGTAATCGAGCGGCTCGGGGGCGGCGCCGGACGCTCCGTCTCCGCTGTCACCCACCACTGCCGTCGGTGGCGGGCTGGTGGTGACGCCGCTCACGTCGCGTGTGGCCGGCGGTGGTTCGCTCGCCTGCGAGCCACCCGAGCAGGCCGACACGAGGACGGCGAACGCACCGACGAGGGCGAGGGCATGACGGCGCATCGGCGCCAATCGTACGGCCGATTCGTTGCGAGCCCATCGCGGCAGGCCGGCTGATCCAGCCGTAGCGTGAACCCATGCGGATGCCGCCCCACTCGATGATGCCCGGCGACCAGGATGCGGTGAAGGGCGTCCAGCTCCAGGAGGGCACGCTGCGCCGGGTGTGGACCTTCGCCCGTCCGTACCGCGGCACCATCATCATCTTCCTCGTGGCGATCTTCGCCGCCGCGCTGCTCGCCCTGGTGCCCCCGTTCGTGGTGCGCGGCATCATCGACAACGCCATCCCCGACGAGAACCGCGGCCAGATCGTGCTGCTGGCGTCGATCGCCGTGGCTGCCGCACTGGCCGACGCCGGCCTGGCCATCGTCCAGCGGTGGGCCAGCGCCCGCGTCGGCGAGGGCCTGATCTACGACCTGCGCCGCTCCCTGTTCGCCAAGGTGCAGCGGATGCCCATCGCCTTCTTCACCCGCACCCCGACCGGCTCCATCACCTCCCGGCTCAACAACGACGTGATCGGCGCCCAGACCGCAGTGACCAGCACCCTCGGCAGCGTGGTGAGCAACGTGATCGTGCTGGTGACCACCCTGGCGGCGATGCTGGCGCTGGAGTGGCGGCTCACGCTGCTGACCCTGGTGGTGCTGCCGCTGTTCATCGTGCCCGCCCGCCGGGTGGGCCTGCGGCTGCAGGGCATCTCCCGTGAACAGATGGCCCACAACGCGGCGATGAACACGCAGATGACCGAACGGTTCAACGTGGCCGGAGCGACGCTGGTGAAGCTGTTCGGGTCGGGCCGCCGCGAGCGCGACGGCTTCGAGCGACGCGCCGCCGGCGTGCGCAACACCGGCATCCAGGCGGCACTGTACGGGCGGGTGTTCTTCGTGGCGCTCGGCCTCGTCGGCGCCCTCGGCACGGCGGCGATCTACGGCATCGGCGCGTTCATGGTGGTGAACGGCAGCATCACCACCGGCACGCTGGTGGCGCTGGCCGCCCTCGTCACCCGCGTGTACCAGCCGCTCACCGGCCTCACGAACGCCCGCGTCGACCTGATGACGTCGATGGTGAGCTTCGAGCGCGTGTTCGAGGTGCTCGACGCCCCCGAGGCGATCCAGGAGCGGCCCGGTGCCGTCGACCTCGTGTCGCCTCGCGGTGAGGTGGAGTTCGACGACGTGGTGTTCCGGTACCCACCGGCCAGTGCGTCGGCGATCGCGTCGATGGAGCAGAACGCCGGCCTCGGCGGCGACACCGATCCCGATGTGGACGTGCTGCACGGGCTGTCGCTGAAGGTGCGACCGGGCGAGACCGTGGCGCTCGTGGGGGCGTCGGGAGCGGGCAAGTCGACGACGATCTCGCTGATCCCGCGCATGTACGACGTGACGAGCGGTGCGGTCCGCATCGACGGCCACGACGTACGCGACCTCACCCTCGGTTCACTCCGCGCGGCGATCGGCGTGGTGTCGCAGGACCCGCACCTGTTCCACGAGTCGATCGGCGACAACCTGCGCTACGCCGACCCCGACGCCACCGACGACGACCTCGTCGCCGCGGCGCAGGCGGCGCGCATCCACGACACGATCGCCGCGCTCCCCGACGGCTACGACACCGTCGTGGGCGAGCGCGGTTACCGGCTGAGCGGCGGCGAGAAGCAGCGGCTGGCGATCGCCCGGCTACTGCTGAAGAACCCGGCGATCATGGTGCTCGACGAGGCGACCAGCCATCTCGACAACGAGAACGAAGCGCTCATCCAGGCGGCCCTCGACCATGCGATGCAGGACCGCACCGCACTGATCATCGCCCATCGCCTGTCGACGATCCGCAGCGCCGACCGCATCGCCTTCGTGGAAGCCGGACGCATCGCCGAAGTCGGCAGTCACGACGAGCTCCTCGCCGCGAACGGCCGCTACGCCCATCAGCTCAAGGCGGGCGAACTCGTCGGCTGACGGCGGGTTGATGATGTTGCATCCGGTGTCTGACACCGGATGCAACGTGCCCCGCGGTGGTTGTCAGCTGCAGCTGTCGGTGTCGCAGACCCGCCAGGAGTTGACGCGGATGCGCTCGTCGATGTCGGCCTCGTAGGGCCGGTACTCCACGACCGCCTGGATCGACGTGGTGCCGTCCTTCACCGCTGTGGAGGTGAGCTGGATGCGCGCGGTGATCGGGCTC
>JAWLEC010000063.1:0-16431 GCA_041686315.1 Ilumatobacteraceae bacterium
CCTCGTGGTTGACCACGTAGTCGCGGTAGTCGTCGAGCGGAAGTGGATAGCCGTCGGTCCCCTGCGTCCAGCGGAGTTCGTTGATCAGCACCCGGTCGCCCACCCGGCAACTCCATTCGTCACTACAGATCGGAGCAGCATCTTCCACCTCCTCGGGCGAGGCCAGGACCACGGTGAAGAGCCCACCGTCCTCGACGAGGACGAAGTCGATCGATCCCCCGAGCGACCAGCCGCGTGGATCGTCGAGCGTGTCGACGACGCTGGCCCGGAATTCCGACACGGGCGTGTCGGTTGCCGCCGTCGTCGCCACCTCGTAGGGCAGCGACTCCTGCGCATGGGCGCGAGAGCCGTGGACCGAGATCCCTGATGCGATCACGGCGACGACGACGAGTGTTCGAGACGTGATGGTGCGGAGCATGTCGGCGGCCCTTCCCGGTCGTGGTCACGGAATTCGAGTCCGTCCTACCCACGAGACACGCCCCCGAACCCCCGGCAGAACCACGTTTGCGTCACGGAAATGTGGGGACGGGCCAACATTTCTGCAACGCAAACGTGGTGACGGGGGCGGGTGACGGCACGGGTGGCGGGGCGGCCTCAGTGGTGGAGCGAGACGGAACGGACGCTCGAGCCGAACTCGGCGCCGAGGCGGTCGACGATGTCGTCGACCAGCTCCTCCGACGGACGATTCCAGAACTGCACCGACAGCTCGGTGGTGTCGCCACCGTGCCCTTCGCCCATCTGCAACGACCGGATCGACGCCGACGCCAGATCCTGCACGACGTGCCACACGTCGGCGCCGATCTCCGGCCGGTCGAAGATGATCACCAGGCTCCGGGGTGCGTGCGAACGCCGGTCGATCCAGGTCGACAGCGGCTTCAACGCCGCGAGAGCGACCAGGGCGATGACGGTGGCCGCGACGCCGGCGAACCAGAGCCCCACCCCGGTGCTCAACCCGATCGCCGCCGCTGTCCACAGAGACGCAGCGGTGGTGATCCCGCGGACGGCGCCGGCGTGCTTGAGGATGGCGCCACCGCCGATGAAACCGACGCCGGCGGCGACGTAGGACGCCACCCGGGTCACGTCGACGCGCACGTTGGTGGCCGAGTCGGTGATGAAGCGATCCCACGCACCCACCGACACCACGCCGAACAGGGCGGCGCCCACCGCCAGCAACAGGTGCGTGCGGAAGCCGGCATCCTGACCCGCCGATTCCCGCTCGAACCCGACGACCGCGCCGAGCACCGCAGCCAGCGCCAACCGGCCGAGGATCTCGTACCACTGGATGTCGGCAGACACGACGGCGCCCCTCAGACGCCGGTGTCCGTCGCCCCGCCGTCACCGGCACGGTCGCCGTCGCCGTCACCGCCCTCGTCGCGACGTCCGTTGCCCGTGCCGTTGCCGGCGGCGATCCGTCGCAGGTCGAACACGGCGTCGAGAACGTCGCGCTCCACACCGTGCTCGAGTGCCACGTCGCGCAGCGGCCGGTTCGACGCCACGGCGTCTCGGACGATGGCAGTGGCGGCGTCGTAGCCGATCATCGGGTTCAGCACGGTCGCCGTGGCGAGGGTGAGCTCGGCGTGCTCGTGGCAACGCACGGGCACGGCCTCGATGCCGGCCACGCAGTCGTCCGCCAGCCGCTCACTCCCCGAGGACAGCAGATCGATCGACTGCAGCAGGTTGCGAGCCATCACCGGGATCATCACGTTGAGCTCGAAGTTGCCCTGGAGGCCGGCGACGGCGATCGTCGTGTCGTTGCCGATCACCTGCGTGCACACCTGCAGCACCGCCTCGGGAATCACCGGATTGACCTTGCCGGGCATGATCGACGACCCCTTCTGCAGTTCGGGGAGCGTGATCTCACCCAGCCCCGCCCGGGGTCCACTCGCCATCCAACGCAGGTCGTTGCAGATCTTCGTGAGCGCCACCGCCACCACCTTCAGGAGTCCGGACGTTGCGACCAGCCCGTCCCGAGCCGCCTGGGCGGCGAAGTGGTTCTCGGGAGCACTGATGTGCCGGCCGACATCGGCGGTCACGTTCCGCGCGAGTCGGTTCCGGACCCGCTCGGCGAAATCCGGGTGCGTGTTCAACCCCGATCCCACCGCAGTGCCACCGAGCGGAATCTGTCCGAGGAGGGGCATCACCGACCAGAGCCCACCGGCGGCGGTCCGCACCTGGGATGCGTACGCACCGAACTCCTGTCCGAGCGTGACGGGGACGGCGTCCATCAGATGCGTCCGTCCCGCCTTCACCACGTCGGCGAAGCGGTCGGAGCGCTCGGCGAGCACGTCGGTCAGGTGGTCGAGTGCCGGGAGCAGGTCGGCCTGGCACGCCTGCAGCGCGGCGAGATGCACCGCCGACGGGAACACGTCGTTGGAGCTCTGGCCCAGGTTGACGTGGTCGTTGGGATGCGCCCGGCCGGCGGTGAGCGAACTGATGACCTCGTTGACGTTGGTGTTGGTGGACGTGCCCGAGCCCGTCTGGAACACGTCGACCGGGAACTGGTGGTCGTGCTCACCGGCGACGATCTCGTCGGCAGCGCGGACGATGCGATCGGCGACCTCCCGGTCGAGCAGACCCAGATCGGCATTCACCCCGGCGGCAGCCGACTTGATCCTCGCCAACCACCGGATCACCCGTACCGGTACCGGCTCACCGGAGATCCGGAAGTTGTGGAGGGCCTTGTCGGTCTCGGATCCCCACAGTCGGCGCTCGCCGGATACCAGGTCGTCCGGTCGGAGCACGTCACCCGTCATGTCACGACCATTCCTCCTGCCGCCCGTGGGCAAACAGCGGCCCGGACACCACGCCGGTCGGCGCAGCGCGTCAACCGGCGACCGGGTCCCGGCTCCGGTCACGCAGAGCGGCCGATTCCACGGCGATGCGGCGGCGGAGCAGCACGGCGTCGAGGACGGTGCCCACTGCTGCGGTTCGCCAGGCGCCGACGGCGAGAGGAGCGCTCGCGATCTCGGTGACGACGGCCACGTAGTTCGGGTGGTGAATCCATCGATACGGACCCGATCGGACCGGTGTCTCGTCGGGGGGCACCAGCACGCGGGTCGTCCAGCGGTCGCCGAGCGACGCGATCGCCCAGTAGCGCAGTGGCTGGGCGAGCAGCAGAGCGGCGAGCGCTGTGCGTCGCACCCCTCGACCGGGTGCCCGACCGTCGAGGAGGGACTCGGCCGTCATACCGGCGAGCCAGGCCGTGTGCAGCAGCACCATCGCCGGGTAGTGGGAGCGTCCGTGTTCGACCGCCCCCCGCTCGCGCAGGCGCCGCTCGTTGCGGCGGGACCAGGCGAGTTCGCCCAGCCGCTGGACCACCAGCGACCCCACCACCGCACGCAGCACCCGAGCCGTTCGTCGACGCTTCATCGGTCCGCCACCCTCACCAGCGCAGCAGGACGTGCTCGGCCGCGAATCCCGGACCCATCGCCGACAGCAGGGCGCGGTCGCCCGGCCGGGGCAGTGACGCATCGAGTGCCCTCCTCAGCACGAACAGCGCCGTGGGAGCCGACATGTTGCCGTGATCGCGAAGCACTCCGTGCGACCACTCGAGTTCCGCCCGGGTCACGGGAAGCGCATCGGTGTAGGCCTCGAGCACCTTCGCGCCGCCGGGATGGAGCAGGAAGTGGTCGATCTCGTGCACGTCGATCTCGGCACGGCGGCACACCTCCTCCACGCTGTCGGCGAGGTGCCGGCGGACCACCTGCGGGACACCGCGGTCGAGGATCACCTGCATGCCGCTCTCGGAGAAGTGGAATCCCATCACGTCGAGCGTGTCGGGCCACAGCGTGCTCGAGTCGGCGGCCAGAGCGGGGCCGTCGCCGTCGGTCGACACCACGGCCGCCGCAGCGCCGTCGGCGAACAGCGCGGTGGCGACGAGGTTCGTGGTCGACCAGTCGTCGAGACGGAACGTGAGGCTGCAGAGTTCGGCGGCGACCAGCAGCACGTGGGAACCGGGCCTCGACCGCGCCTGGGATGCAGCCCGGGCGAGCCCGCCCACGCCTCCTGCGCAACCGTGGCCGAACGTGGCGTCGCGCCGTGCGGTGACCGGGCAGCCGAGGGCGTGCACCAGTCGGGCATCGAGAGACGGCGTCGCCATGCCGGTCGACGACACGAACGCGAGGGCATCGAGGTCTGCTGCGTCGATGCCGGCGTCGCCGAGTGCGGCGTGGGCGGCGTCGACCGACAGCGTGAGTGCGTCGTCCACGTAGCGGTCGTTGCGATCGGCGAAGGTGTGCGACTGTCGGAACCAGTCGGGTGGGACGACGAACCGTCGCTGCTCCACGCCGGCGTGGTCGAAGACCCCGAGGAAGCGGTCGATGTCTCGACGGTGCCGACCGAAGATCTCGCGTGCGAGTTCGCGGGCTTGCTGCTGATCGACGGCATGGGCGGGCACGGCGGTGCCGACGCCACACAGTCGGGCAGGAGGGCCTGTCACCCCCCGACCTCCTCGGTGCTGCGGCTGCCGGCGACATCCGCGCTCCCGTCGACGGCTGCGTCGTCTCCGCTGTCGGGTTCGGGCTGGGCGCAACTGTTGCGGAACACGTACTGCGAACGGCGTTTGCGTTGCCGGCTCGACCAGTCGATCGGCGGCCGTGGCGCATCGGGGAGCTCGTACCCGATCCGGTACAGCGCCATCAGTTCGAGGTCGTCGGGCACCTCCAGCAGGTCCTCGATCCGGCGCCACTGCTCGGGCACCTCCATCGGGAAGGAGATGAACTGGATCCCCATGCCGAGGGCGGTGGTCGTCAACCACAGGTTCTCCATGGCGGCGCCGAGCCCGAACACGGAATAGAAGCCCGACAGTTCCCCCGGTCGGTACTCGGTGCGGTCGAGCAGTGCAGCCAGCACGAGCGGCGCACCGCCGACGAGCTCGCGGTTCGCCTCGGCCAGGGTGGACGGAACGTTCAGCCGGTTCATGAGCCGCGTGGCACCGTCACTGAACACGAACCTGCGGAACGGCCGCAGAGCCCGGGGCAACTGGTCGAACAGGATGCCGTCGCGCCGCTCCTCCATCTCGTCCTCCGAGAAGCGGAAGAAGCGACGGTACCGGGTGAAGAACTGTCCGGCCTCGAACACCGACTGCATCGAGCGCGCGCTGATGTCGGCGATCGTGTCGATGCGCTCGGGGTCGTCGACCAGCACGAAGCGCCACGGCTGGCTGTTGAAGTGCGACGGCGCCATGCCGGCCGCGTCCACGAGCATCTGCTGGTGCTCGAGGCGGACGGGCTCGGCCGACAACGGGCCGTTGGTGGTGCGCCTCCGGGCGACGACGTCGACGAAGTCCATACGTTCTGATCTTCCCATGGCCCCGCAGGTGCGGTCAGGTCGAGGGTGGACGATGGTCGCCACCGAGCCGGTCGGGATCCATCGGTTCGGCGTCGGGCCCGGCCGGGCGGTCGACCCCGTCGTAGAACCGTTCCGACCGCGTCTCGGTGACGTGGTCCTCGTGACGCGACGCCTGTTCGGGATTCTGGCGGTTGAAGACGAACCAGGCCGTGGCGGCCACGACTGCGACAATGGCGAGCACGATGACGACGATGTCCATGCCGGAGCCCTACCCGTCTCCGGCTTCCGCCATGCCTGTCGGCGTCTTCGCCTCCCGGTTCGGAGGCGTCCGGTGCGACGGCAGCCGGTTCGACGATCGGCACCGGGCATGACGAGCCGGCCCACGGGGTACCACGACACCGTGTTCCGACTCGCCGGCGTCACCCTGGCCTCGTCGGTGGCCCTGGGAACGGCGGTCCGCCACCTCGGACTCCGTCTCGGGCGATGGAGCTGGATCCATCACGCGCTGTTCGGCGCGTCGCTGGCCACCAGCACGGCAGCGGCCGTCCTCGACCGGACGAATCGGCCACGCCGTGCATCCGTCTCCGCCGCCGTGGTGGGGATCCTCCTGCTGCTGCCACTCACGTCCGGCGGGTCACGTCCGCACGGTCGTGTGGGGCTGACGGCCCTCGGTACACACCTCGTGGGAGCACGGCTGGCGCGTCCCTGACCGGTAGCCCGGCACACGGCCTGCGTTTGCTCGTCCGCGCCTGCGACGGGTGTGAGAACAGCCCCACGGGGTACGCGTGCGGGATGTACCCGTCCGCCGACGTCGACGTGTTGTTGCTGCGCGACGTGTGCCACTCGTTCGGCGAGCGCCGGGTACTCGAGCACGTGGATCTCGCGGTGCCTCCGGGACGCATGGTCGGGCTGCTCGGCCCGAACGGTGCCGGCAAGTCCACACTGATGCGGATCATGTTCGGGGTGCTCGACGCCGACCACGGCGACATCATCTGGCGGGGTCGTCCCGCCACGGATCGCGACCGGCGGTCGTGGGGCTACATGCCCCAGGAACGGGGCCTGTATCTCGACATGCGGGTCCACGACCAGCTGGTGTGGATGGCGCGGCTGCACGGCGTCGACCGCTCGACGGCAGCCGACCGCGCATCGTCGCTGCTGGAGCGCCTCGACCTCGACGACCGCGCCGGCGACACCGTCAAGTCGCTGTCGGGCGGTATGGCACAACGGGTCCAACTCGCCGCCGCGATGGTCCACCACCCCGATGTGCTCGTGCTCGACGAGCCGTTCGCAGGGCTCGACCCGGGGGCGGTCGACTTCCTCACCGGAGTGCTGGTCGACCACGTGGGTCGAGGTGGCCATCTCGTGTTCTCCAGCCACCAACTCGACCTCGTGCAGGATCTGTGCGAGTCCATCACGCTGATCCACGAGGGGAAGGTCGTCCTCGACGGAGACCTCCGAGAACTGCGCGCCGAGAGCCCCGACCGCTTTCTGCGGGTCGACGGGAAGGTCGACGTCTCCTGGTTGGACGGCGATGCGACGGTCGAGTCGACCACCCCCTCGGAAACCCGACTACGGCTGCAGTCGGGAGCCGACGCCGCGGCGGTGCTCGACCGCGTCCGAGCACACGTACCGGTCACCGACTTCGGGGTGGAGAGCCCGTCGCTGTCCGAGCTGTTCCGCTCCGCCACCCGGTGGAACGAGCGCGACGGACAGCGACCGTCACGAACGCCGTCACGGCGAGCGGCACCTCGACCGGACGAGCAGCCGTCATGAGTACCGGCTCGTTCCGGCTCGTCGTCGAGCGGGAGATCCGGGAGGCGTTCCGGCGCCGGGCCATCTGGGCCACCGCCGCCGTCTTGATGTTGGCGAGTACTGCGCTGGTGGTGTTGCCCGACCTCGTGAGCGACGACGAGGGAGCACAGAGCACCGTTGCCGTCGTCGGGTCGGGCTCGCAGCGCAGCTCACTGGGCAGTGTGCTCGACGAACTGGCGCCCACGATCGGCAGGGAGGTGACGGTCACGGCGATCGAGGGCAGCCGGCCGGCGCGCCTCGCTGTGGAGGACGGCGAGATCGACGCCGCCGTCGTCCTCACCGAGTCGCCGGCCCGGGTGATCGCTGAATCGGCCGATTCCGACGTCGTGACGCTGATCCGCCAGGCGGTCGCCGTTGCCGACCTCGAGTCGGCACTCGTCGAGGCCGGCCTGTCGGCCGACGAGTTGGCGGTCGCGCTCGCCGCCGGTGACACCGTCGTCGAGGAGATCGATCCCGTCGACGAGGGCCGCCGAGCGACTGCTGCCATCGCCTCGATCGTGCTGTACGTCCTCCTGCTCCTGCTGACATCGGCCGTCGCGAACGGCGTGGCCATCGAGAAGGCCAACCGGGTGAGCGAGGTGCTGTTGGCCATCGTGCCGTCGCGCACGCTGCTGTTCGGCAAGGTCGTCGGGGTCGCTCTCGTGGGCGTGGTCACCCTGTCGGCGGCTGCGCTGCCCGTGGTGATCGACGTCGTGCTCGGCGGATCGCTCCCCGACGGGGCCGGCGCCACCCTGGCCGGCAGCGCCGCATGGCTGCTGCTGGGTGTCGCTCTGTACCTCACCACGGCGGGTGCGCTCGGAGCCCTCGTCGACCGTCAGGAGGAGGTGGGTTCGACGATCGCCCCGCTGTCGGCGGTGCTGATCGCGGCGTACTTCGTCGGCGTGACCACACCGGAGTCGCCCGTCGCCGACGTGCTGGCGTACATCCCCTTCACGTCACCGATGGTGATGCCGGCTCGGATCGCTCTGGACGTGGCCTCGCCGGCCGAGCTGGTCATCTCTCTCACGCTGGGTGTCGTCACCGTGGCGCTGGTGGCGCGACTGGCCTCGGTGGTGTACCAGCGAGCGATCGTGCGCACCGGCCGCAAGGTGCGCCTGCGCTCGCTGCTGCAGTCGGCGTCCTGACCTCCCGGATCCGGCCCTCGTTGTGGATTGGTCAGCGACACCTAAGCTGCACCGGAGGTGGCGTGTTCCGTGCGCCACCGGAATGGGGAAGAATCAACCACGTGCCGACAGCTCCGAACGACCCACCCCGCAATCGTCGAGTGTGGGTGGGAAACCCCTATCCCCTCGGAGCCCACTACGACGGATCGGGCACGAACTTCTCGATCTTCTCCAGTGTCGCCGACGGTGTGGAACTGTGTCTGCTCGGCAACGACGACCACGATTCCCCGACGGCCGGCGGCGCCGACGAAGAGCGCATCGAGCTCACCGAGGTCGACGGCCACTGCTGGCACGCGTATCTTCCCGACATCCGGCCCGGCCAGCGGTACGGCTTCCGGGTCCACGGGCCGTGGGAGCCGGGGCGGGGTCTGTGGTGCAACCCGTCGAAGCTGCTGCTCGACCCGTACGCCAAGGCGATCTCCGGGCAGATGGACTGGTCACCTGCCTGCTTCGGGTACGACTTCGACGACCACGAAGCGCCGAACACCGACGACAGCGCACCGCACGTGATGAAGGCGGTCGTCAGCGACCGCTTCTTCGACTGGGGTAACGACCGTCCGCCCGACGTGCCGCTGCACGAGACCGTGATCTACGAGGCGCACGTCCGCGGGCTCACGATGCGCCACCCGGACGTGCCGCCGGCTCTGCGCGGCACGTACTCGGGCATCGCCCACCCCGCCATCGTCCAGCACCTCCGCAAACTCGGTGTCACCGCCATCGAACTGATGCCGGTGCACCAGTTCGTCCACGACCACCACCTCGTCGAGCGCGGTCTGCGCAACTACTGGGGCTACAACTCGATCGCCTACCTCGCCCCGCACAACGGATACACGTCGTCGGTCGCCATCGGTCAGGTGCAGGAGTTCAAGACGATGGTGAAGTCGCTCCACGCCGCCGGTATCGAGGTGATCCTCGACGTGGTGTACAACCACACTGCGGAGGGCAACCACCTGGGGCCGATGCTCTCGATGCGCGGCATCGACAACCTCGCCTACTACCGCACGGTGGAGGACGATCCCCGCTACTACCTCGACTTCACCGGCACGGGCAACAGCCTCAACATGCGCCACCCCCACGTCCTGCAGCTGATCATGGACAGCCTGCGGTACTGGGTGCTCGAGATGCACGTCGACGGCTTCCGTTTCGACCTCGCCTCCACACTCGCCCGCGAACTGCACAGCGTCGATCGGCTGTCGGCCTTCTTCGACCTGGTGCAGCAGGACCCGGTGCTGTCGCAGGTGGAGCTGATCGCCGAGCCATGGGACGTCGGCGAGGGCGGCTACCAGGTCGGCAACTTCCCGCCGCAGTGGTCGGAGTGGAACGGCCGCTACCGCGACACGATCCGCGACTTCTGGCGCGGTGAGCCGTCGACGCTGGCCGAGTTCGGCTACCGCTTCACCGGCAGCTCCGATCTCTACGAGGCCGACACCCGCCGGCCGACGGCGTCGATCAACTTCGTCACCGCCCACGACGGCTTCACCCTCGCCGACCTGGTGTCGTACAACGAGAAGCACAACGAGGCCAACGGCGAGAACGGTCAGGACGGCGAGTCCCACAACCGGTCGTGGAACCACGGCGTGGAGGGACCCGCCGACGACGTCGAGGTGAATGCGCTCCGACAGCGACAGCGCCGCAACTTCGTGACCACACTGATGCTGTCGCAGGGCGTTCCGATGCTGCTCGGTGGTGACGAGCTGGGCCGCACGCAGGGCGGCAACAACAACGCCTACTGCCAGGACAACGAGATCTCGTGGTTCGACTGGGAGACGGTCGACTCCGACTTCGTGCGGTGGTGCCGGCGGGTCATCTCCTTCCGCCACGAGCACGCCGTCTTCCGGCGGCGCCGCTGGTTCCAGGGCCGCCGCATCCGCGGCATCGAGGACCTCGCCTGGCTCCGCCCCGACGGTGAGGAGATGACCGACGACGACTGGGATGCCGGATACGCCCGGTCGGTCGCCGTGTTCATGAACGGTGCGGCAATCCCCACGACCGATGCCTACGGCGAGCGCGTCGTCGACGACAGCTTCCTGGTGATCTTCAACGCCAGCGAGTCCGACATCGACTGGTGCATCCCGGGACCCGAGTGGAGTCGCCGCTGGACCGTCGACCTCGACACCGCCGATCCGCGCAAGGGCTGGGCCCGCACCGTCAACAAGCGGCCCGGCGACGAACTCGCGGTGACGGCCCGATCGATGGTGGTGCTGCGTTCGGTCCGCCCGCCGAGCCGCCACCCCGTCCACTCCCGCACGACCACCACCCGCGGTGCGAACACCCCCACCACGGAAAGGACCACCTGAGCCATGCCGAAGAGGACCACCGCACGCACGACCGCCGACTCCGCCGCCTCCCCTGCTGCCGATGCGCCGGCCGTCGACGCCCCGACCGGGGCGCCCGCCGACGCGTCGAAGGAGATCCCCGGCGGCGTTCCGGATCAGCGGCCGTCGCGGGCGGTGGTCGAGCCCGTCCGGCCCGTCGTCGACGGTGGCCGTTTCCCGGCCAAGGCAGCGGTCGGTGAGCCCGTCACCGTGGTGGCCGACGTGTTCACCGACGGCCACGACGTGGTCGCTGCAGCGGTCCGCTGGCGCCACGTCCCGGATCCACGCGCAGCGGTCGGCGCCGTCGCCGACGACGCAGCCCGTTGGCACGAGCGCGCCATGGAACCGCTCGGCAACGACCGTTTCACCGGATCGTTCACACCGATGCACCTCGGCCGCGTGGAGTACGAGGTGACTGGTTGGGTCGACCACGCGGAGACCTGGCGGCGCGACACGAACAAGAAGATCGCTGCCGGGGTCGACGTCCACGTCGAACTGGCCGCCGGCGAGGCACTGGTGGCCGAGATGCTCACCTCGGCGGACGCCGCCGAGGACGATCAGCAACGTCTCCGAACCCTGCGCGAGCAGCTCCGCAACGGCATCACCACCGCACTCGCCGACCCCACCTGGACCGATGTGTTCCACCGCTGCGCACGGCGCGACCCGGTCGCCCGTCCCGATCGAGCACTGCCGATCGACGTCGATCCACTGCACGCGTCGTTCGGTGCGTGGTACGAGTTCTTCCCGCGCTCCACCGTCGGTGACCCCGACGGCCACGGCGGCGAACAGCGCACCGGCACGCTCGCCGACGCGCTCGACCGTCTCGACCACGTGGCCGACATGGGCTTCGACGTGGTCTACCTGCCGCCGGTGCACCCGATCGGCCACACGCACCGCAAGGGTCGCAACAACGCCACCACGGCCGAACCCGGCGACGTGGGCAGCCCGTGGGCCATCGGCAGCAGCGAGGGGGGCCACCTCTCCGTGGCGCCCGACCTCGGTACCGTCGACGACGTCGTCCGCCTCGTCGAGGGCTGCCGCCGGCGCGGCATGCACCTGGCGCTCGACATCGCCTTCCAGTGCTCGCCCGACCATCCCTGGGTCGACGAGCATCCCGAGTGGTTCGCCAAGCGTGCCGACGGCACCATCCAGTACGCCGAGAACCCGCCCAAGAAGTACCAGGACATCTATCCGCTCGACTTCGAGAGCGACGACTGGCAGGCCCTGTGGGCGGCGCTGGCCGACGTGTTCCGCTTCTGGATCGACAAGGGCGTCACCGTGTTCCGGGTCGACAATCCGCACACCAAGGCCCTGGCCTTCTGGGAATGGGCGCTCACGACCCTGCGGGCCGAGCATCCCGAGACCGTGTTCCTCGCCGAAGCGTTCACCCGGCCGCGGGTGATGGAACGGCTGGCGAAGGTCGGCTTCAACCAGTCGTACACCTATTTCGCCTGGCGCCAGTCGTCGTGGGAACTGAGCGAGTACTTCGTGGACCTGGCGACGCGCACCGTCGACTACTTCCGGCCCAACGCCTGGCCGAACACTCCCGACATCCTCACCGAGCAGCTCCAGAGCGCCGGGCGTCCGGCATTCGTGAGCCGGGCGGTCCTCGCCGCCACACTGTCGCCGAGCTGGGGTGTCTACGGCCCGGCGTTCGAACTCGTCGAACACCATGCCGTGCGCGAGGGGTCGGAGGAGTACCTCGACTCCGAGAAGTACCAGGTCCGTCACTGGGACCTCGACCGGGAGGACAGCCTGGCGCCGCTGCTCAGCCGTCTCAACCGGATCCGCCACGACCACCGGGCGTTCCGCAACCTCGACACGCTCCACGTCCACCAGACCGACGACCCGGGTCTGCTCTGCTATTCCAAGCGTGATCCGCTCGGGTCCTCGCCGCCGGTGTTGATCGTGGTGAACCTCGACCCCCACGCGCGTCACAGCGGCTTCGTCGACGTCGACCTCGCCGCACTCGGCCTGCCCTACGGCGCCGAGTACGACGTCGTCGACCAGCTCGGTGGCGTCACCTACCGCTGGCAGGGCAACACCAACTTCGTCGACCTCGCCCCGTGGGCGGCATCGGCGCACGTGTTCTCGGTGCACCGGACCGACGGCGAGTCGTGGGCGGCACCCGCCGCGCACGAGGCCCCGGCGACCGCGGAGCACGGTGCAGGATGAGCGACGACTGGTTCCGTGACGCCGTCATCTACGAACTGCACGTACGCGCCTTCGCCGACTCCAACGGCGACGGCGTGGGCGACTTCGACGGGCTCACGTCGCGGCTCGACTACCTGAGCGACCTCGGCGTCAACGCGCTCTGGCTGCTGCCGTTCTACCCGTCGCCCCTGCGTGACGACGGCTACGACATCGCCGACTACCGGACCGTGAATCCGGACTACGGCACGATGCGGGCGTTCAAGCGGTTCCTCGACGCCGCACACGCCCGGAACCTCAAGGTGATCACCGAACTCGTGGTCAACCACACGTCCGACCAGCACCCGTGGTTCGAACGCGCCCGCAACGCTCCCGCAGGGTCGAAGTGGCGCGACTTCTACGTGTGGTCCGACGACCCGACCAAGTGGTCCGATGCCCGGATCATCTTCCAGGACTTCGAGACGTCGAACTGGTCCTGGGACCCGGTGGCCGGGCAGTACTACTGGCACCGCTTCTACTCCCACCAGCCCGACCTGAACTACGACAACCCGGCGGTGGTCGACGCCGTGCTGGGGGTGCTCGACCACTGGCTCGATCTCGGCGTCGACGGCCTGCGCCTCGACGCCGTGCCGTATCTCGTGGAACGCGACGGCACCAACTGCGAGAACCTGCCCGAGACCCACGAGATCCTCAAGCGCATCCGCTCCCACATGGACGCGAAGTACGACGGCCGCATGCTGCTGGCGGAGGCCAACCAGTGGCCGGAAGACGCCGCTGCCTACTTCGGTGACGGCGACGAGTGCCACATGAACTTCCACTTCCCGGTGATGCCGCGCTTGTTCATGTCGGTGCAGTCGGAGAACCGGATGCCGATCATCGACATCCTCGACCAGACGCCCACGCCACCCGAGGGGTGCCAGTGGGCCACGTTCCTGCGCAACCACGACGAACTCACACTCGAGATGGTCACCGAGGAGGAGCGTCACACGATGTTGCGCGCCTACGCCCGTGACGACGAGATGCGCATCAACCTCGGCATCCGTCGCCGGCTGGCGCCGCTGCTCGGCAACGACCGACGCAAGGTGGAGCTGCTCAACGCCGTGCTGTTCTCCCTGCCGGGAACCCCGGTGATCTACTACGGCGACGAGATCGGGATGGGCGACAACGTCTACCTCGGTGACCGTGACGGGGTGCGCACGCCGATGCAGTGGACGGCCGACCGCAACGGCGGATTCTCCACGGCGAACCCCCACCGGCTCTACCTGCCGTTGATCACCGAGCAGGAGTACCACTACGAGAGCACCAACGTGGAGACGCAACAGTCGAATCCGGCGTCGTTGCTGGCGTGGATGCGCCAGCTCATCGCCCTGCGCACGCGGCACCAGGTGCTGGGCCGCGGCGACATCGCATTCCTCGATCCCGACAACCCCCACGTCCTGGCGTTCATCCGCACGCTGGAGGGCGAGCGTCCCATGCTGTGCGTGGCCAACCTCTCGCGACTCGCACAGCACGTCGAACTCGACCTGCGCGAGTTCCAGGGGGCAACGCCCGTCGAGGTCTTCGGCTACAACCGCTTCGCCCCGATCCGTGACCACGACTACCAGGTCACGCTGGCGCCCTACGGCTTCTTCTGGTTCGAGCTGGCCACCGAACGTGCGCAGATCGACGAGTCCCCGCTCCCCCACCTGCCGGGATCGATGACCGAGGTGCTGCGACGACGGGCCGGCATGGGCCGCGCACTGCAGCGCTGGATGCCGCAGCGCCGCTGGTTCGCCGGCAAGGGTCGCACGATCCGCGAGGTCCACATCGACGACGCCATCGCGCTCGACGACGACGTGGCACTGCTCGTGGTGACGTTCTCGTTCACCGAGGGCGACGACCAGCGCTACACGGTGCCGGTCATGCGCCTGGCCCGCGAGATCGTCGCCGGCATCGACTCGTCGGTCGCCGTCCATGCGATTGCGTCGCTCGACGACGGCAGCCTGCTGGTCGACGCCATGTACGACGCTCGCGGCGCCGCCGTGGTGTTCGGGGCGGCACTGCGCCGTCGGTCGCGCCGCGGCCGCCACGGCGAACTGCGGGGCCGACCGCGCCGCACACGTGTCGCCGGGCTGACCGACGACCCGCGCAACGTGAACGTGCTCGGCGTCGAACAGTCCAACTCCTCGGCCATCATCGACGGCAGGCTGATCGCCAAGCTCATCCGTCGGCTCGAGCCGGGCCTCAACCCCGACGTCGAGCTCCCCTCCCACCTCCTGGCGGCGGGCTTCGAGCACGTCCCCGGCGTGGCCGCCACCCTCGACCTCGATCTCGCCCGCGAGTCGAACCCGGCCAACGTCGTGGTCATCCACGATGCGATCACCCACGAGAGCGACCTGTGGGTGAAGGTGCTCGACGACCTGTCGCTGATGATCGACATGGGTGCCCCGTACGACGGTTCCGGTGGAGCAGAACCCGCCGGCGAGACGTCGATCGCCACCTTGCTGGGCCAGCGCACGGCCGAACTGCACAAGGCGCTCGCGCTCACCGATCCCGTCCCCACCGGCCGCAACGGACGCCAACCGATGACCCCCGAGTCCTTCAACCTGTTGTGGCAGCGTTCGATCCTGCAGACCTTGCGCAACTCCGTCCGGGCCACGCAGCGCGACCTCCGCCGGGCACGACGCGGGCACGTGCTCGACGAGACGGCGCAGGCACAGGCCGACCGCCTCGACGACGACATCGACCGTCTGCTCGAGCGCTACGACGAGTTGCGCACCCGCAAACTCGACGCCAAGCGGATCCGCGTCCACGGTGACCTGCACCTCGGCCAGATCCTGTGGACCGGCAACGACGTCGTGTTCATCGACTTCGAGGGAGAGCCCGGACTGCCGATCTCCCAGCGCACGATCAAGCGCTCCCCACTCGCCGACGTGGCCGGGCTCGTCCGCTCGTTCGACTACGCCGGCCGGATGGCCGTCCACACGGCCCGTGAACGTGGGCGGATCGCCGACACCGACGTCGACCGCGTGGACGCCTGGCGCGCTGCGTGGACCGATGCAAGTCAGCAGGCACTGCTCGATGCGTACTTCGCCGACGTCGGCGACACGGGGCTCATCCCGTCCGACGACGACGATCGTCGACTGCTGCTCGAGGTGTACGTCCTCGTCAAGTCGCTGTACGAGGTGCGTTACGAACTCGCCAACCGGCCCGACTGGGTGGCGTGGCCGATGTCGGCGATCTCCGACATGCTCGAACCGGTGAGCGGTCGATGACCTCGGGCGAACTCCGGGAACGGGCGCAGGCGCTCGGAGTCCAGGTCAGCTACCACGACGTGGACGGTGCCCTGCACGACGCCGACGACGCCGTGCTCGCCCGCGTGGTCGACGTGTTGGAGGCCGATCGGGCAGCGGCGGCGATCGACCGCCGGCGTGTCCCACCGATCCACTTCGCCACGGCCGGCCCCCTCCCGGTGCGTGGCCACGTGACCGACACCGACCTCGAGATCGGCACCACATCCGTCGACCTGGTGGTCCGGCACGGCGACGACCACGATGCGGTCGACGTGCCACCGGACCTCCCGCTCGGCTGCCACGAGCTGCGCATCGCCGTGGACGGGGGCGTCGACCAGACGGTGATCGTCGTGTGCCCGCCGTCGATGCCCCGTTCCGACCGGCTGGCCCACAGCGGCGCCCTGTTCGTGCCCACCTACGCACTGTGGG
>JAWLEC010000227.1:0-3692 GCA_041686315.1 Ilumatobacteraceae bacterium
CGACCGACTGCTCGCCGGCACGCTGCCTCCGCCGACCGACCTGCTCGACGCCCTCGGCCCGATGGTCGACCAGGGCCGTCTCGTCGGCTGGGCGGCGCGAGGATCCGAACAGGACCTCCTCGACCGGATCGGCATGAGCGGCACGTTGGCGCCGCTCGGCATCGACCTCGACAGCGACGCACTCGCCGTCGCGTTCAACAACGCCGCCGGCAACAAGATCGACTACTACCTCGACGCCTCGGGCTCGTACACGGTCACCGCCGACGCCACCACGAGCACCGCAACAGCGGAACTCGTCGTCGAGCTGACCAACGACGCCCCCATCACCGGCGAGCCGAACTACGTGATCGGCAACGGCATCGGATTGCCCGCCGGATCGAATCGAACCTGGGTCTCGATCTTCTCGCGGCTCCCGGTCGACGACGTCCGCATCGACGACCGCCCCGCAGCGATCGAGCTCGGCGTCGAAGCGGGCTACTACGTCACCTCGGCATTCGTCACCCTCGCCTCCGGCGACTCGGCAACGCTCACCGTGTCGCTGAGCGGCCGACTCGACATCGCCGACGGTTACCACCTGGCCGTACGCACCCCGCCGGCCGTCACCCCGATGCCCGTCCGCGTGGAGGCGACGTGGATCGACGGTGACGGCGACGCCCACCGCGCCGCCGACGACCGACGCGAGCCGGGCCTGGTCCGACTCACCGTCGATGCCGGACGCTGACGCGTCGGTGCGTTCCCAGCTCGGGCGACGACATGTCCGCGCCGACTCCGGCACCGGAGGGGCCGAACCGAACAACGACCACGGAGCGTGGCGGCATGCTTGCCGAGATGCAGAGGTGGGCGGACGAACGCTGAGCGTGTCAGCTGCCCGCGTTGCCAGACACTTTCTTGAACCCCACCACGTGCAGGAATTTCGGGCCGAACCCGGGCTTGTGACACGACGGTCGGCTCGCTAGGGTCGCTCTCACCGAGCGTGGTCAGTACGTTCGGACCTGGTGGAGAACACGAAGGCGGTTCCCATGCGTCTCCCGGCATCCCACGACCACACAGCAACCCACCGCCGCACCCGGCGGTGGTTCCTGGCCGTGGCGGTCGGCCTCGCGGCAACCGCAACGGCGCTCGGCGCCGACACGCAACGCCCGGCCGACGCAACCGCGAGCAGCGGCGACTACGTCACGACAACGACCCCCTCGGCACCCTCCATCGACGTCAGTGGGTTCTCTCCCGTGTGCATCGGCGACGCGCCGTTCATCAGCTACACGATCGTGCCGGTCGGCTTCACCCCCGTCGAGCAGTCCGCCACCCTCGTCATCCGGGCCGTCGACGGCACCGAGGTGGGCACCGAGACCGTCGACAGCCTCTCGGGGCAGTTCATCTGGCCGGGTGCATCCGTCGACGCCGCCGGCAACGCCACCGACTGGCCGGGCTGGCGACGAGCGGCCGACGGTGTGTCGTGGGAACCGGACCCGACCGACGACCTGCTGCGCGACGGGCTGACGATCGAGGTCACCGTCACCGGAGCCCCGCCGGCGACGGCGACGGTCGACTATCCGCCGGACGACTCCGACTGCGCCAACCCCCCGGACACCCCTCCGCCGACACCATCGACCACGACACCATCCACCGCGACCCCGTCGACCACGACGCCGTGTGTCCCGAGCCAGGACGACGACTGCGACCTGCCGACCACGGGTGGCGGTCCCAGCAACCTCGTGCTGATCGGCGCCGCCACCCTGCTCGCCGGACTCGCGGCCATCACCGCCACCCGCCGCCGCAGCCCGGTTCCCGGCGCCGGCTGAACGCGACCCCGCAGGTCGACGAGTTCCGGCGGTTGGTGAACTCCGCAGCGGCACCGGGCCGATGGCCAGAAGCAGCTTGCTAGAGTCACCGAGCAGAGTCCCGGTGACCCAGCACTCGACACACCCAGCGGTGACCGACGAACCAAAGGTGGGTAGCGATGAAGTCTCACGCAGGTGAACGTGTGTACGTCCCACGTGAGGTCGCACTGTCAGGGGCGACCACGGACCTGTGCGAGCAGTTCGTACTCTCGCAAGCGACCGACGCGCCGGAAGGCTTCCACAACGAGACGCTGTCGTCGTGGACGCTCGCACATCACCCGACCCTTCCGGTCATCACCATCCTTAGCGACACCTGTCCGTCCGACGGCGACGCCCGACAGCTCGGTTGGCTGCTCGGCTACCCGATCACCTCGGCCGGTCGGCTCCTCGGAACCGGATCGACCGTCACGGTCGCAGACGCAGACCCGGTCGCCTTCGTCGACTCCCTGGGCGGACGGTTCCTCGCCGTGTTCGTCGATGGTCCGACTCCGGCCATCTACCCGGACGCCGTCGGCTCCTATTCGTCGGTCTTCTGCCCCGATCTCGGGATCGCCGCGTCGACACCGGGGCTGATCCCCTACGAGGAGACCACGGGTGATCGGCTCGATCTCGTGGACCAGCTGAGGATCCCATGGACCAACTCGATGTATCCGCTCGGGTTGACCCCGCGACATGGCGTTCACCGGCTGCTCCCGAACCACCATCTCGACCTGACCGACTGGACGATGGTGCGCCACGGCCCGAACTGGCACGAGCGCGGCAGCGTCAGCATCGACGAGAGCGTGTCGAGGGTCGCTGCCATCGTCAAACGAAACATCGCCGCCGTGACGGACACCCATCCCTCCTACCTGCAGTTGACGGCGGGCAACGACTCGCGGATGCTCCTCGCGTGCGCCCGGGAGTGGCGCTCTGACCTCGCCACGTACACCCTGAAGTTCCCCGATCTCGGCGGGATGAACGACGCCCGCGTCGCCGCCCGGCTCAGCGAGCTCGCCGGCGTGTCGCATCGCGTCGTGCCGACGGATCATCCGGATCCCGCCGACCTCGAGATGTGGGTCTACCGCACGTCGTGCAGCGTCGGCGAACCCCAGGGATGGCGGGCAGCCACCGCGTACCAGTCCCTCGAACGTTCGCGAGCTCACATCGCCGGGAACGTCGGTGACCTCGCTCGGATCGGCTACTGGGCCACCATCGGGAGGTCTGGCAGGCCCGTCACACCCGAACAGTTGGCGGCGCACGCACTCGCGCATCGCCTTCCCCGACTCAATCCCGGCCAGCAACGTGCTGCTGCGTCGACGACGGTGCTCGAGGAGATCGAACGCTGGAGAGACACCTCAGGTGCGCCCGATGCCCTCGCGCTGCTCGACCTGCTCTTCGTCGAGAACCGGCTGGCTTGCTGGGCCGGTATCTGGCCCTACGCCCAGTACTACGGTCCCGGATTCACCTACTTCCCGATGAACCATCGCGAGGTGATCGACCTCATGATGGGTCTTCCGGAGGCGGTGCGCCGTGGTGAGAAGTTCAACCAGATGGTGATCCGGCAGGAGTGGCCCGAGCTGCTCGACGTGCCGTTCAACACTCCATCGCGGTCCGTTCGCCTCGCCCAACTCCCGGCTCGTGTCGAGAGGGGCTTGCGACGGCGCGTTCGCTCCATGCGCAAGCCAGGAGCGCAGTAGTCGAGTTCCAGGCATCGTCTCGATGACACCGTGGCCCTTGCGCGCTGCGCGTTCTCAGGGGGTCATGAACGCGACGGGGAGGCCGAGGCCGACGTCGTTGCGCACCGTGGCGATACGGCGACCGGGCTGCACGGCGTCCTTGGGCGGCGAGATCCGGCCGGGGCCGATGCGCTCGCAG
>JAWLEC010000064.1:0-16211 GCA_041686315.1 Ilumatobacteraceae bacterium
GAGCCGGCCCGACCGTCCGCACCCGCTGTTTCGCGAGCTGATCGCCGCCGCCCTGGCTCGGAGGGGTTCCGGCGACGCCACGCCGGCCGGGTCCGTGGCATCGGTCACCGACGCCTCGATGTCCACGTGAGCGCCGCTGCGTGAGCAAGGATCCCGCGGAGGGCTTCCGGCATCTCGGCGACACGCCGGTCCACCAGGGGCACGTGTGGCACGTGGCCGTGGCCGAGTACGAGGCCCCGGACGGATCGACGTTCCGGCGCGACATCGTGCGGTCGCCGGGAGCGGTCGGCGTGGTCCCGATCGTGTTCGACGCCGAGGGCAACCCGTCGGTGGTGGTGGTGCGACAGTACCGGCCGCCCTACGACCGGGCGGTCATCGAGATCCCTGCCGGCATGCGCGACGTCGCCGGCGAGGACACCGCCGAGGTGGCTCGACGCGAACTGACCGAGGAGGCCGGTCTCGCGGCCGGACGGATCGAGCACCTCACCGACATCTACCCGTCGCCCGGCATGACCGACTCGGTGACCACGCTGTACCTGGCCACCGACTGCACGCCGGTCCCCCCAGAGCGTCACGGCCCGGAGGAGGAGCACATGGAGCTGCTCCATCTGCCGTTGGGTGACGCCGTCGAGATGGCCGCGCGCGGCGAGATCGAGGACGCGAAGTCCGTGATCGGTCTGCTGCTCGCCGAGCGTCGGCTCAACGAACTGGATCACCCCGCCGCTCGCGGCGAACGCTGAGGACGCCGACGGTGGCTCGCCCCGAACTGCCGCTCGAGGCGGAGGAGTTCCTCATGTGGATGGCCACGGAGAAGGGCCGATCGACCAACACGCTCGCCGCCTACCGGCGCGACCTCGCCGGCTACTGCACGTGGCTGGAGGCACGCAACGCCACGGTGCTCGACGTCGACCATCGCGCCCTGGTGGCGTTCGTCGGCGAGCGACGCGCCGGCGGTTCGGCCACCTCGTCGATCGCGCGCCAGCTCGCCGCCATCCGGATGTTCCACCGGCACCTCGCCGTGGAGGGACGCCGTTCCGACGACCCCGCCGCCGAACTCGAAGGGGTGCGGGTGCCGTCGGGCATCCCCAAGCCGCTCACCGAAACCCAGGTCGTCAGCCTGCTCGACGCCGTGGTCGGCAACGAACCGGTCCACCGGCGCGACCGCGCGCTGCTGGAGCTGCTCTACGCCACCGGCGCGCGCATCTCCGAGGTGGTCGGCCTGTCGGTGGGGGAGATCGACCTCGACGATCGCCTGGTGCGGCTGTACGGGAAGGGCGCGAAGGAGCGCATCGTGCCGTTCGGCACGTCGGCCGGCACCGCACTCGAGGAGTGGTTCTCACCGAGTGGTCGTGCCCGGATGGTGCCCGACCGGTTCCGCTCCCGTGACGACGCCGAAGCGGTCTTCCTCAACCAGCGGGGCAACCGCCTCACCCGGCAGGCGGCGTGGCTGGTGGTCAAGAACTACGGGCGCCGCGCCGGCATCACCGATGCGCTCTCGCCCCACGTGCTGCGTCACTCGTGTGCCACCCACCTGCTCGACCACGGTGCCGACCTGCGGGTGGTGCAGGAGATGCTCGGACATGCGTCGGTGTCGACCACGCAGATCTACACCAAGGTGAGCCAGGACCGCCTGTTCGACGTGTACCGCTCGGCCCATCCCCGGGCCACACTGCAGCGGTGAGCAACATCGCCGAGCTCTGGTCCGACGGCTTCCGCGAGATGCCGGGAAAGGTGTGGCACCTCGCCGCCCGCTTCGTGACGTCGCTCTCTCCGGCGCCGCCGTCGGTGGACGACGAGGTGTGGGTCGATCGTCACCTGCTGCCGGGCGAGCGTTCCCTGTGGGTGCAGTTGAACAACCAGGACCGCCGCCACAGCGCCGCCGTGGCCCGCCGGTTCGCGACCGTGCGCCCCGATGTCTCCCGGGCCGAGGTCGCCGGGGCGATCCTGCACGACGTGGGCAAGATCGAGTGCGGCCTCGGCACGTTCGGCCGGGTGGTGGCGACCCTCGTCGGCCCGGTCAACGAGTCGTTCCGGGCGTACCACGACCACGTGGCGATCGGTGCCGACATGGCCGCCGCCGTCGGATCCGATCCCGTCACGGTCGACCTGATCGCCGAGCGTCACCCCGCCTACCCCGACCTGAAGGCCTCCGACCACGCCTGACACTCTCCTGCGATGAGCGACGGGCCAAGCGTCGTGGCCGCTGGCTCATCGCACGGTGGGGACATCCGGTTGCGATGAGCGACGGGCCAGGCGGTCTGGCCGCTGGCTCATCGCTGGGGTGGGGGATCCCTACGGGAGGACGTGGGCGGCGCGCCGGCGGTTGACGATCGCGCGCAGGAGCATCCAGATGGTGAGGCCGACCCAGATGCCGGCGATGCCGAGCGACGGCGTGGCGAGCACGACGACGGCGATGGGCACGACGGCCACCAGATAGCCGAGCGCAGCGAACCCGAGGAAGCGGTAGTCGGCGGCACCGATCAGGATGCCGTCGTAGGCGAAGGCCGCCGCGCCGGGCAGGAGCAACAGGGCGAGGAACAGCAACGCCACGGTCGCCCGCTCGACGACGGCGGCATCGTCGGAGAACACCCGGGGGAGCACGGGCGACGTGGCGGCCACCGCGGCTGCGAGGGCGACGCCGGCCACGGTCGAGAGCCGCACCACACGCTGGGCCACATGAGCGCCGTCGGTGGCGGCGCGGCCGAGCCCTTCGGCCACGAGGGTCTGGGCGGGGACGGCCAGGGCGTCGAGCACCAGCGCCAGGAAGAGGAACATCGTGATGGCGATCTGGTGGGCGGCGAGGGTGGCGTCGTCGATGCGGGCGGCGATCGCCGTGGCGCCGGTGAAGACCGCCAGCATCGACCCCACGCGCAGCAGCAGATGACGCCCGGCAGTGAGCAGCGGCGCCATGCCGTGCCGGCTCGGACGGCGCACGAGCGCAGGGGAGAGCCGCCGCCTGATCACGGCGAGGAACGACAGGCCGGCGCCGGTCTGGGCGATCACGGTCGACCATGCCGCCCCGGCGATACCGAGATCGAAACCGAACACGAGCACCAGCTCGACGACCACGTTCACCACGTTGGCGGCCACCAGGATCACCAGCGGCGTGCGGTAGTCCGACGCCCCGCGCTGCACACCCTGGGCCGCCAACGCCACCAGCACGAACGGCAGGCCGAGCGCGGCGATCCGCAGATACTCGACGGCGACATCCAGCACGTCGCCGTCGGCGCCGAGAGCCGAGGCGGCGGGCCGGGCGCCGAGGATCAGTGCGGGCACGGCCACCGCAGCCACGAACAGCCCGATCCACATCGCCTGCACACCGACGTCGGCGGCCTCGCCCGGGCGCCCTGCACCCAGCCGGCTCGCCACCCGTTCGGTCGTGCCATAGGTGAGGAAGTTCGACCCCGCCACCACCAGAGCCAGGATCGACGCGGCGATCGCCAGCCCGCCCAGCTCCGCGGTGCCCAGCCGACCGACGATCGCGGTGTCGGCGAGCCGGTACAGCGGTTCGACCGCCAGCGTGCCGAGCGCCGGGATCGCCAACGAGACGATCCGGCGGTCGGTGGAGGTCAGAGCCACACGGTCAGCGCCGGATCGGGCCGACCCGTCAGGCCGGCAGCATGCCGATGTTGGTGTGGGCCCGCTCGAGGGTGGCGCTCGCCACCTCGCGGGCCTTGTCGGCGCCCACCCGGAGCAGTCGGGCCAGCTCGCCGCGGTCGTCGAGCAGCTCGACGTAGCGGGTGCGAATCGGGTCGAGCACGGCCAGCACGGCCTCGGCGGTGTCGACCTTGAGCTTGCCGTACTGCTCGTAGTCCTCGGCCACCGACTGCGGCGTGCGGCCGGTGACGGCGGCGTGGATCTCGAGCAGGTTGGCCACCCCCGGCTTCTCGACACGGTCGTAGCGCACGGCGTCGGGGCCGGTGTCGGAATCGGTGACGGCACGTTTGAACTTCTTCAGCACGGCCTTCGGGTCGTCGACGAGGTAGACGCACCCGGCGTCGGACTCGTCGGACTTCGACATCTTCGACGTGGGATCCTGCAGGCTCATCACCCTGGCACCGGCCGCCGGTGTGACAGCCTCGGGCACCACGAACGTGTCGCCGAAGCGGTGGTTGAAGCGGATCGCCACGTCGCGCGTGATCTCCACGTGCTGGCGCTGGTCGTCGCCGACGGGCACCTCGTCGGCGTCGTAGAGGAGGATGTCGGCCGCCTGGAGGGCGGGATAGGTGAACAGGCCGGCGGAGATGAACTGGTTCTCCCGTTTGGCCGTCTTGTCCTTGAACTGGGTCATCCTCGACAGCTCGCCGTAGCTGACGGTGCACTCCATGATCCAGCCCAGCTGGCTGTGTTCGGGCACGTGGCTCTGCACGAACACCGTGGACACGTCCGGGTCGAGCCCGATCGCGAAGAACATCGCCGCCAGCGCCACCGTCTGGTCGCCGAGCACTCCCGGTTCCTCGGTGACCGTGAGGGCGTGCAGGTCGACGATGCCGTGGAACGCATCACACGTGTGCTGTCCGGACACCCAGTTGCGCAGTGCTCCGAGGTAGTTGCCGAGGTGCACGTCACCCGTGGGCTGCATGCACGACAGCACCCGAGAAGAAGCGGTCTGGGGGTCGTGGGTCACGGGCGACGACGATACCCCGATCCGGCCCATCGGCTCCGGTAGGTTGGCGTGCTGATGGCCTACGACGTCACCACTCCGGTCTACGAGGGTCCGTTCGACATGCTGCTGCAGCTGATCCTCAAGGAGCAGGTCGACATCTACGAGGTGAACCTGTCGACCATCGTCGACGCCTACCTCGCCGAGATCGAGCGGATGCAGGAGCTCGACCTCGACGTGGCCACGGGATTCCTGCTGATCGCCGCGACCCTGGTGGAGCTGAAGGCCCGCAGGCTGCTGCCGAACCCCACCGACATCGATCTCGACGACGAGCTCGCCCTGTGGGAGGAGCGCGACATGCTCCTCGCCCGGCTACTCGAGGCCAAGACGTTCAAGGACGTCGCGCAGGTGTTCTCCCAGCTCGCCGACGACGCCGACCAGAGCTTCCCCCGGGTCGTGGGCCCGGACGAGCGCTTCGACGGCGTGGTGCCCGACATGCTGGAGGGCACCAGCGTGGCGCGGCTGCGCAACGCGGCGATCAAGGCACTCACGCCCAAGCCCGTGCCGGTGGTCGACCTCTACCACGTCAACCCGATCAAGACGACCGTGGCCGATGCCGTCGGGGAGCTGCTCGACGAGCTGCCCCGAGCCGGGCGCATCACGTTCCGCCGGCTCACCGCCGACCTCGCCGAGCGCATCGAGGTGATCATCCGCTTCCTCGCGCTGCTCGAGCTGTTCAAGCAGGGCGCGATCGAACTCGACCAGCCCGAACGATTCGGCGACATCGAGGTGATGTGGGCGGCCGGCGAGGACTTCGACACCGAGTCGGTGCTCATCGACACCTACGAGGGCTGACGGTCGCATCACCACCCACCATGAACGACGACATCCTCCATCCCGTCGACGACCAGGTCGCCGAATACAAACGAGCCATCGAGTCGATCGTGCTCGTGGCGCACGAACCCGTTCCCGTCGAGTTGCTCGCCCAGCTGCTCGAACAGTCCACGATGCTCGTCGAACAGTGGTGCGAGGAGCTCGCCACCACCTACGCCGAGCGCCGGCACGGCTTCGAACTGGTGCGCATCGCCGGCGGCTACCGCTACCAGACCGCATCCGACATGACGCCCTACGTCGAGCGGTTCCTGCTCCACGACCAGCGGTCACGGCTGTCCGGCGCAGCGTTGGAAACGCTGGCGATCATCGCCTACAAGCAGCCGATCTCCCGGGCGCAGGTGGCAGCCATCCGAGGCGTCGACCCCGACGGTGTGATCCGCACGCTGCAGGCGCGCGGCTACATCGAGGAGATCGGGCGCGACGACGGGCCGGGGCAGGCGGTGCTGTTCGGCACCACGGCCACGTTCCTCGAGAAACTCGGCCTCGACTCGCTCGACGACCTGCCGGCGATCGCCGAGTTCATCCCCGGCGCCGACGTGGTCGAAGCCCTCGAGACGGGCCTGCGGGTGACCCCGGTGATCGACGTCGCGCCGGGCGACATGTCCCACGAGAACCCGCCGCCCGCAGGGCCGTGAGCGACCGGACCCCCGAGCCCCCGCTGTGGGAGCAGTGGGCAGAGCGCAGTGCCGAGCTGCCCCAGGGTGAACGCCTGCAGAAGGTGCTCGCCGCAGTCGGCTACGGCAGCCGGCGCGTGTGTGAGGACCTGATCGCCGCCGGGCGGGTGACCGTGAACGGCGAGATGGCCGTTCTCGGACGCCGCGTCGACGCCGACAGCGACCGCATCGAGGTCGACGGCGCCCCCATCGGCGTGCGCCCCGGGCTCGTGTACTACCTGCTCAACAAGCCCGTCGGCGTGGTCACCACCAGCAGGGACACCCACGGCCGCACCACGGTGATCGACCTCGTCCCGCCGGAACCACGCGTGTTCTCGGTGGGACGGCTCGATGCCGACACCGAAGGGCTCCTGCTGCTCACCAACGACGGTGACCTCGCCAACCGGATCGCCCACCCGTCGCACGGAGTCGACAAGGAGTACCTCGTGGAGGTCGACGGGGGCCGGGTGGCACCGGGCGCCGTCCGGCAGCTGCGCGAGGGCGTCGAGCTCGACGACGGCCCGACGGCACCCGCGAAGGTGTCACAGCCCGAGCCGGGTCTGCTGCGGCTGACGATCCACGAGGGCCGCAACCGGCAGGTCCGCCGCATGTGCGAGGCGGTGGGGCATCCGGTACGCCGCCTCGTGCGCACGCGCATCGGACCGATCAGCGACCGGTCGCTGGCGCCCGGCGCCTGGCGGGAGCTGACACTGGAGGAGTGGCGGGCCCTCACCGAGGCCGTGGCCTCCGACCCACGCCGGTACGATCGTCCGACGTGACGAACGGCGCTCCTGCCAGCACCTCCGAGACTCCCGACCGGGGCGCCTCCCGTCGCGCCAACGTCACCGGACTCGGTCTGATCGGTGGCTCCATCGCTCTGGGTCTGCGAGCCCAGGGGTGGCACGTCACGGGCAACGACGTCGACACGGTCGTGCAGTCCGCCGCCCTCGATCGCGACGTGGTGGACGCCGTCGGGTTCGACCCCGACGCCGAGATCACGTTCGTCGCCGTCCCCGTCATGTCGGCGCCTGCGGAGGTGAAGCGTGCGCTCGCCGAGACTCGTGGCACCGTCACCGACGTCGGCAGCGTGAAGGCGCCGATCTGTCGGGCCCACGACGACGAGCGCTTCGTGGGCGGCCACCCGATGGCCGGGAGCGAACTCGACGGGCTCGACGGCGCCCAACACGACCTGTTCAGCGGCGCCGTGTGGGTGCTGACCCCGGTGGAGCACAGCGACGACACCGCCTTCGCCCACGTGGCCGCGGTGATCGCTGCGCTCGGTGCCGAGGTGGTCGCACTCTCACCCGAACGTCACGACCAGCTCGTCGCCGTGGTCAGCCACGTCCCGCACCTCACGGCGGCGACCCTGATGGGCCTCGCGAGCGCTCGCGCCGAGGAACACGCCGCCCTGCTCCGGCTCGCCGCCGGCGGCTTCCGCGACATGACCCGTGTGGCCAGCGGCCGGCCCGACATCTGGATCGACATCTGTGCCGAGAACCGCACGGCGATCGTGGACGTCCTCGATCAGCTGATCGCCGGGCTCACGGAGATGCGCACGATGGTCGACGGCGACGGTCGCGACGCACTGCTCGGCCGCCTGGTGTCGGCCCGTCAGGCACGCTCCAACCTTCCGGCACGGGTGGTGCACCCCGAGGAGATGGCCGAGGTGCGTATCCCGATCCCCGACCGGGCCGGTGCCGCCGCCGAAGTCTTCACGCTGGCCGCCGAGCTCGGCGTGAACATCGCCAGTTTCGAGGTGGTCCACGTGGTGGAGAGCACCCGCGGTGTGGCCGTGGTGCTGGTCGACCGGGCGATGGTCGACGTGTTCCGCGGTGGGCTCATCGCCCGCGGCTTTCGTCCGTCCGTCCAGGCGCTGTCGTGAGCGGCCGGCCCTACCGGGTGCGCCGTGCCGACGGGGCGGTCGTCGGCGATGTCCGGGTGCCGCCCTCCAAGAGCATCGCCAACCGCGCGCTGGTGTGCGCCGCCCTGGCCGACGGTGCCAGCGAGGTGATCGGGTTGGCGCCCGGGGACGACACCACGTCGATGATCGAGTGTCTCCAGCGGCTCGGTGTGGGGATCGGCGTGCGCCACGACGACGGCGTCGCCGTTGCGGACGTGGTGGGCACCGGTGGGGTGCTCGAGCCCGGACCGATGGAGCTGCACGCCGGCCTGGCCGGCACCACCTCGCGTTTCGTCACGGCGCTGGCTGCACTGGGGTCCGGCCCCTACACGATCGACGGCGAGCCGCCGCTGCGGCGCCGGCCGATGGGCCCGCTCCACGATTCGCTGGCGGCGCTGGGGGCCACCGTGGAGTCGGGCGAGCTGCCCGGCCACCTCCCCGTCACCGTGTCGGGGCCGCTGCGCCGTGCCGACGCCGTGGTGATGTCGGGTGACGTGTCGAGCCAGTACATCACGGCGATGATGCTGATCGCCCCGTACGTGCCCGGTGGTCTCAAGCTCTGGCTGTCGACCAGTGTCGTGTCACGGCCGTACCTGCGGATCACCAGCTCGGTGATGGACGGCTTCGGGGTGCCCGACGTGGAGATCCACGAGCGCCACGTCACGGTGGGCGCAGGTGAGTACCTGCCCACCGAGTTCGTCGTCGAGCCCGACGCGTCGTCGGCGAGCTACCCGCTGGCGGCAGCGGCGATGGTGGGTGGAGCGGTGAGCGTGCAGGGCCTCGGGTCGTCCTCGGTGCAGGGCGACGCCCGGTTCGTGGAGGTGCTCGCCGAGATGGGCTGCATCACCGTCGTGGGCCCCGAGTCCACCGTGGTGATGCGTCGACGTGACACCCCGCTGCGGGGTGTGGAGATCGACATGTCCGACATCTCCGATCTCGTTCCCACCCTGGCGGTGGTCGCCACCCAGGCGGTGACACCCACCCGCATCACCGGAGTGGGCTTCATCCGTGACAAGGAGAGCGATCGTCTCGGCGACCTCGCCGCCGAACTCGCCAAGGTCGGCGCGCGGGTCACGGTGGAACCCGACGGCCTGCTGATCGAACCGACCGATCTGCTCGAACCGGCCCGCCTCGCCACCCACCACGACCATCGCCTCGCGATGTCGTTCGGGCTGCTCGGCCTGGTGGTCGGCGGCATCGAGATCGAGGACCCGGACGTCGTGTCGAAGAGCTGGCCGGGGTTCTGGGACGTCCTCGCCGGCCTGCCCGCCCAGCTCTCGGTATGAGTAGTCGGCCCGCCACGACACCTGCCGGAATCGCCGCATTCGACGTGGACGGCACCCTCACGCGGTCGGACTGCGTGGTGCCGTTCCTCCGCCAGACCGCCGGTACCCGGTCGCTGTCGACGCGTCTGCTGCGCGACCCCCTCGGCGTGGCCCGAGCGGTGGCCCGACGGGATCGTGACGCCTTGAAGATCGCCGCCACCGCTGCGGCGTTCAGCGGCGTCGTCGCTGCCGACCTCGCCGAGCCCGCCAGGGTCTTCGCCGACCGGGTGTACCGCAACAACCTCCGGCCCGACACCGTCGCCCGGCTGGACGCCCATCGGGAGGCCGGTGACACCGTGGTGCTCGTATCCGCCTCGTTCGAGCTCTACCTGCTGCCACTGGCCGAGCTGCTCGGTGCCCACCACGTGATCTCCACCCGGCTCGAGGTGGACGGCGACGGGCGGTACACCGGGCGCCTCGAGGGCCTCAACTGCCGCGGGCCCGAGAAGGTGCGGCGGCTCCATGCGTGGCTCGAGGAGGATCACGGTGGGCGACCGGTGGTGCACGTGACTGCCTACGGCGACTCCGCCGGTGACCGCGAGCTGCTCGCCGACGCCGACGTGGCGCACTGGGTCGGCCGGCGCAAACCCGCCTGACGGAACACTCCCGCACTACGGTCTCGCCCGATGTTGTCCGCCCTGATCCGTACGGCGCGCCCCAAGCAGTGGCTGAAGAACGTCCTCGTGTTCGCCGCGCCGGGGGCCGCGGGAGTGCTCGACGAGTGGCCCGAATTCGGTCTCACCCTGCTGGCGTTCGCCTCGTTCTGCCTGGCGGCCAGCGGCATCTACGTGTGGAACGACCTGCTCGACGTGGAGGCCGACCGGCGCCACCCCACCAAGTGCCGGCGTCCGATCGCGGCGGGCGAGCTGTCGATCGGTGCCGCCCGCGTCGTCGGTGTGGTGCTCCCCGTGCTCGGCCTGGTGCTGGCCGGCCTCACCGGACGGTGGCAGACCGTGGCCGTGGTGGCCGTCTATCTCGCCGTCACCATCGCCTACACGGTGCGTCTCAAGCACGTGGCGGTGGTCGACCTCGTGACCGTGGCGTCCGGGTTCGTGCTGCGTGCCGCGGCGGGTGCGGTGGCGGTGGACGTGCCGATGTCGCGGTGGTTCGTGCTGTGCATCACGTTCGGGTCGTTGTTCATCGTGGTCGGCAAGCGGTACGCCGAGCTGAACGAGCTCGGCAACGCGGCAGGGACGCGGTCGACGCTCGAGGTCTACAGCGTGGGCTACCTGCGGATCATGCTCGCCGTGAGCCTCGGTGGCGTGCTCATCAGCTATTGCGTGTGGGCGTTCGAGACGGCGGAGGTGTCGACGTCGGACTGGCCGTTCTACGAGCTGTCGATCGTGCCGATGCTGATGGCGCTGATGCGGTATCTGCTGGTGCTGGAGGAAGGGGAGGGGGCGGCCCCCGAGGAGGTGTTCTCCAGCGACCGGCTGCTGCAGCTCCTGGGGCTGTCCTGGGTGGTCGTCTATGGTCTCGCTGTCTATGTCGCCTGAGTCCGTGTCGCCTGAGTCCGTGTCGCCCGAGTCCGAGTCCGTCGACCTGCCGACCGTGATGGAGCGGGTGGCCGACGTCGAGGGGTGGATGACGCCGGGGCAGGCGTCGACGCTGTTCGACGCCGCCCGACGCTGCCCCGACGGCGGCCGGATCGTGGAGATCGGCAGCTTCCGTGGTCGCTCGACGATCGTGCTCGCCAGTGCCGCGGCGCCGGGTGTGGAGATCGTGGCGATCGATCCGCACGCCGGCAACGACCGCGGGCCGCAGGAGATCGACGGCTACGCCGACGAGGCCGCCGGTGACCACGAGGTGTTCACCGCCAACCTGGCCGCCGCCGGCGTGGCCGACCGGGTGCGCCACGTGCGGGAGTTCTCCGACGCCGCCCTCGTCGACGTGCCGGGTGCGATCGACGTGCTCTACATCGACGGCGCCCACCGTTACGGCCCGGCGCTCGCCGACATCCGTGCCTGGGGGGCGCGGGTCGAGCCGGGCGGCACCATGTTGATCCACGATTCGTTCTCGTCCATCGGGGTCACCCTGGCGATCCTGCGGGAACTCGTGTGGGGGAAGCGCTTCCGGTACGTCGGCCGCTCGAGGTCGATGACGATCTACCGTGCCGATCTCGGACGGGGCGTCGGCGAACGCCTCCGCAACGCCGGGCGCCAACTGACCCAGCTGCCGTGGTTCGCGAAGAACGTGGCCCTGAAGGTGCTGCTCACGCTCGGCCTCGGCAAGGTGTTGTCGGCGTTCGGGCGACCGGTACCCGAGTGGCCGTACTGACGCCGCAGTAACGTCGCAACCGTGAGACGTGCGCGTGTCGAGCTCAGCGGGTGGGGGCGGACCGCTCCCAGCGTCGGGACGCTGGTCGACATCGCGCCCGCCGAGCTGCGTGACGGGTCCGTGAAGGTCGACGCCCTCGTCGGCGCAGGCAGTGTCGACGAAGGCGACGGTCGCGGAGCGATCGCACGCGGTCTGGGGCGGGCCTACGGTGACCCGGCACAGAACGGTGGTGGCGCCGTCGTGCGGCTCGGTCCCGGCGCGATCGTGCTCGACGATGCGGCGGGCACCGTCACCGTCGGTGCGGGCGTGAGCCTCGACGAGCTGCTGCGCCACCTGGTGCCGCGTGGCTGGTTCGTGCCCGTCACACCGGGCACCCGGTTCGTCACGGTGGGTGGGTGCATCGCCAGTGACATCCACGGCAAGAACCACCACGTCGACGGCTCGTTCGGCGCCCACGTCGACGCCCTCACCATGCTGCTCGCCGACGGCACCGTGGTGTCGATCACACCCGCGTCCGACCCCGACCTCTGGTGGGCGACGCTCGGCGGCATGGGCCTCACCGGACTCATCGTCGACGCCACGGTCCGGCTGATCCCGATCGAGACCAGCCGCTGCACGGTCGACACCGAGCGGGTGCCGAACCTCGACGCGCTGATCGAGCGGATGGAGACCGGCGACGAGCACTACCGTTACTCGGTGGCCTGGATCGACCTGGTGGCCAGGGGTGCCGCGCTCGGCCGGTCGGTGCTCACCCGCGGTGACCACGCGACGCTCGACGACCTCGCCGAGGCCGCACCCGGCGCCGAGCGGGATCCGCTGGCGTTCGCTCCCGGCACCTTGGCCGACGTGCCACCGGGGGTACCGAACGTGCTCAACCGGTTGGCCGTGCGGGCCTTCAACGAGGTCTGGTACCGCAAGGCGCCGGCGCAGCATCGCAGCGTCGAGACGATCACGGGGTTCTTCCATCCGCTCGACATGGTGGGCAGATGGAACCGGCTCTACGGCCGCGCCGGGTTCCTCCAGTACCAGTTCGTGGTGCCGTTCGAGGCCACCGACACGCTGCGCGAGATCGTCGACCGGGTGGCGTCGTCGGGCCATGCGAGCTTCCTCGCCGTGCTCAAGCGGTTCGGCCCCGAGAGCGGCGGCATGCTCAGCTTCCCCACACCCGGCTGGACGCTCACCCTCGACCTGCCCGCGGGTGCCCACGGCCTCGACCGTCTGATCGCCGACCTCGACCGGCTCGTGCTCGGCGTCGGCGGCCGCCACTACCTCGCCAAGGACGCCACCGCCACGCCCGGCGTGATCCGTGCCGGCTACCCCCGCCTCGAGGAGTGGCGTACCGTCCGCCGGCGGGTCGACCCCGACCACCGGTGGGCCAGCGACCAGGCACGCCGACTCGACCTCCTCTGAGCGCTCCCGACCGACATCTCCGACCGAAAGACGACCACACCGTGAACAACGCCGTGCACCAGCCCCAGACCGTCGTCGTCCTCGGCGGACGCAGCGACATCGCCCGGGCGATCGTGACCGAACTGGCCTCGCCCGCTCTCCGGCGCGTGGTGCTGGGAGTCCGGGAACCGTCAGCCGCCGACACCGCCGGATACCTCGACCCGTCCGCCGGCGCCGGTCATGACGTGGAGGTCGACGTGATCGAGTTCGACGCCACGGATCCGGCATCGCACGAGCCGCTGATCGAGCGCCTGGTGGCCGAGTACGGGGATCTCGACGTGGTCGTCCAGGCGTTCGGGCGGCTGGGTGCCCCGGGCCTCGACGATCCGGTGGCGTCGGCGGAGCTGGCCACGGTGAACTTCGCCGGCGCCGTGTCGTCGGGGCTCGCCGTCGCCCGGCAGCTGCGGCGACAGGGGCACGGCACCCTCGTGGTGCTGTCGAGCGTGGCCGGCGTACGTACGCGGGCCTCGAACTTCGTCTACGGCTCGACCAAGGCGGGCCAGGACGCGTTCGCCACCGGCCTCGGCCATGCCCTGCACGGGTCGGGCGCCAGGGTGATGACCGTACGTCCGGGCTTCGTGCGGTCGTCGATGACGGCAGGCATGGACGAGGCACCGTTCTCGGTCGATCCGGCCGATGTCGGCATCGCCGTGGCCAACGGCCTGCGGCGGGGGAGCGACGTGGTGTGGGTGCCCGGCGCACTCCGGTTCGTGTTCGGACTGCTGCGGTTCGCTCCCGGGTTCGTGTGGCGCAAGCTCGACCGATGACCGGCCCCGACCCGGCCGCGGCAGCCGCCGACTCGCTCGCTGCCGCCGCCGATCGGCTCGACCGGCTCGGCATCCGGCGTGTGGAGAGCTACGCGTGGCGTGACCTCGACGACGCCGAAGCGGGCGGATCCGAGCTGCATGCTGACGAGATCTTCCGGCGCTGGGCGACGGTGGGCGTCGACGTACTGCACCGGACGTCGACGCGTGACCACCCCCGGGAACTCGACCGCCACGGCTACCGGGTGGTCCAGCGAGGTGGTCGCTACGACGTGTTCGCCCGGGTCGCCCTGCGGCAGCTCGTCCGGCGTCGCCCCGCCGACACGGCCACGATCGAGATCTGGAACGGGGTGCCCTGGTTCGCGCCGGTGTGGGCGCCGCACCGGCGGGTGGTGTGGATGCACCACGTGCACCGCGAGATGTGGGACGACGCCCTGCCGACGCCGCTGAACCACGCCGGGAGGTTCGTGGAGACGCGGCTGGCGCCGCTCGTCTACCGGCGCAGCACCTTCGCCACGCTGTCGGACTCATCGGCCGAGGAGATCCGTGGCATCGGGATCCCCGCCGGCAACCTCACCGTGATTCCCCCCGGTGTCCACGAGCGGTTCTCGCCGGACGAATCGAGACGCAGCCCCACGCCGCGGGTGGTGGTGGTGGGCCGCCTGGCTCCGGTGAAGCGGCAGCGCGCTGCGCTCGACGCGCTCGACCGGGCGCGGGCCGACGTCGCAGACCTGCACGTCGATCTGATCGGAGACGGGCCCGACCGTCCCCTGGTGGAGAGTTGGGTCGAGGATCACGATGCGTCGTCGTGGGTGACGCTGCACGGCCGTGTCGCCGACGACGACCTGCTCGACGCCTACCGGCGGGCCTGGCTGGTGGTGAGCGCATCCCACGCCGAGGGTTGGGGCATGTCGCTCACCGAGGGTGGCGCCTGTGCCACACCGTGCGTGGCGACCGACATCGCCGGGCATCGCGGTGCGGCCCTGGACGGCGTCACCGGCCACCTGGTGCCGCTCGACGGCCTCGCCGGAGTGATCACCGGGTTGCTGGCCGACGGCGACCGACGCGCGGAGATGGGTGCGGCCGCCGTCGAGCATGCGCGCGGCCTGTCGTGGACGGCGGTGGCCGCTCGCCACCTCCACCTCCTGGCCGACGCCTGCACCCGAGGAGCACCTCAGGCGGTGGGCGGAGCGGTACGGAGCTCGCGGTAGGCGCGCCGGCGGCGGCGGAGGGTCACCAGGTCCTTCAGGCCCCACATGGTCACCCACCAGAACGCCTCGCCGACGATGTCGCGGTTCATCTTCGACGTGCCGGCGACGCGGTCGCGGAAGGCGATCGGGATCTCCACCACGCCGAGCCCGGCGCTGACGACCCGATAGGTCATCTCCACCTGGAAGCCGTAGCCGTCGGCACGCACGCCCTCGAGGCCGATCGCCCGCAAGGTGTCGGCGCGATACACCCGATAGCCGGCGGTGGCGTCGTTGACGGCCAGACCGAGGATGATCGCGGCGTACCGGTTGCCCCAGCGCGACAGCCATGTGCGACGGCGTGGCCAGCCGATCACCGAACCGCCCGGCACGTAGCGCGAGCCGATCACCAGGGCGATGCCGTGACCGGCGACGTCGAGCATCGTGGGCAGGACGGCGGGATCGTGCGAGAGATCGGCGTCGATCTCCACCAGTGCCTCGTAGCCCTCGGCCAGACCGCGCTCGAAGGCGAAGAGATAGGCATCGCCCAGCCCGCGCTTGACGTCGCGCTCGGCGATCCGGATCTGCGGATCGTCGGCGGCACGCGCGTGGACGACGGCGCGGGTGTCGTCGGTCGATGCGTCGTCGACGACCAGCACGTCGGCGTCGGGAACGTGGCGTCGCAGCCGATCGAGGATCTCGGAGATGTTCGCCGCCTCGTTGTGGGTCGGCACGATGATCAGCGTGCGCACGAGTCCGAGACCCTAACCGAGCAGCGGTGTGGGGTCAGCGGATGGGGTTGCCGTGGGGGTCGGTGGTGTGGACGACGCGGCGGATGTGGGCGACGAGGGCGGTGTTGACGACGTCGTCGGGGTGCAGGCGTCGGCCGGTCTGGGTGCGGCACACGACGTCACGGAATCTGGCCGGGGCGGGTGTGGCACCGGTGGTGGTGGTGTCGAAGGTGTCGTGGTCGATGAGGAAGTTGACGGTGGCTCGTGGGGCGCCGCTGGTGGGGGTGGTGTTGGCCGCGGCGGAGCGGGCCATGGCCAGCAGGGCATCCGCGCGGCGTTGGGGTTCGGTGCGTTGCAGGTCGCCGGGGACGATGGGGTGGTCGGCGCCGAGGCGGTGGCGGGCTTCGGCCCAGTCGGTGTGCCATTCG
>JAWLEC010000065.1:0-16205 GCA_041686315.1 Ilumatobacteraceae bacterium
CGGCACGATCTGTGTGTACGTGCACCGCACGGCGCAGGTGATCCTCGACGTGGCCGGCCACATGCCGGCAACATCGGGTTACACACCGTTGACGCCGGCCAGGTTGGCTGACACCCGGCCCGGTTTCGTCGCTGCCGACAGCCGCTTCACCGGCACCGGTCCGGTGCCCAGTGGCGGAACGATCGAGATCTCGATCGCAGGTCGCGGCGGCATCCCGGTCGACGCCGAAGCGGCGGTGGTGAACCTCACCGCCACCCGAGCGCTGACCAACGGGTACGCCACGGTCCATCCGTGCGGCACCAAGCCGCCGACGTCGAGTGTCAACTACCAGACGTTCGACAGCGTCGCCAACGAGTTGGTGGCGAAGTTGTCGCCGACGGGGACGATCTGTGTGTACGTGCACCGCACGGCGCACGTGATCGTCGACACCGTCGGACACCTCTGACGACCTGACCGGTTCGGCCCTCGTCGGGCCGGCCCGATTCCGCTCGGCAACCGGGCCGGCCCTGATGGGTCCGGCCCGGTTTTCGCGTCCGTGTGCCGGTCCACTGACGACAGCTCGTCGGTGGCCGGACCGCCGGCGGCGTGAGCGAGCGTGACGGCGACCGACGGAAGACCCTGGCTGCAGTGACTGCGGACGCGCACGGTGGAACCGTGACAGACGCGACGGCGAAGCAGCGGACGCGGCGCGGTCCGCTCGTGGGGACGGCGGTCGCCCTGGTGCTCGCCGTGCTCTCGCTGGCGGTCCTTGCCGTTCAGGTCGACGTGACCGACTCCGGAGTGGGGGCCACGCGCGCATGCGGGTCGGCGTTCGACGGCCTGGTCGATCGGGCCGGGTGGGAGACGTGGTGGGCCGGCGATCTCGACGAACCCGACGACGAGATCCGTTCGGCGCTCGTGCGGACGACCCGGTGCCCGGACGCCGTCAACGCGAGGATCGTGACCGCAGCGGCCCTCGCCGCCGTCTCGGTGCTCGTCGCACTGGCCGCCGCCGCTCGACACCAGCACGACGTCCGGCGCGACCCCCTCGCGAGGGGAGGCGCACGGACGCGACTCGCCCGGTTGGGACGGATGACCACGGTGGGCGGGACGGTCCTCACGGTGGCAGGCGTCGTCGCCGTCGTCGTTCTCGTGGCCGACGCCGACTCCACGCTGTTTCTCTACACGGACCGGTTCGTCGTTGCTGTCGTGGGTCTCGTCGTGCTCGTCCCGACGGTCGCGCTGGTGGTGATCGGGCGGGTCGTGACGATCCTGGCGGACACCGAGACCCCCGATGCGGACCCGGATCGCCCGGATGGCCACCGCCCGCCGGCAGATGTCGGAGGGGCCGAGTCCGATGCGACCTGAACGCGCCGCGGCGACCATGCTCTGCTCGCTCCTCGCCGGAGTGTCGACGACAGCCGGTTGTGTCGCCGAAGCGCCCGTCGCGCTCCTCGACAGCCGCGTCGAGGAGATCATCGAGCTTCCACCGCCCGACCTCGACGGTGACGTCCCGCTCGAGGAGGCGCTCGCCGAGCGCCGCTCGCAACGTGACTACGCACCCGACGCGCTGCCGCTCGAGACGATCGGCCAGCTGTTGTGGGCGGCCCAGGGGGTCACGAACGATGCGGGGTACCGCACGGCACCGTCGGCAGGCGCCCGCTATCCGCTCGAGCTCTACGCGGTCACCGCAACCGACGTGTTCCACTACCTCCCCGACGGCCACCGCGTCGAGCGTCGTCCCGACACCACCACCCTCGGCCGGCTCGGTGACGCAGCCTTCGACCAGCAGTTCGTGGCCTCGGCGCCCGTCGTGATCGTCGTCGCCGGCGTGCAGATGCGCACCGAGGCGGAGTACGGCGACCTCGCAGCGGGCTTCGTCGAACGAGAGGTCGGGCACGCGACCCAGAACCT
Organism: Ilumatobacteraceae bacterium; assembly: GCA_041686315.1. Taxonomy (GTDB): domain Bacteria; phylum Actinomycetota; class Acidimicrobiia; order Acidimicrobiales; family Ilumatobacteraceae; genus Sva-07. The sequence goes on from JAWLEC010000065.1 coordinate 1,894, forward strand.
GCTCCTCCAGGCGACCGCTCTCGACCTCGCCGCCGTGCCCGTCGGTGGTGTCGACCCCGGCCGGGTCGCCCGGCTCATCGCCGTGCCGCCCGGCCACGAGGTGTACTACCTCGTCCCCGTCGGTCGGCCGGGCTGACCGGCGGCACTCGCCGATCCCGCCGGGTCCACGCCGTCAGATCGGGTCGATCGCGGATGGCGAATGGAGGTGCCGATGATGGAGATCCGGCACGTGCACGTGGGTGTGCACCACACGTTCGTGGCGATGGAGATGTGTGTGGCGCCCCTCGGCTGCTCGGGGCTCCGGATGATCGTGACCATGGTGCCCGTCGTCGTGGCGGTGCTCGTGTGCGTGGACGCGCACGACGTGCACGTGCCCGTGCCGGTGAGCGGAGCGCGACGCCACCGCCACTCCGACGGCAGCGAGGGCTCCGGCCACCAGCTGGCGGCCCGTTGCCGGCTCGCCGAGCACTGACCAGGCGATGACGGCACCGACGAACGGCGCCGTCGAGAACAGCACCTGTGCCCGTGCCGCGCCGAGGTCGCGGGCCCCCTTCACCCACAGCGTGATCGACAGCCCGTAGCCGACGGCACCGATCGCCAGAGCCGCCACCACGTCGCCGGCTCCGGTCGCCGCTCCGCTGCCCGAGGTGGCCAGCCCGATCACGAGGTTGGCGCTCCCGGCCACCACGCCCTTGGCCACCACCACCTGCTGGGGTGTCAACTGGTCGATCATCGCCGTGATGCCGTTGTCGAGACCCCACGCCACGCAGGCCGCCATCACGAGCAATGCTCCCACGTCGAGCGACGCACCCGCCTCCCACACCAGCAACGCCCCGGCGACGACCACCACCGTCGATCCGATCGCCACGTTCCTGCCGATCTGCTCGCGGAACACCAGGGCGGCGAGCACCACGGTGGCCACCAGCTCGGTGTTGAGCAGGATCGACGCCGACGCAGCGCTGGTTCGTGCCAGTCCGGCCATCAACAACACGGGCCCCACGGCGCCGCCGGCGACCACCGCCACGAGCGCGGGTCGCCATTGCGCCCGCAGCGCACGACGGCTCGGCGGTGTGGCGAGGACGGCGGGGGCGGCGGCCGCCGCCGCACCGAGATAGAGCAATCCGGCGAGCGTGAATGCCGGCACGTCGCCCGCCAGCTCCGACGCCGCGGGCACGGTCGCCCCGAAGAGCACGGCGGCGAGCAGGCTGCGGACGACGCCGACCCGGATCATGGCCGACCGCTCACGGGAGCGAGCGTGTTCCGCATGACGAGACACTCTGGCACGCCCGCGACCCGTCCGTGTTGGTGGATCACCGGTGCCGACGGGTAGGTTCCGGCCCGGCGGCCGTATGGCCGGTGAGCAGAGGGGGAGCACGATGATCACGGGTTCGACACGCCACAGCGCGCAGCGGCGGTTGGCAGCGCTCGGAGTGACGGTGGCGCTCGTCGTCGCCGCCTGTTCGAGCGACGACGACGGCGCTGCAGACGACACCACCGATGTCACGGCCGGCACCGAGGCGCCCGACACGGTGCCGCCGACCGAACCCGACGACACGGCGACGACCACGCCCGAGAGCACCACGCCGCCCGAGCCCGCCATCACCGAGGACCGCGCCCACTACATCCTTCCGCCCGGCAACTACGGCGGCATCCCGACCAACGACAACTCGCTCGACCAGTTGCCGCTCTACGACGGCCTCACCCCGCTGCGCGGGGACGTCACCGACGCGGACATCGAGGAGCTGTTCCTGCCCCAGGACTTCCAGCCGGTGGGTGAGACCACCGAGGAACCGACCGGGCGCGACGGCCTCACCATCTTGTACGACGAGTTCGGTGTACCGCACATCAACGGCGAGACCCGGGAGGACCTGGCCTTCGGCGCCGGCTGGGTCACCGCACGCGACCGGGCGCTGCTGCTCGACCTCGGTCGGGGGCCGTCTCGGGTCGCCGTGGCCGACGTGCCCGGCATCGATGCGTTCTCGCTCGTCACGAGTGCCCAGCAGTTCGTGCCCAGTGCAGCCACCGAGCAGTTGGTGACCGACCAGGTGCAGCTCATCCTCGACACCTACGGCGACGAGGGCGAGGAGATCATCGCCGACGCCCAGGCCTACGCCGACGGGGTCAACGCCTACTCGGAGGCCAACGGCGTCGACCGGGAGCCGGTCGGGGTCAACGACGTGATCGCCGTGACGGCCTTCATCGGTTCCATCTTCGGTGCCGGTGGCGGCAGCGAGGCCCGCAACGCCGAGTTCCTCTCCGGCCTGCAGAGCGCACTCGGTGAGGAGCAGGGCCGGGCCGTATGGGAGGACTTCATGCCGTGGGACGACCCCGAGGCACCGACCACCCTCGAGGAGCGCTTCGAGTACGGAGCACTCACCGGTGGCGACGTGACCGGCTCGGTGACGATCGACGACGGTTCGCTCGTGTCGGTCGACCTGCTCGCCGAACCCCAGGGCATCACCGGCGTCGCCACTCCGGCTGCCCCGGTCGCGGAGGTCGCCTACGAGGCCGCCGACGGGCCGGTCCGCCGGCAGGCGTCGAACTGGCTCATCATCGATCCCGAGGCGTCGGAGAACAGCACGCCGCTGGCCGTGATGGGCCCTCAGCTCGGGTACTACTACCCCGAGATCGTCCAGCAGATCCATCTCAGCGGGGCGGGCATCGAGGCGCAGGGCGCCGCCGTGCCCGGCCTGGCGATGTACCTGCTGATCGGGCGGACCGAGGACTACGCGTGGAGCCTCACCTCGGCCAACCAGGACGTGCGTGACGTGTACGCGGAGATCCTCTGCGAGCCGGACGGCTCGGAACCGACCACCGCATCGAGCCACTACGAGTTCGACGGAGAGTGCATCCCGTTCGAGCAGTTCGACGCCGGTGTGCTCGGCGACACGCCGCTGGTGTACCCGGTGTCGGTGCACGGACCCGTGATCGCGACGGCGACCTCCGAGGGCCGCCCGGTGGCACTCACCAGCAAGCGCTCCACCTTCGGCCGCGACGGTCTCAACCTGGGTGCCCTGAAGGACATGACCGAGGGAGATGCCGACACCACGGAGAACTTCTTCGAGTCGGCGAACAAGTTCGGTTTCACGTTCAACTGGGGCTACGCCAACCGCGAGGGCATCGGCTACTTCGCGTCCGGTTACCTGCCCATCCGTGCCGAGGGGCTCGACCGGCGGCTGCCCACGCTGGGCACGGGCGAGTACGAGTGGCAGGGATTCCTCGCCCAGGACGATCACCCGCACGCCGACGGTCATCCGACGGGCCGACTGCTGAACTGGAACAATCAGTCGGCGCCGGGCTTCATGCACGGTGATGGCGAGCAGTACGGGTCGGTGCACCGGGTGGAGGGTTTCGACCAGTGGCCGGACCAGGTCGACCTTGCCGGAGTGGTGGGTGTGATGAACCGGTCTGCCACGGAGGACGTCCGGTCCACGGTGTGGCCGGTGATCCGTGACGTGCTCGCCACCGCCGAAGCCCCGTCCGACCTCGCCGCCGATGCCGTGGCGATGCTCGACGACTGGGTGGACGACGACGCACCGCGGCTCGACGCAGACGACGACGGCTTCGACGACTCACCCGGCCCGTTGGTGTTCGACGCCGTCTTCGACGCCGTGGTCGCTGCGGTGCGCAAGCCGGTGCTCGGCGACTACCTCGCCGACGGGTCCGGCCTGCGGGGCATCGATGCCCCGAGCTTCGTCGACAAGGACCTGCGCAGCGTTCTCGGCCAGCCGGTGGAGGGTCCGTTCGACGTCGCCTACTGCGGCGAGGGCGACGTGGAGCGCTGCGCCGCCGACCTGTGGCTCGTGGTCGACGACACCGTGGCGGCGATCGCTGCCGAGCGGGGTGCCGACATCGCCACCTGGCTGCCGGTGGGTCAACGCTTGACATTCGTACCGGAGCTGATCCCGGACGACTTCCGGGCCACCAACCGGCCGACGTATCAGCAGGTGCTGGAGTTCGCCCCGGCGTCCTGACGCTCAGCCCGCGTGCTGCTGCTTCTCGAGCCGTGCCCGTACGCCGATCGGTGCGGTCACGGTGAAGCCGGCAAGGTGTCGGTCCTCTTCGTTCTCGCCGCCCCAGTAGCCGTATTCGCGGTTGTTGCGGGCGTACTGCTGACATTGTGGTTGCACCGGACAGATCTGACAGAGTCGGCGTGCCTTGGCTTCGCGACGGGCACGGGCCTGGGGGCGTTCGGCCTTGGGGGCGAAGAACAACTTGAGGTGGCCCTTGCAGGCCGCGTATTCCTGCCAGTCGGCCGATCGTGGGACCACGAAGTCGAGGATCTCGGCGGCGCTCATCTCGGTTCCTTTCCGACCGACGGGTGCCCCGGCGGTCGGGAGGGATCTCACGCCGGGACACCCGTGATCTGGCGGCACGCTTCCGACGGGGGGAAGGTTCGGATCGTGCCTGTTCTGTCTCCCGTCGACATTAGCAGCGTTCAGTACTAATTACCACGACTCCGCATCCATTTAGGCCGACCGATAGGTTGCGCCCGTGCCCGACGCCCGACCACTCCGTGACGCCGGAGAGAACGATGCTGCAGCGGATGACGATGCGGCCGGCTCGGGCACGCTCGTCGACGGTGCCCGCTCGGTCGATCTGCAAACCGCTGCGTCGATGCTCGGCGTCCACTACCAGACCGCGTACCGCTGGGTGCGCTCCGGACGCCTCGAGGCCCATCTCGTCGACGGCCGCTACCGCGTCACCGAGGCGGCGATCCAGCAGCTCCAGGCGCGCCGCTCGGCACCCGAGCCGGTGTCGGCACGGCCCGGACCGGGACCCGGACGCCGGGCCCGCGCGTCCGAGCGCATGCTCGACGCTCTCGTGGAGGGCGACGAAACGGCGGCACGCAACATCGCCCGGCGCCTCGTTGCCGAAGGATCCGGCGTGATCGACGTGATCCAGGACACCGTGGTCCCCCCGCTGGTGGAGATCGGTCGCCGGTGGCACGACGGCGAGCTGTCGATCTGGGTCGAGCACCGAGCGTCGGCCATCGTCGAGCGGATCCTCGGCGAGCTCGCTCCCAACCCGCGCGGTCGTCGGCGTGGCACCGTTGCCGTCGCGGCACTGACCGGCGACCTGCATGCTCTGCCCACCTCGATGGCGGCCGTCGTGCTCCGCGACGACAACTGGAACGTGCACCACCTCGGTGCCAACATGCCGTCCGACGAGTTGCACCGGTTCTGCCGCGACCACGGTGTGGACGTGGTGGTGCTCTCGTCGACCAACCCCGACGTCGCCGAGGCGACACACCGCCTCGCCGACGAACTCCGCGCCGAAGGCACGGCCACCCTCGTCGGGGCGCCGGGCGTCACCCTGTCGGATCTCGTCAGCGCCGTCCGCCAGGCCGCCCACGCCGGATGATCACGATCGGGGTCAGACGACCCCGATCGTGATCAGATGTCCAGCTGCCGACAACCCCGTGCTGGCTCCCGTGCGCGTCAGGCCGAGATCGCCAGTTCCTTCGCTGCCCGCACGACCTGGGGGTCGATGGCGCCGATCGCGTCCGGATCCTTCTGGTCGTAGTCGAGCGCGTGGAGCACCGCCTGGATGCTGCCGATGCGCGCCCGCCGCTTGTCGTTCGAGTTCACGACGGTCCACGGGGCGAGCATCGTGTCGCTGGCCAACAGCAGGTCGTTGCGAGCGTTGGTGTAGTCGTCGTAGCGGTCGATGCTGGCGTCGTCGATGGGTGACAACTTCCACTGCTTGAGCGGGTCGGTGCGGCGCTCGGCGAAGCGTTCGCGCTGATGGTGCTCCGACACGGTGAACCACAGCTTGAACAGGCGGATGCCGCTTCCCACGAGCGACTGCTCGAACGACGGCACCTGACGGAGGAACAGCGCGTACTCCTGGGCCGTGCAGAACCCCATCACCCGTTCGACGCCGGCCCGGTTGTACCACGACCGGTCGAACATCACGATCTCGCCGGCGGACGGCAGGTGCGCCACGTAACGCTGGAAGTACCACTGGGTCTGCTCGGCTTCGGTGGGCTTCGACAGCGCCACCACGCGGCCACCCCGAGGATTGAGATGCTGTCGGAACCGCTTGATCGAGCCACCCTTGCCCGCTGCGTCGCGTCCCTCGAACACGATCACGATCCGCTCGTCGTCGTGCTTCACGTGTCGCTGCAGCTTGAGCAGTTCGACCTGGAGGGCGTGGAGGTGCCGCTTGTACTGCTTCTTGGCGAGCCGTTCCCCGTGTGGATCGTGACGCTCCATCTCCTCGATGGTGCCGGGTGCTCGTTCGTCGGTCATCGCTCACTCCTGCCGATGCTCCGTCCCCATCACCGGAGTCTGCCATGCGTTGCATCCGGTGTCGGACACCGGATGCAACACCTGATCGGGTCAGGAACTCTGGGTGCCGACCTTGAGTTCGCGGAAGGGCACGCCACGGTCGACCGACGGTTCGCGGGGAAGGCCGAGCACCCGGTCGCCGATGATGTTGCGCTGGATCTCGTCGGTGCCGCCGGCGATGCCGGACTGGAAGCTGTTGAGCACCACCCGCTGGCGATCGCCGCCCTGCTCGTCGTCGGGATCCCAGGCGATGGAGCCGGGGCCGGCGAACTCGAGGGCCATCTCACGCACCCGCCAGGCGATCATCGACCCGAACAGCTTGCCGAGCGACCCGCCGGGCCCCGGCGTCTTGCCGGCCTTCAGCTCGTCACGGGTCTTCATGGCGACGAGCGACTTGGCGGTCTCCATCGACCAGATCTGCATCAGTTGGTCGCGGACGACCGGGTTCTCGACCTGCCCGGTCTCCTGGGCGGCCTTGAGCAGCATCTTGAAGTTGGGCTGGTTGATCTTGCCGGCACCGGCGCCGCCGATGGCGACGCGCTCGTACATGAGCATCGCCGTGGCGAGGTTCCAGCCGTTGTTGAGGTCGCCGATCAGCCAGTCCTTGGGGATGCGCAGGTCGGAGAAGAAGACCTCGTTGAAGTGGCGGCCGCCGTCGATCTGGTGGATCGGCCGGATCTCCACGCCCGGGGCCTGCATGTCGACGATGAACATCGAGATGCCGGCGTGCTTCACCTGGTCGGGATCCGTGCGGGCCACGACGAGGCCGTAGTCGGACTTGTGGGCGAGCGTCGTCCACACTTTCTGGCCGTTGATGACCCACTCGTCACCGTCGAGGTCGGCCTTGGTCTGCAGGCTGGCGACGTCGGAGCCGGCACCGGGTTCGGAGAACATCTGGCACCACATCGTCTTGCCCGAGATGTTGTCGGCGAGGAAGCGTTCCTTCTGCTCGTGGGTGCCGTACTCGGCGAGCATCGGCATGCACATGCCGTGGCTGATGATGAACTCGCTGTCGGGCATCGGGTAGTTGCCCTTCACCTCGCGCCAGATCTTCTCGTGGGCGAGCGTGAGTCCACCACCGCCGTACTCCTTCGGCACGGGCAGTCCGGCGAGGCCGGCCTCGGCCGCTGCGGCGAGGAACGCCTTCTGGTCGTCGAGCGTGGCGTTCGGCCCGGGGGCGTACTGCTCCATGAAGTCGACACACTTCTGGCGGAAACCGGCGGCCTCCTCGGCGGTGAGTGCGGTGTCGGCGCCGGCGGCGATGTCGGTCATGTCGGATCTCCTGGGGGAACTGGGTGGGCACGAACTGACTGTTGCAATACTGTACGGCGTCGTACAGTATGTGTCCACACCGAGATCGATGCGCACGTCGATCCGGGCCTCGACACCATGACCGCACTCACCACCCACGAGCTCGACTCACCGCCCTGGTTGCGGGTCGAGACCACGCTGATGTCCACGGCGCGTCTGCTGCGCGCTGCGTTCGACGCCCGCCTGGCCCCGCTCGACCTCAACCTCACCCAGGCCAGCCTGCTCGGCTACGTGAACGAGTTCGGCCCGACCACTCAGACGCATCTCGCCGACCACCTCGGCATCGGGCGCGCCGCCATCGGCTCGGTGATCGACCGGCTGCAGGCCCGTGGCCTCGTGGAACGGCAACCGCGGCTCGACGACCGGCGGGTCTGGCTGGTGGCGATCACACCCGCCGGCGGCGAACTCGCCCGTGAGATCGCCGAGGTCGACCAAGTGTTGCGCGCCGAACTCCGCCACGGCATCGGCCGTGAGGAACGTCAGGCCCTCGCCTGGGTGATGACCCGGCTGCAGCAGAACCTCGCCTCCGCCATCACCCGCACGTCACAGCCCGCTGCGGCCCCGAACCTGTCACCCGACGCTTCCGACCGATGAGCGAAGCCTCCGTATCCGGTGGCCCGGCTCATCGCCGGGAGCCACGACCCCCCCGGCGATGAGCGAAACCCCCATATTTGGCGGGCTCGCTCATCGCATCGATCCGACTACCACAGGAGCAACACCATGACCGAAGCAGTGATCGTCGACGCCGTCCGTACCCCCGGCGGCAAGCGCAACGGCAAGTTGAAGGACTGGCACCCGGTCTCGTTGGCCGCCCACGTCCTCAAGGCCCTCGAGGAGCGCAACAACCTCGACGCCGCCCTCGTCGACGACGTGATCATGGGCTGCGTGATGCAGGTCGGTGAGCAGTCGCTCAACATCGGCCGCAACGCCGTCCTCGCCGCCGGGTGGCCCGAGGAAGTGCCGTCCACCACCGTCGACCGCCAGTGCGGATCGAGCCAGCAGTCGATGCACTTCGCCGCCCAGGGCGTGATCGCCGGTGCCTACGACGTCGTCGTGGCCGCCGGTGTCGAGGTGATGACCCGCACGCCGATGGGCGCCTCGATCGTGCAGGGCATGGGCTTCCCGTTCCCGCAGGAGCAGCAGGACCGCTACGCCGACACCGGCCTGCCCCCGCAGGGCATCGGCGCCGACATGATCGCCGCCGAGTACGGCCTCACTCGCGAGGACCTCGACGCCTTCGGCGCCGAGAGCCAGAAGCGGGCGGCCCAGGCCACCGCCGAGGGTCGGTTCGAGCGCGAGATCGTGCCCGTGCCCGTCGAGATCGACGGCGACTCGGTGATGATGACCGCCGACGAGGGCATCCGCGAGGGCACCACTGCCGAGACGCTCGCCAACCTCAAGCCGGCGTTCAAGGAAGACGGTGTGATCACCGCCGGCAACTCGTCGCAGATCTCCGACGGCGCATCGGCCGTGCTCATCATGAGCAAGGAGAAGGCCGAGGAGCTGGGCATGAAGCCCCGCGCCCGGTTCCATGCGTTCGCGCTCGCCGGCACCGACCCGGTCACCATGCTGAAGGGCCCGATCCCCGCCACCAGGAAGATCCTGGAGAAGACCGGCCTCACCATCGACGACATCGATCTCTTCGAGGTCAACGAGGCGTTTGCCTCGGTGGTGCTGGCGTGGCAGAAGGAGACCGGCGCCGACATGAGCAAGGTGAACGTGAACGGTGGCGCCATCGCCCTCGGTCACCCGCTCGGCTGCTCGGGCACCAAGCTGATGTCCACGTTGCTCAACGAGCTCGAGCGCACCGGTGGCCGTTATGGCCTGCAGGTGATGTGCGAAGGCGGCGGCATGGCCAACGCCACCATCATCGAGCGCCTCGACTGATCCGAGCGGCGCCCCACGCGCCCTCCCATTCCGAAATTTGCCTCGTTCGTAGCGTCTGCCGCTACGAACGAGGCATTTTTCGGGTTCGGGGAGAGATGGGACGCGTGGGGCAGACTGCCGTGATGACGACCCGAGCGACTGCCGGACCCACCGACCCGTCCCGGCGGAGCTTCGTCATCGACACCGATACGGCGTCCGACGACGCGATCGCCCTGCTGCTGGCCGTACGCGATCCCGACGTCGACGTGAGGGCGGTGACGGTGGTGGCGGGCAACGTGCCCCTCGATCTCGCTGTGCGCAACGCCGTCGTCACGCTCGACCTCTGCGGAGGTGCGGCGGTCGAGGTACATGCGGGACGGGACCGACCGCTCGTACGGCCGCTCGACACGGCGCAGTTCGTGCACGGTGAGGACGGGATGGGCGGTGCGCCGCTTCCCGAGCCGTCCCGACCGCCCACGTCGCACGATGCCGTCGACGTGTTGCTGGCGATCGCCGACGAGGAGACCGGCCACCACGATCTCGTCACCATCGGGCCGCTCACCAACGTGGCCGCCGCGCTCGAGATCGACCCTGATCTCCTCACGAAGTTCGGCCACGTGTACCTGATGGCTGGAGCTCCCGACGGCGTCGGCAACGTGAACGCCGTGGGGGAGTACAACGTGTGGGCCGACCCGGAAGCGGCGACGGCGGTGTTCGCGTCAGCCGGCGACAAGACGATGATCGGCTGGAACATCTCGCGCACGTTCGCCGTGCTCGACGACGGCGAGCAGGCGGCGCTCGCCGCCGTCGGACCGCTCGGCCGGTTCGCCGTGGACATCAACGGTGACGTCGAGCAGTACTGCCTCGACACCGGTCTCGCCGGGTTCGACCTGCCCGACCCGGTGGCGATGGCGGTGGCGCTCGACGACTCGATCGTCACCGAAGCCACCCATGAGGCGCTCGTGGTCGGACTCGACGAACCGACTCGGGGGTGCACCATCCCCGACCGACGGTACGGGCGAGCGGATCCGAACATTCGCGTGGTGTGGGCCGTCGACGAAGCGGCCTTCAAGCGCCGCCTCGTCGACGCCTGCATCCCCGATGACCACCGATAGGGCGGAAGCCGCCATGAGCACCCGGAATTTGCCTGGTTCGTAGCGCCTGCCGCTACGAACCAGGCATTTTTCGGGATCGTCAGTGGGGGGAGGGACGGTCGCCGGGGTCGGGCGCCTCGGTGCGGGTGCGCTTCAGCTCGAAGAACGAGTCGACGTCGGTCATCGCCACGAGCGCATCCCACATCGCCAGGCTCTTGTCCGTCGACGGGACCCGCGAGATCACGGGCCCGAAGTAGCCGGCGCGAACTCCGTCGGAGTTCTCGAGGGCGATGATGGGAGTGCCGACGTCATCACCCACCAGTGCGAGCGCCTCGTCCATCGAGGCGCCGATCACGTCGTCCCACGACTCGTCGTCGAACGCCGCAGCGTGTGTCTCGTCGAGGCCGACCTCCGCCAGCGCCTTGGCCGGGTCGAAGGACCGGTCCTCGTCGTGGTGGATGCGACTGCCGAACTCCCAGTACAGCTTGAACACCCCCTCGTTGCCGTCGGTGGAGCGCACCGACTCGAGCACGCGCAGCAGGCCGTGGGTGAATCTGGTCACTTCGTGGTACGACGAGTCGGGGTCGGGCCGGTTCTTGACGAACAGGCTGATCGGGCGCCAGGTGATCTCGATGCCGCGGTGGGGCATCACCTCGTCGACCGCCCACCTCGCCGTGGCCCAGCAGAACGGACAACCGGGGTCGATCCAGAAGTCGACCTGCACCGGCGAACGGGGGGTGTCGGTGGTCACGGTGTCGGTGGTGGACTCGGTCATCGGGAGGGCTCACTCTCTGGTTGGGGCTGTTCGGGGGATGGGCGGGAACGATGCCGGCGGCGACGTGACGTCGGAGGAGGCGTCAGACCGTCGCCCCGTCGTCGGGGACCGAGATGCCGACCCCGCTGCGCCGGTCGCGGCCGAAACGCGCGATCTCGCCGGGCAGGTCGAGCGGCCGGATCGAACTCCGTGCCGCCACGTCCCGGTCGGTCAGTTCAGCGGCGGGCACGATCCAGACGACCTCGAACTCGATGCTGTCGGGGTCGCGGGCGTAGAGGCTCTTGGTGGTGCCGTGATCGCTGGCGCCCACCAGCGCACCGTGGTCGCGCAGCAGTTGTGCCAGACGTTCGAGTTCGCCGAGCGTGTCGACCTCCCAGGCCAGGTGGTACAGGCCCACCGTCGATCGTCCTGCGCCGGACGCCTCCGCCGACGCGCCGACCTCGAACAGGCCCAGATCGTGGTCGTTCGTCGAGCCGGGAGCCTGGAGGAAGGCGGCGCCGGGGAACGACATGACGACCCGGAAGCCGAGGAGCTCGCTGTAGAACCCGACCGAGCGATCGGTGTCGCGCACGTAGAGCACGGCGTGGTTGAGACGGCGGACACCCATGTCCGTCACAACCTGCTTGCGGACACAACTATTCCGCCCATGAGTCGACGTCGGGTCACGAGCGTTGACGGGCGCGGTGGTCGGCCGTGTGGGTGCGGCTCGCACACCGGGGGTCGGAGCAGAAGCGCCGCGACCGGTTGCGGGTGGCGTCGTAGAAGAGACGTTCGCAGTCGGCGGCGGCGCAGCGCCCGAAGCGGCGAGTGCCGCCGTCGGCGAGTTCCTGGGCGAGTGCCATGAGGACGTCGGCCACCACCTGATCGTCGAAGGTGGCGCCCGTCGGTGTCCAGTGCAGGTGCAGCGACGCACCGTCGTGAGCGGTGAGGGACGGTGCGATCGACACCGAGGCGAGTTCGCGGTTGACCCAGCCGACGGCATCGGCGACCTCCGCAGCCGGAAGCGAGCGGAGGTCGGCGAGCAGGGCTCGCAATCGCTGCTCGACCCGGCGGACCGATGCCGCAGACGCGTCGGCGGCGCGCGAGAAGTCGTGTCGGTGGAGCATCGCCCGCACGTCGACGTCGGCCTCGTCGAGCGCATTCGTCAGATCGACCACGGCCTCGAGGGTGAGCCGGATGTCGGCATCGTGGTCGGCCCGGACGTACATGTGACGAGCGTAACCGTGGTGCGGCGTCGACAGCGCCGATGTAAGGGGCTAGAGTCGTCTAGCCCATTACATCCGGTCGTGCCCGTCACGGCCGGAATCATGCCGAGGAGGCGACCCGACATGCAGTTCACCGTGACCGTCATCGCGATCGCCGCCACCGTTCTCGGCTCCTGGATGGCGTTCCCGCAGGCCAGGCACCTCCTGCGCACCCGCAGGGTCGACGGCGTGTCACCCGTGTGGATCGGCGTGAGCACGGCGATCAACGGCTGGTGGATCGCCTACGGGCTCGCCGCCGAGGTCTGGGTCCTGCTCCCGGTGGCGACCATCTCGGTCCTCCTCTACGCCACGATGGCGTTCGCGTACGTCGCGGCGGCGGGTCGCCGAGCGTGGGGCGGGTTGGCGGTGGGTGTCGGCACCCTCGGCATGGTGCCACTGCCGTTCCTGTTGGTGGGTGGCTGGACCGCAGCCGGCATCGCGCTGGGGCTCGGCTATGGCCTGCAACTGCTGCCCGCCGTGGTGGCTGCCTGCCGGAGCGACGCCCTCGGCGGGATCGCACCCGGCACCTGGCTGACCGCCTGGGGCGAGGCCGCGCTCTGGCTGGTGTACGTGCTCATCGTGCCCGATCTCGCGCTGGGGCTGGCCGGTGCGATGGGGCTCACCATGGCGTCGGTGATCCTGGTGCGCCTCGCCGTCACCGGGCATCGCCCGTTCGCCGTCGTCGGCCGTCGGGCCGTCGCCGTGTCCTGACCGTCGAGATCCAACGGCGGTCGCGATACCGGACGGTCGCCCTGTTCCTGACCGTGCTGCTGACGTCGTCGCGAGTGCGCCGGTGTCGTCGGGGTGGACAATCGCACAACCGTCACTAGCCTGACAGCTGAAACGTGAGTCAACGGTGGCTCCGATTTTGAACAAGGAGCCGAAATGGCCACAGGTACGGTGAAGTTCTTCAACGATGAGAAGGGCTTCGGATTCATCTCTCGCGACGACGGCGACGACGTCTTCGTCCACTACTCGAACATCGTCGGCACGGGCCGTCGTTCACTGAACGACGGTGACAACGTCGAGTTCGAAATTGCTGCCGGACGCAAGGGTCCCGAGGCAGTCGACGTCAAAGTCATCTGAGGAGGCGTTCATATTGGCTCGAAGCCCACAGTCCTACCAGAAGCGCCAACGCGAGCTCCGCAAGAAGGAGAAGAAGGCCGAGAAGCTTGCCATTCGACATGGCAAGAGCTCGGACTCCGACGACGAGCCCCGTAACGGGCCCGACGAAGACGCCCTTCTCGAGGAGTTCCGCCTGCTGAACGAGAAGTTCGCCGCAGGCAAGGTCGAAGAGGACGACTTCGAGTTCCGTAAGGCGGAGATCTTCGCCGAACTCGGCCTGGGGGAACCCCCCGAGCCGCGTGAGAACGACGAAGCGCCCGCCGGCGACTGAACGCAATCCGATCAATCGAACGACGACCCCCGTGGCTCCGGCCCGGGGGTCGTCGTCGTTGACGACCCCAGAACTCCGAAAATGCCTCGTTCGTAGCGCCAGGCGCTATGAACCGGGCAGATGTCCGGGGTGCCGGAGCCGAGGTGCGTTCCATCACTTGATAGTTATAGAGTGCTGCGCATGCCTCAGGCCCTCCCTGCCGAACTGCTCGAACACGTCGCCGAACGCTTCCGCGTCCTCGGAGACGCAACGCGGCTGTCGATCATCCGCACGCTGCTCGACGACGGCGAACTGAACGTCGGCGAACTCGTCGACCGGCTCGGCACCAGCCAG
>JAWLEC010000066.1:0-16191 GCA_041686315.1 Ilumatobacteraceae bacterium
CGTAGAGGTCGTCGGCCTCGCGGCCGCTGATGGCGGTGTCGCTCCCGTCGGCGTAGTCGGCGACGTCGCGGTACTTCATCAGGTTGACCATCCAGACCGGCCCGTCGTCGTCGGTCGGCGTCGTGGCGAGCCGCATCGCGTACTCGGTGTCGACGGTGCCGTAGCGGGGAGCGTCCATCAGCTCGTCTCCTGGAGTCGCTGCGTGAGCAGCTGCATCATCTCCCGGGCCACCATCGGCCCGGCGTTCTGGTTCTGGCCGGTGACGAGGTTGCCGTCGACCACCCAGTGGTTGGCCAACGGGTCACGGAACGCCGTCGCACTCTCGAATGCGGCCCCTTGCGCCCGCAGCTCGGTCTCGGGGTGCTGTGGCGTCGAGGAGATGCCCAGCTCGTGCACCTGCTTGTCGGTCACGGCCGAGACGCGTCGCCCTTCCACCAGCGGGTGGCCATCAGCCGTGCGGGCCTTCAGCAGACCGAGCGGACCGTGGCAGACGCCGCCGATGATCCGGTCGTGGGCGTTGGCGTCGGTGATCTTGTCGCCGAGGTCGTCCGACACGCCGAGGTCGAAGGCGGCACCCCAACCACCGGCGAGGAAGACGATGTCGTACGACGCCACGTCGACGTCGGCGATCCGCAACGAGTCGGTCACCTTCGACCGCAGGTCGTCGTCGGCGAGGAACCGGTCGTCCTCGGCGGTGCGCACCACCGGCTTCACGCTCTGCGGGTCCACGGGGATCACGCCGCCGTCGGGGCTGGCGAGATCGACGATCATGCCGGCGTCGAGGAACGCGTAGTAGGGCACGGTCATCTCGCTGGCGAACACGCCGGTGGCCTTGCCGATGTCGAGCACACCGTGGTTGGTGCACACGATCAATGCCCGTCGCCCGAGCAGCTCGAACTCCCGGGCGTCGGGGTCGTCGGGGTGCAGCCCGAGCTTCTGGACGGCCCTGCGCAGCAGACGCGCCGGCGGTGGCACCCGCTTCGCCGGCGGACCCGCGGTGGGACGACGCCGGGCGTACGGCCACGGCACGTTGCGCTCGGGCACGCTGCGCGCACGCTCGTGCTTCAGCACGGTGCGCAGGTGGTCGAACACGGTGGCGGCATCGGGGTCGTGCCAGCGATTGTCGGCCTCCACCGGATCGGCCGTGAGGTCGTAGAGCTCCCACTGGTCGGGCAGTGGTTCGCTGCGGTACACGTCACCACCGGGGCCGTCGGCGGCGAGGTGGCGGATCCCCGGCTCGGTCCACGTGGCCGGATCGTCGAAGGTGCGTACCAGCTTCCACAGATGGCCGGATCCACCCTCGACGTCGTCCCCGACACGCACCACCACTCCCTCGAAGTTCGCTCCGACGTGTGCCGGCACACGGATCCGCATCGGCGCCGGCGGCTTCGCCACCCGGCCGAGGCGGCGGGCCATCGCCGAGGCACCCGAATCGCCCTCCAGCATGTTGTCGCGGGTCATGATGTAGACCGCCCGGTCGGCAGGTGCGTCTTCTCCGTCGACGATCGGCATCAGGTTGCGGCCCGGCAGGGGGTGCACCTCGCTGAACTGCTCGCGCAGCACCTGCGAGACGGCCGTCTCGTCGATGCCCGCCGCCGCCAGCAGCGTGGGCACGAGGTCGACGTGCGACGTGGGTGCGTCGTCGATCCGGCGAGCTGCAGTCGTTGCGCCACCGACGCGGGCCACCTCGAACGGGACGCGGGTGGCCTCGTCGTACAGCGTGAACCACTTCTGGTGGAGTCCCCCGTGGGCGCCGAGCAACTCGCCGTGGTCGGAAGTGCGCACCACGACGGCCTCCGCGAACCCGCCCGAGTCGTGGGCGTCGGTGACGGCACGGCGGACGCGATCGAGCGGGGCGTCCACCTCGGCGTGGAGACGGTGGTAGAGGTCGCGGTACTGCTGGGCGTTGTCGCGGTAGAGGCGCGACACCAGCGCCGGCGGTCCGTAGCCGCTCGGGTAGGACTCCCGGTACGCGATCTGCGCGGCGGGCTTGCCGGCCAGGTCCTCGTCGGCGGTGGGCGGGGCCGGCACCGTCGGCGGTGTCATTTCCGGCCGGTCGTCGAGCGGCGAACCCTGCCGCGCCCAGGCCGGGAAGAGCACGATGTCGTGCGGGTTGACGAAGCTCGCCACCAGCAGGAACGGGCGCAGGGCGTCGGGGTCACCGGCACGGCGGCGCGCGTAGCGTTCCTCCAGCCAGGCGACCACTCGGTCGGCGATCAGCGGATCGCGCACGGTGCCGCTGTTGGCCAACGGAGCACCGTGTGGTTCCGGGCCCACCCAGCCCGAGAAGCCGTACGGACCGAGCGGATCCGCGTCGAGGTACCGCCGAACCGCCACCTCGTCGATCGCACCGGTGTCGTCGTTGGTGGCGAGTGGCTCGCCGGTGGCGGGATCGGTGAGATCGGCATGGCTGATGTGCCACTTGCCGTCGTAGTGGGTGTCGTAGCCGGCGGCCCGGAACCAGTTGCCCAGCGTGGGGACCTCGCCCGGCGGCATCCAGCGCAGCCGTGAGTCGTCGAAGTTCTTGCCGAGGCCGTCGGTCTGGGTCACGCCGTGCACGTCGGGGTACTGGCCGGTGAACATCGTCGGCCGGCTGGGCACGCACGCCAGCGACCCCGTGTAGTGACGGCCGAACGCCACGGCGTGCTCGGCGAACCAGCGCCGACCGGCGAGCGCCGAGTCGCGCCAGGCGCGTAGCTCGTCGGTCTCGTAGGGCGGGATCGCCCGTTCCTCGTCGGTCATGATCACGATCACGTCCGGGCGGGCTCCGTCGTTCCAGCTGTCTGCGTTCACGCGTGGATCTCCTTCATGGCGCGCTGCAGGCCCTGCAGCATCTCCTCGGACGCGCCCGCCAGCCGCTTGGCGGCGACGCGGGCGATCAGCTGTTGCGGTGGTCGTGGCCCGGCGTCGACGTGTGACGTCAGGGTGACATTCGTCCGCCCCCGCGCGCCGGTGACCGGTGCGAGTTCCCACTCGTTGGTCACCGACCGCAGTACCGGCGGCAGCCCCTCGATGCGGTAGGCGAGCCGTGCCGGTGGCGACCACGCCGTGACGCGCTCGACCAACACCGTGCGGCCCGCCTGGATGCGTCGGGTGACCCCGGTGAGATCGGACGTCTCGTCGGCCGACGCGGGAATCTCGGTGAGCAGGCACGAATGGTCCACGTTCGGCGCCCAGCGGCTGATGGCGCCGAAGTCCGCCAGTGTGTCCCACACCGCGGTGAGATCGGCGTCGACCGTCGCCGTGCGGCTCACGTGGATCATCGAACCCGCCGATCCCGTGCAGCGGGCATCCAGTCGGGGCCCGCCGTGGCGTCGATGCGGTCGACGAGCTGCGCCCCGACCGGCTCCACGAGGTCGAGGAAGGCCGTCGTGGCGTCGGCTCCGAGGTGTCGCCACGCCACCGAGGTGAGGTGGTCGAGGCGGTCCTCGAGACCCTGGCGGTAGGCGGTGCCGGACTCGTTCACCTGTGCGTCCGCGGCCAGCCCACGCTGTTCGAGTTCGGCGAATCCGGCGGCGAGCATCGCATCGTCGGCGCCACGGCTGCGCGGTAGCCAGTCATCGGCGTATCCCCGCCAGGCTCCGTCGAGGATGCCGGCGGCGATGGGGCCGATCCCTTCGGCGGTCTGGATCGCCCAGTGGGTGTCGCCACGCCATTCGCGGATGCAGTTCACGGCCAGCCAGGCCGACAGCAGCGGGATGTCGTGACGGCGCCGGCCGCGCAACGACGCGTAGAGCACGTGGCCGGCGACCGGCAGGGCGTCGGCGGCGTCCCACAGTGGGGCCGCCATCTCGGCCAACCCGTCACAGAGCTCGGGAGCGTAGGCGTGCAGACCGGCGACGACGGCCTCGTCGCGGGCGCGTGCCGCGTCCTCGAACGTCGTGTGGGCGCGGCACTGGTCGAGACCGAACGCCACGAAGTCGGGGTGGATCGAGAAGAAGGCCGCCGTGACCACGTCGTTGCCCGCCTCTCCGAGGGAGGCGCCGCGCGTGGCGATGTAGTAGCCGATCCCGTCGGGCACGCCGAGCGCCGCGTAGTTCGCGATGGCGGTCGGGTCCCAGTAGATCCAACCGATCAGCCGGTGCGACGCCAACGCAGCGCGCCGGCTCAGGTCGAGCCAATCGGGGTCGAGCCGGTCGGGGTCGAGCCGGTCGCTCATGAACCGATGAAGTCGATCAGCACCCGTGCGAGTTCGAGCCCACGGTCCTCCTGGAGGAAGTGGCCGCCGCCCTCGATCGTGGTGTGCGGCTGCCGCTCCGTGCCGGGCACCTTGGCGAGGAAGGGTGCGTCGCCGCCCTTGGTGACGGCGTCCTGGTCGCTGAAGCACAGCAGGAACGGCTTGTCGAACCGGCTCAGCACCTCCCACGCCGCCCGGTTGTCGTCGCTGGCCGGGTCGTCGCCGCTGGTGGGAACGAGCGACGGGAAGATGCGCGCGCCCGCCTTGTAGCTGTCGTCGGGGAACGGCGCGTCGTAGGCGGCGATCACCTCGTCGGCGAGATCGGTGGCGCATCCGCCGTTCACGATCTGGCCGATCGGGAACGCCGGTGACTCCTGGGAGAACTTCTGCCACTGCATGAACGCCTCGCTGGGCCGTCCCTCCCCGGTGGGAAGGCCGGTGTTGCCGATGGCGACGCGGGCGTAGCGGTCGGGGTCGAGCGCCACGAGACGCAGGCCGACGAGCCCTCCCCAGTCCTGTCCGAAGAACGTGATGTCGCGCAGGTCGAGCCGGTCGAAGAGGAGCTGGCGCATCCACTCGACGTGGCGGGCGTAGGTGTAGTCGGCCTGCTCGGTGGGCTTGTCGCTGCGGCCGAAGCCCACCAGGTCGGGGGCGATCACGCGGTGCCCGGCGGCCACCAGCGGCGGGATCATGTGGCGGTAGAGGTAGCTCCACGACGGCTCGCCGTGCAGCAGCAGGACGGGTGCGGCGTCGGCCGGCCCCTCGTCGAGGTAGTGGACGCGCAGCGTTCCGCCGTCCTCGCCGGGAACGGCGTCGATCTCGGCGTAGTGCGGTTCGAACGGATAGCCGGCGAGGTCGGCGAATCGGTCGTCGGGTGTGCGCAGGGTCTGCATGGTGGGCTCCTGTTCGGTCGATCTGTGGTCAGTCGATCTCGACCCGGTGCAGGTCGTCACCGAGTTCGATGCGGCCGCCGAAGTGGGCGGCGGTGAGATCACGCCAGTCGTCGCCCCCTCCGGGCGGGAAGGCGGGGACGTAGTGCGTCAGCACGAGCGTGCCGATGCCGGCACGGGTGGCCGTCTGTGCGGCCTCCTCGGGTGAGGAGTGGTAGTCGAGCGTGTCGCGCAGGCGCTGCAGGGGGATGTCGGCGATGACGTCCTTGCGGATGGCGGTGTGGACCAGCGCATCGGCGCCGGCGCACAGCTCGTCGAGCCCGGCGCACGGCACGGTGTCGCCGGCGACCACCACGGCGGTGCCGTCGTGCCCGATGCGGTACCCGACACTGGGCTCGACGGGCTTGTGGTCGGTGGGCGCGGCGCTGACGGTGAACGTGGTGCCGCCGACCTCGACGGGTCCGTGCTCCACCTCGGTCACCTCCACCAGCGGAGGCTGGGTGAGGTCGTCGTGATGGGCGATGCGATACCCGATGTCGGGGGCGAGCGACGCCATGACGTGCTCCACCACCTCGCGTGTGCCGATCGGGCCCACGATCTGCAGCGGGGTCGGCTCGAACGTGGTGATCCACTGCGACGTGATCACGTCGTTGAGGTCGGTGATGTGGTCGCTGTGCAGATGGGTGAGCAGCACGGCCGACAGTTGCCCGACGGGCACGCCTGCCGCAGCCAGTCGCATGATGACGCCGCGGCCGGCGTCGACGAGGAGGTGGGCGCCACCGGCACTCACGAGGGTCGCGGGGCCGGCACGGTGCGGGTCGGGCATCGGGCTGCCCGTGCCGAGGAGCGTGACGGCGATCATTGGCGTGACATCTCCGCTCTCGCCTCTGCATCGCGTGCGGCGGCGTCGCTTCGGCTGAGGAGCTGGATCTCCACCTCGTGCAGGGTGCCGGTGAACGGGAACGGCGCGTCGTAGCGCGGCGACACGGGTGAGCCGTGGTCCTCGCCGATGCTCGGCCCGACCGACGACATCATCGACATGAACAGCGAGAGGTCGGCGCTGCCCGCCGGGGTGCCGTCGACGATGAGGTGCATGGACCCGGCCCGCCCGTCGCCGCGCCGGAACCCGACCACCACGGTGACGTCACCGGCCGGCAGCTCGACGTCGGACTCGGCGACGGTGTGGTCGTCGAAGGCGTTGTAGTCCACGACGAGGCGGCCGTGCTGTACGAACACCGACAGGCCGCTGTTCTCGGTGCCGGTGGCGAAGATCACGCCGTCGTCGCCGGCGGTGCGGGTGAACCGGGCCGTGAGATCGAACGATCGACCGCCGATGGCCGCCGATGCCTGACCGGGCAGCGGGGACATGGGCGGCCGGTACACGTAGCGACGGTCCGGCGGATGGGGTGAATTGGGCCGGAAGCGGGCGCCGAACAGCTCGAACGTACGGTCGTCGAGCGGCAGCACGCCGTGACGGTCGGCCTCCTGCCACCACAGCGCCTGCAGCTCGGCGAGCTTGTCGGGCTGCTCATCGGCGAGGTCGTGGCACTCGGATGCGTCGGTGGCGAGGTGGTACAGCTCCCACGGTTCGGTGTCGTAGTCGGCACCGGGCTGGTGGCGGCACACGGCCTTCCACTCCCCCGCCACGAGCGCTCGGCTGCCGGCCATCTCGAAGTACTGCAGCGTGTTGGTGGCGTCGGCGTCGGCGTCGGCAAGTGCGGAGGCGAACGAGTGCCCGGTCACCGGCAGCTGTTCGACGCCGCGGTACACCGCTGGCGGTTCGGCACCGACCAGTTCGTAGATCGTCGGCGCGATGTCGGCGACGTAGGTGAACTGGTGGCGGAGCCCCGGCCCGCCGCCCGCGGTGTCGATGTGGTCGGGCCAGTGGACGATCATCGGCACGTGGACACCACCTTCGTGGGTGTTCTGCTTGTACCACTTGAACGGCACGTTGCCGCACTGCGCCCAGCCCCACGGGTAGTTGGTGTGGCTGTGCGGCCCGCCGATGTCGTCGATGCGGTCGACGGCCTCGTCGGGCGTCTCGAGGATGCCGTTGAAGAACTTCATCTCGTGCATCACGCCGAAGGGCCCGCCCTCCTGGCTGGCACCGTTGTCGGCGAGCACCACGAGCAGCGTGTTCTCGAGCTGACCGAGGCGCCGGAGACCGTCGACGAACCGTCCGATCTGGTCGTCGGTGTGGTCGAGGAAGGCGGCGAAGGCCTCCTGCAGCCGTGCCGCCAGGCGCTGCTGGTTCTCGGGAAGGTCGTCCCAGGCGTCGACGCCGGGGTTGCGCGGTGCCAATTCGGTGCCCTCGGGGATCACGCCGAGTTCGAGCTGGCGCCGGAACCAGCGCTCGCGCACGACGTCCCAGCCCTCGTCGTACCGACCCCGGTACTTGGCGAGGTACTCGGGCGGCGCCTGGTGCGGTGCATGCGTCGCCCCGAAGGCGATGTAGGTGAAGAACGGCCGGTCGGGTCGCACGCCGACGCTGTCGGACACCATCCGCAGCGCCTGGTCGACGAGGTCCTCCGACAGGTGGTAGCCCTCGTCGGATCCGGCGGGCGGCCGGATCGGATGGTTGTCGGCCACCAGCTCGGGGTGGAACTGGTCGGTCTCGCCCTCGAGGAAGCCGTAGAACCGGTCGAACCCGCGAGCGAGCGGCCACTGGTCGAACGGTCCGGCGGCGGAGCACTGCTCCATCGGCGCGAGGTGCCACTTGCCGACGCAGAACGTGGCGTACCCGGCGTCGCCCAGCACCTCGGCCATCGTGGAGGCGTGGTTGCTGATGTGGCCGAGCTGGTGGGGGAATCCGGTGCGGAAGTTCGACACCGAGCGCATTCCCACGGCGTGCTGCGAGCGGCCGGTGAGCAGCGATGCCCGCGTCGGCGAGCACAGCGGGGTGACGTGGAAGTTGGTGAACTGCAACCCGCCGTCGGCCAACGCGTCGACGTGCGGGGTGTCGATGTCGCTGCCGTAGCACCCGAACTGCCCGAATCCGGTGTCGTCGAGCAGGATCACCACCACGTTCGGTGCGTCCGGCCCCGGGTGCGGCGCTTCGTCGAACCAGGGCTCGGACTCGGCGAGGGTGCGTCCGATGGCCCCCTCGAAGCGTGATGGTCGGGTCATGACGTGGCTCCGTTCGTGTGGGCGTCGCACAGTGCGGCCAGGCCGCGGCGCCAGGTGCGGTCGATCTGCGGGCGCGAGCGTGAGTGCGTCCGGCGCATCACGTCCCACGACTCGAGTGAGGTGAAGGCGTCGATCGACGCCGTCAGGTCGGAGCGCATCGACGACGACGTGCCGTCGAGTTCGGGCCCGAACCAGTGCCGTGCCTGTTCGGCGAGCAGCCCGCGCATGCGTGACGACGCCTCGACGAGCGGCTCGTGTTCGAGCGCGCGGAGGCGCCCGACGGCCATGATCGTGCCGGCGCGCTCGTAGAGGTCGAGCCGGGCCCGGACGAACCCGGCGATGCGGGTCGGTCGCGGGGCGTCAGGTTCGTCGGCGCCCGCCACCAGCGGGCTGAACCGTTCGAGGAACCGCTCGAACGTCTGCACCTGCAGCGTGTCGAGGTTCTGGAAGTAGCGGAAGATGGTCGACACCGACACGCCCGAGCGTTCGGCGACGAGGTCCACCGGTGGCGGCACCTTGCCCTCCTGCAGGAGGTCGAACATGGCGTCGATCACCGCGGTGCGGCCGCGCTCGCGGCGGGCGCGACGCCCGTCGGATGGCACTGCCTCGTTCCCCACGAGGCGCCATCCTAACTATTGCGAGTTCAGTTCGCAATAGGCAGTCGGTCACCCGTCAGCGACGGAACCAGCCCTTGCGACCGGACGACGCCGACGAGGTCCCGCTGCCGCACTGGCAGCGCTCGTTCTGGGGCACGTGTCCGAGGACTTGTTCGACGTGGGCTCCGCAGCCGGCCCAGCCCGGGCGGCCGCAGGTTCGGCAGGTGGTCTGTCTACACATACCCCATAGGGTATCAGACGAAGCGGAACTCGACACCACACACGTGCCGTGTCTCACCGGCCCGGTCACGGTCGGCAGCCACGAGATCGACACCGTCGAGACCCTCGCCACGCTCGCCGGCCGCGACGAACCGCACCGAGGTCGCCAGTCCGAGCTCCTCCCAGCGGGCCCGCATCGAGCCGGGGTCGGCGGCGGCGATGGTCACCCCGGCGATTCCCGTCACCGCTGCTCCGTCGGGATGCGCCTTCCAGGTGGGGCCTCCCCATCGCCAGCTCCCGTTGGGGACGGGCTGGTCGATCGACACCAGCGTGCCGCCCACGTCGCGCGGATGGAGATGCCGCCCGCGGATGTCGGGCAGGTCACCCGACCAGACGATGCGGACGTCGTGACGGGCGAGACGTTCGATGCGGTCGTCGAGGTCGTCGACCTCGTAGATGGCCATGTAGCCGCCGTCGCCGCCACGGCGGTCGAGCAGCCGTCCCGCGGTGGTGCCGTCCTCCACCGGCGACACGACCTCCAGGAACTGGTCACCGATCACCATCAGGGCGTTGTGCAGCCCGAACTCGCGCACGCCCGGATCATGGAAACACACCGTGAGTCCGAAGGCATCGCAGAGTTCGGCCACCACGTCGTCGAGGTCGTGGGCCACGAGGGCCACCTGGCGCAGTCTGATCATGGCTCCAGTCTCGCCGACCGGCGGCGCGGACCTACGCTCGGCCGATGCCACGCCACACACCGATCGAAGGCGGGACCGGCGCCGGCGTGATCCGGCTGGCGGCACTCGGCGACCTCGTCGAGGACGTCGTGGTCGAGCTCGGTGGCCCCGTCAACGTCGCCTCCGACACCCCTGCCCGCATCACCCGCCGCCGGGGCGGCAGCGCCGCCAACACCGCGATCACGGCCGCCCGGCTCTGCGGGACGTCACGATTCCTGGGTCAGGTCGGCGAGGACGCCATCGGCACGGCCCTGCTCGCCACGATGGCCGCCGACCGTGTCGACGTCACCCACGCGCGCCGCGGCGGCGACACCGGCACGATCGTGGCGCTCGTCGACCACCACGGCGAGCGCAGCATGCTCACCGACCGACGGGCCTGCGTCGATCTCGACCGTCCCGAGCCGAACTGGCTGGACGACGTCGACGTGCTGCACGTCCCGCTCTACTCGCTGGCCGTCGAGCCGGTGGCCACGACCGCGACGACGGTCATCGGGTGGGCACACGAGCGCGGCATCGCCGTGTCCGTCGACGTGTCGTCGACGTCGGTGATGGCCGAACTCGGCCGCTCGGCGGTGCGCTCACTGCTCGCGGAGCTGCGACCGTCGGTGCTGCTGGCGAACGCCGACGAGGCCGCGTTCCTGGAGATCGACGGCGCGGTCGCCGGATCGGTCACCGTGGTGAAGCGCGGCCCGGAGGCGGCCGTGGTGTACCGGGACGGGCGCCCCCCGGTGCTCGTGCCGGCCATCGCCATCGACGAGGTGCCCGACACGACGGGCGCCGGTGACGCCTTCGCCGCCGGCTTCCTGACCGATCCCCGCTGGCGGGGCGACCCCGAGCCGGCGGTGTCGTCCGGGCACCGCGCGGCAGCCCGCCTGCTGTCCTCCCGGACGGTCAGAAGCCCAGGAACTCGGTGAGGTCGACGACGTCGTCGCCGCTCGGCAGCTCGATCGCCGCCGGCTCGGCGTCGGCGAACATGTTCAGCACCACGCTCGTCGTCTCCCCGGCCACGTCCATCTCGAACGTGGAGCGGCGCAACTGGTTGTCCTCGGTCACCCACACGTCGTAGACGACGGCGTCGGGCAGGTCGAGTTCGCCGAACTCGGCACTGCCGAGCCGGTCGGCGTCGGCCTGGGGTACGGCGGCGAGCGCCGCCGCGAGATCGACCGTGACCCGGTAGTGCCGGGTCGGGACGCCGTCGATCACCTCGTCGCCGACCTCGGTGACGTCGTCGGCGGCGAGCAGGGCGGCAGCGGTGTCGGCGGGATCCACGGCGAACTCACCCTGCAGATCCTCCAGCGACTGCCCGCTCGCTTCCGCCAGTGCTTCGAGGTCGAACGACACCCACGGGGCGTCGGTGGGCAGCAGCCCGCCCATCGCCTCGGCGCCGAAGTAGACGACACCGGCGCCCGAGTCGAACAGCACCTCCATGGCACCGATCTCTCCGCCCGTGCCGGCCACGCCGTCCAGGCCCATCAGCGACCCGAGATCCATGGTGAGGCGGCTGACGCCGTTGTCGTTGTCGACCACACCGTCGACCGTGACGGCGCCGAGCGATCCTGCGGTGACGGTCATGTCGAAGCGCATCGTGGAGGCGTCGACGGCTTGCTCGGCGGCTGCCGCCAGCGAGAAGGCCTCGGCCTCCGGCAGCGCCTCACCGTCGTCGGTGCCACCGGCCGACAGCGCCAGGATCGCCCCGATGCCTGCTGCCACCAGGGCGACGACGGCGACGATCAGCAGCGGGCCGCGGCGCCGGCGCGGGGCAGGATGGTCCGGCAGCGCCGTGACAGGGGGTCCGGTCGGTGGAGCGAAGGTGCTCATGGTCCAAGGGTAGGACGGTGGCGGGCGCCGATCACGTCACGACTTCGTCTGTCGTCCCGACGCGCCGATACCGTTCGACACATGGCCGACATGTCGCAGACCGAACACGTCGACGTGCTGGTGATCGGTGCCGGCATCTCCGGCATCGGTGCCGGCTACCACCTGCAGGCCGAGTCCCCGGACCGGACGTACCTGATCCTCGAAGGGCGCTCCGACATCGGTGGCACGTGGGACCTGTTCCGCTACCCGGGCATCCGCTCCGACAGCGACATGCACACCCTGGGCTACAGCTTCAAGCCATGGGTCGCCGACAAGGCCATCGCCGACGGCCCGTCGATCATGGCCTACCTTCGCGAGACCGTCACCGAGAACGGCATCGACCGCCACATCCGCTTCGGCCATCTCGTCCGCACGGCGCACTGGTCGAGTGACACCGCCACCTGGACCGTCACTGCTGATGTCGCGGACGAGCAGGGCGGCGGCAGCGCCACCTACACCTGCAACTACCTGTTCATGTGCTCGGGCTACTACAGCTACACGGCCGGGCACACGCCCGAGTTCGCGGGCCGTGCCCGGTTCCGGGGCCCGGTGATCCATCCGCAGGAGTGGCCGGAGGACCTGGACTACGACGGCAAGCGAGTGGTGGTGATCGGTTCGGGCGCCACGGCCGTCACCCTGGTGCCGGCGATGGCCGAGCGGGCCGGACACGTCACGATGCTGCAGCGGTCGCCGACGTACATGGCTTCGCGGCCCGACGTCGACGCCGTCGCCAACGGGCTCCGCAAGGTCCTGCCGGAGCGCTGGGCGTACGCGCTCACCCGGCTGAAGAACACCGCACTCCAGCAGCTCATGTACAAGCGGATCCGGTCGCACCCGGACGAGGCCAGGGAGAAGCTCCTCGATCTCGTGCGCGAGGAGCTGGGCCCCGACTACGACGTCGAGACCCACTTCACACCCACCTACGACCCGTGGGACCAGCGGCTGTGCCTCGTACCCAACAGCGACATGTTCGACGCGATCAGGAACGGCTCGGTGTCGGTCGTCACCGACCACGTCGCCACCTTCACCGAGGACGGGATCGAACTCGAATCCGGCGACGTCCTCGAGGCCGACATCGTCGTCACCGCCACCGGGCTGGAACTCGTGACGTTGGGCGAGGTGGACTTCAGCGTCGACGGCGTACCGGTCGACTTCTCCCGGACGTTCACCTACAAGGGGTTCGCCTACTCCGACGTTCCGAATCTCGCATCGTCGTTCGGCTACGTCAACGCATCGTGGACGCTGCGGGCCGACCTCATCAGCGAGTACGTCTGCCGGCTCCTCAACCACATGTCCGCGATCGGCGCCGACCAGTGCACTCCCCGGCTGCGCCGCTCGGACCTCGACATGGCCACCCGGCCGTGGATCGACGACTTCTCCGCCGGCTACATCCAGCGCGTGCTCCACCGGTTCCCGAAGCAGGGCGACCGTGAGCCGTGGCTCAACCCGCAGGACTATCTCCGTGATCGCAGGATGTTCCGCCACGACCCCGTCGACGACGGTGTGATGCAGTTCGCCCGCGTTCGCACACGCGAGCCGGTGGACGCCTGACGGTCAGCGCTCGAAGCGGCCGGGCATCTTGTCGCCGAAGTTGATGTCGAGGTCGCGCGCCGTGTGCATCGTGTCGCAGTCGAGCGGGACGGTCTTCATCCTCCGTGTGGCCTCGGCGAGCGGCACGTAGATCACGTCCGGTGGATCCAGCGACACCATCACACCGTCCTCGCCGTCCTCGAGGGCGCGGACCGCGGCGGCTCCGAACCGCAACCCCAGGAGCCTGTCGAGCGAGGTGGGCGAGCCGCCACGGAGGAGATGGCCGAGCACGACGGTGCGCGTCTCCTTGCCGGTCAGCTCCGCCAGCTGGGTGGCCACCTTGCCGCCGACACCGCCGAGCTGTTCGGCCTGGCCGACCGCCTTGCCGACCACCGACACGTCGCCACCCTGCGGTCGGGCACCCTCGGCGACCACGACGATCGTGAACCGCGCCCCGCGTTCGTCGCGCTGGTTGACGGTGGCAGCGACCGGTTCGATGGCGTACGGGATCTCGGGGATCAGGATCGCGTGCGCCCCGCCGGCCATGCCGGCATGCAGGGCGATCCACCCGGCGTACCGACCCATCACCTCCACCACGATGACGCGGCCGTGCGACGTCGCCGTGGTGTGGAGGCGGTCGATGCAGTCGGTGGCGAAGTCCACCGCCGTGTCGAAGCCGAACGTGGTGGTGGTCTTGTCGAGGTCGTTGTCGATCGTCTTGGGGACACCGACCACGCACAGGCCGTGCTGGTGGAGATGGTTGCCGATGGTGAGCGAACCGTCGCCGCCGATGGTGATCAGCGCGTCGATCCCCTGCTCGCGGAACTTGGCGATCAGCTCGTCGCTGCGGTCGACCTCGATCCACGATCCGTCGGGCTGCTGCATCGGGTACGCCGTGGGATTGCCCCGGTTGGTCGATCCGAGGATGGTTCCACCGAGATGGGAGATTCCCCGCACCGACTCCCGGTCGAGTTCGATGAGGCCGCCGTGGTCGTACTCCTCCGGCACCATCAGGCCGTTGAACCCGTCGCGGATGCCCACCACCGACCATCCCCGGTTGCGGGCCGCCAGGGTGGCGGAGCGGATCACCGCGTTGAGGCCGGGGGCGTCGCCGCCTCCGGTGCTGATGGCGATTCGGGAGATGCTCGGCACGCCGCCAGAGGGTAGGTCAGCCGAGCGCCGGTGTCACTGTACGACTCATTGCGTTCATCGACCGTTCGTGGACGTCACCATCAGACCGCCGACGAGACCGACCGCGGCTACCACCCCGCCGAAGGCGAAGGTGAGCGCGAAATCGTCGGGCCCGCGACCGTCGCCCAGCACGGTGAACATCGCCTGGATGCCGGTGAGCATGCCGATGTTCATCATCGTGGTGCCCATGCCGTTGGCGACGCCGAGGTCCTTCGGCTCGACGGCGGCGGCGATCGTGGTGGTGTACGACGGCGACGCCAGCCCCATGGCGAGACCCGACAGCACGAGGCCGACGATGACGAGGGCGATGTTCTCCCAGTGGGCGGCCAACGTCCAGGCTCCCATCGACAGCGCCATCAGCACCGAGCCGCTGATGATCATCGACCGCTCCCCCGCCACCGTCGCCAGGCGGCCTCCCACCGGCGAGGAGATGCTGTACACGAGCGGGCGGAACAGCAGCACCAGCGCAACCGCGCTGACCGTGTAGCCGAAGAGCTCGTCGAGCAGCAGCGGCGAGATGAGGAACCCGCCCATGTAGGCGAACTGGCTGAGCGGTTGGGCGATCAGCGGGCCCGTGAAGTTCGACCGGCGGAAGTAGTCGAGCCGCAGCAGTGGCGACGGCACCGAGCGCTCGATCCGCACGAACGCGACGCCGGCGATCACGCCCGCCCCCAGCAACGCCAGTGCGAGCGGGTCGCCGAACCCGGCCGGGCCGCCGCGCTGCAGGTAGAGGAGGAACCCGAGGGTGGCGACGGCCAGCGTGGCGGCGCCGGCCCAGTCGATCGGCACCGGCTCGCCGCGCTCGGACGTGCGGATGACGCGCCACGCCAAGGTGACCCCCACCAGGGAGATCGGGGCGAGCACGGCGAACACCGACCGCCATCCGAACGCCTCGATGAGCGGCCCGCCCACGATGAGGCCGAGCACCGGCGCCCCGGTCATCGCCATCTGGAACCAGCCCATCGCCTCGGAGCGGCGGTGGATCGGATAGGCCTCCATGATCAGCGCCATCGACGTGGGCATCGTGGCCGAGATGCCCACACCCACCACCATGCGCGCCGCCACGAAGGCGAGTGCGGTGGGAGCCAACCCGCACAGCACGGTACCGATGCTGAGGATCACGGCGCCGGTGAGGAACACGTTGCGGTGCCCGTAGGTGTCGCCGAGACGCCCGAAGATCGGCGTGCCGACGGCCATCATCAGGAACAGGCCGGTCACCGCCCAGCTCAGCACCGACTCGGTCGAGTCGAGATCGTCGGCCATCGTGGGCAGCGACGCCGACACGATGGTCATCGACGACGAGAACACGACGATCGCCGCGATCACCGTGATCAGCAACCGCCGAGGGTAGCCGTCGCCGTCAGGCTCGCGCGACGTGCGCGTCTCGGAGTTCACGGCCATCCCGCGACCCTACGCACCGCTCTCCGAGTTCGGGGCCTCGGAGGCGCTGTGCTTCGATGCCCCGATGGACGAGATCCCGAGGACCGACGACGCGGTGGACGACGGCGGCAGCGCACAGGACCGACCGGTGGACCTCACGGGGCGCGTGGCGCTGGTGACCGGGGCGTCGTCGGGCCTCGGCCGGCGTTTCGCCCGGGTGCTCGCCGCCCACGGCGCCGCCGTAGTGGCGACGGCGCGCCGCACCGAGCGGCTCGCCGACCTGGCCGCCGAGATCGAGTCGGCGGGCGGGCGCTGCCTGCCCGTGGCACTCGACGTCACCGACGCCCCCCGGGTGGTCGAGGACCTCGTCGGCGTTGCAGACGCTGCACACCCACTCGCCCTGGTACATCACCGCCGCCGAGTTGGCGCCGTACCGCTGCTTGCAGGAAGCGTTGCGCTCCTGCGGCGTCGGCTGCGGCACCACGGGT
>JAWLEC010000228.1:0-3679 GCA_041686315.1 Ilumatobacteraceae bacterium
GCGGGGGGGGCCGCGGGGGGGGGGGGGTCGCACCCCTGGCGAACGCCGGCCGGCTACGGCCAGGGCAGGGAGGGGTGCAGTTCGCGGAGGTGCTCGAGCATGGCCGGGGCGGCGAGGTTGGTCACCGAGATCATCGACGCCGCCTGGGTGCGGTAGCGGCCGAGCATCTCGGGCACGTGGACGCCGTATTCGCCCGCCTCGGCGAGACGCAGCCAGAGCTCCCAGTCCTCCCAGCCGAACACCAGCTCGTCGCCGTCGCGGTAGCCGCCGTGGCGTTCCCACGTCGACCGGCGCAGCATCGCCTGGGCGTCGATGTAGTTGCGTTCGCACAGCCACGGCACGTGCCAGCCCATCGCGCTCGCCAGGCCCGCCCGTTCACCGAAGGTCTCGAGGGTGGCGTAGGCGAGCGCGGCGCCGGGATCGGCGTCGAGGGCGTCACCGAGCCGGCGGAGGCACGTGGGGTACACGAGGTTGTCGGCGTCCATCACCATCACGCGGTCGGCCCGGGCGTGCTCGAATCCGAGGTTGCGAGCGGCCGGCAGCCCCCCGTTGGCGTCCCGGCCGAGCAGCAGCATGGGCACGTCCGGGTGGGCGTCCATGAACGCGCGCACCACGTCGCGGCCGTCGTCGCGGGAGTGGTCGTCGACCACCACGATCTCGATGTCGACGTCACGCGACGCCACCAGCGAGTCGAGCGTCTCCGTGACCACGTGGGCGTAGTCGAACAGCGTGACCACCACCGACACCTCCGGGGTGGCGTCGGGATACGCGGGCGTGACGGTGCGTTCCACGTGGTCGGCGTCGCCGTGGCGGAGCCGGCAACGCAGCGCGTCGATGTCGCGCTGCAGCCGGGTCTCGGCCATCAGTGCGTGGTAGGTGCGCAGCCGCAGCTGGCGGTCGGGCGTGAACGGTGGCATCAGCGGCGGTGCGTGATCGCGCACGATGGGCCGTTTCGCGAGGCGGCGTTGCTGCCTGCTGGGCGCCGGGGCGGCAGGCGTTGCTGCGAGGCGGTCGAGTATCGGCCCGAGCGACGCAGCCAGCGGATGCTCGTCGAGCACCGAATGGGCGGCCGCCCGAGCGACGGCGTCGAGACGCTCGTGGTCGTCGAGCAGCTCGGCGACGGCGCCGGCGACGTCGTCGGTCTCCACGAAGTGCGCGCCCGGCTCGAGCGGTTCGTACCCCACCGACGGTTCCGACACCACGACGCATCCGTTGGCCATTGCCTCCACCATGCGGGCCCACTCGAAGTATCCGTGGTCGTCGTCGCTGCGGTGGAGGTTCACGAGGATCCGTGACCGGGCGAGGAGGTCGTACTTGTCGGCGCCGAACACCACGCCGGGTTCGTCGCCGGTGATCGGGCGCGACGACGAGAACAGCCGGATGTCGGCGCGCCGGTGCCAGAGGATCGGGGCGAGTGTCGCCAGCTTGGCGCCGCGGACAGGGGTGTCGCCGCCGAGGAACAGCACGTCGATGTCGCGCTCACGGTCGGGCGCCCGCCGGTCCATCGACGGGACGGCGCCGAGGTGGAGCCGCACGGCGTCGAACCCCTCCCGTTCGATGGCGGCGGTGCCGGTGGCGTTGATGTCGATCACCAGCGGGCTGCCCACGCAGAATCCCAGCGAGAGCAGGAACCACGGGGTGCCGGGCTGCTCGGTGCACACGGGGACGCTGGCCCGGGCGGCGGCGCGGACGTCGGAGTCGGGGTCGTCACGGAGCAGGTAGAACTCGTGCGGGGCGACGACGAGGTTCGTGGAGCCGTCGTCGTGCGGCAGGCGGTCGGTGACCAGGTCGGCGGTGCGGCCGGTCTGCTCCGCCGCCTCGACGATCCACGACGCGATGTCGCGCATGAAGCCGTTGCCGTCGGGGGCGACGAACACGTGGACGTGGTCGCCGGTCGGCCGGGCGTTCACGAGCGGCGGAGCCGGCGGCCGATCGCCCGCGGGGCACGGGCGAGCTTGCGGAAGGCGCGGGTGACGATGTCGCCGACGTCGGCGTTGACGCGGGCGTCGCGAGCCATCGTGGCCACGACCTGCCGGCGGCTCCTCGCCTCGGGGAGTTCGGCGGCGATCGCCCGCAGTTCGGCGCGGCGCTGCTCCGACTCGCGCTGCAGGCGGTCGAGCTGCGCCTCCACCGAATCGGCCGGATCCGCCGAGTCGGCCGCATCGACCACTTCCCCGACCTGACCTGCGCCGGAACGTTCCTCCATCGTCTGCGAGGGTAACGGTCGGCGGCGAGTATGGTCGGCGTCCTCTCGTCACGCCGGGGGTTGCGCCATGTTCGATCGACTCAAGCACTGGATCCTCCAGCGTCTCGACCTGCCGCGGATCGCCCGCCGAGCCGACACCGCCGCGGACGCCGTGGTCCATCTCGGGTCGACGGTCACTCGGCTCGACTCGCAAGCGCAGGTGACCACCGAGGAGGTCGCGTCGCTGCGAGCGGAGGTCGTCGCACTGCGCCGGTGGGCACGGATCGAGCAGACGACGGTGTGGGCGGCGACCGCCCCCCTCGTCGCAGCGCCGAGGATCAGCGTGGTGATGCCCACCCGCAATCGCGCCAGCCAGATGGTCACCGCCATCGCCTCGGTCGAGGCGCAGACGTACGCCAACTGGGAGTTGGTGGTGGTCGACGATGGCAGCACCGACGAGACGCCCGCCGTGCTGGCCGCTCGCGCCGCCGACGACCCGCGGATCACGGTCACCCGCACCGACGGCGTCGGCGCCGCCGCCGCCCGCAACGTGGGCCTGGCGGCGGCCACCGGTGACTGGGTGGCGTTCCTCGACGACGACAACGTGATGCACCCGGGGTGGTTGCGCGCGGTGGCCGAGTACGTGGGGCGCACGCCCGACTGCAGCGCGCTGTACGGCGCCCAGCTGCGTGACGACGTGCGCGGCGGCGACACGGTGCCGTGGTTGCTGTTCGACGACGAGCCGTCGCTCGAGCGTCTGGTGCTCGACAACTCGATCGATCTCGGCGTGCTCGCCATACGAGCCGGGCACCCCGAGCTGCACTTCGACGAGGAACTCACGGTCTACATCGACTGGGAGCTCGTGGTGCGGTTGTTCCGGCACGCGCCGCTGCATCCGGTGCCGGTGCTGGCGAGCAGCTACACGTCCACGTCGCCGACGCGGATCACCGATCAGCACGGCGACGAGACGCTCGCCGCCATGCGGCGGCGACTCGCGCCCTGACAGCGCCGCGACCGGTGTCGCCGTCGCCGGACGCCCCGCCGGACGGTGCACCGGGCGCAGGGTCCGACGTCGACGCAGCCGCCCGTCGTTCGGACCATGTCCGGTCCGCCAACCGATCGAGCGCGTCGCCGTCGAGGCCGTGCCGCCGAGCCGCGTGGCGCCACACCTCGGCGTCGAGCACGCTGCGGGCGGCGAGCACGTCGTCGCCGCGGGCCGTGAAGTGGATCGCCGGGTCGAGCCGTCGCTCGTCGGAGGTGGTGCGTTCGTGGCCGACGTGCACCTCGACCCCCAACCACGCCGACAGGTCGGTCCAGCACGGCTCGCCGCGCTCGATCACGTCCGCGTGGCCGAGCCGGTCGACCGCGGCGCGTGCGTCGTCGAGCAGTCGGGGCACGTGGTCGGCGGCGATGAACCCGTCGGGGGGGATCAGCTCGTGCGGGGTCAGCAGGAGCCGGGTGGCGGCATTGTCGACCTGGGCGGCCACCGCCGGC
>JAWLEC010000229.1:0-3662 GCA_041686315.1 Ilumatobacteraceae bacterium
CCGTGGGGTGCAGATTCGTGTCGGGAGGGGCGATTTCCACCCTGAACCCACCGCCACTCGGTAGGGGCAGGTACGCCGCCGACGCCTGAGCTAGGCGACGTCGAGGTAGCGGCGAAGCGCCCGGCGGATGATCTCGCTCGTGGTGAGGTGTTCGGCCTCGGCACGTGCATCGACGGCGCGCTTGAGTTCCGGGTCGAGTCGAACCGGCACAACCTCAGCGGGCGCTGATCCCAGGAGCGGCCGCCCTCGACGTCGAGACTTCAACTCCTCGACCTCGTACTCGGCACCCTCGACCTCGTCGACGATGGCATCGAGGTCCGCGTCGGTCAGCTTCCGGCCTGTTGCTGTTGTGTACGTCTTCGGCTTCGTCATGAGTCGTCCTGCCCGCTCGTCGAGCAATCTCAGCGGACTTCGATGAGTCGATCCCCTGCTGCAACCATGCCGACGATCTGGTCGATGCGTGGCTCGAACCATGCGAGTAGCGAGGCGCGCCGGGTGTTGCCGACCCGAATCCACACGACGGTCGGCGCATCAACGCCGGTGGCGATCATGTTGGCGAAGTCCTCGTCCTTGGTCGCGATCACGGCTTGGTGCTCGAGCGCGTAACGCCAGAGCTCACGGTCAGGACTATCTGCCGGGCCGATGTCGGTGATGTGCTCGGCTACGTGGCCATGCTCCGTGAGCAGCAGCGCGAGCGCTGGCGGCAGTTGTGCATCGACGAGGAACCGCACGCCCTCAGGACGCGATCACAACGGGGTGATCCGCCTGGATCGCTGCGTAGGCGAGACACGCCTTGATGTCGTCGGCAGCGAGGTAGGGGTAGTCCTCGAGGATCTCATCCTCCGTGGCTCCGGCCGCCAGCAACGACAGGACATCGGCGACGCGCATTCGGGTCCCGCGAACGGCCGGACGCCCGTGGACGATCTCCGGGTCGATCGAGATGCGGTCCAGCAACGACATCGAATCAGGTTACCCAACGACGTCTCGGCCACGGAGCCTCGACGTCAGGTCGTCGGCGATGGCTGCCCGCCACTGAACCGAGACGCCCGACGGAGATGATCAAGCCCGGCGCGGGCAACCAGATCCTCTGCTGCGATCCAGTGCCGTGGATCAGCTGAGTCCAAGAGGTCGAGGGCGACGGCACCACGTGGCGCCAGCTCGCCACCGGAGATGATCCCCCACGCGTCGTCATCCACAACCCGCAGACGGACCAGACCGAGCGGATCGGGAACGAACGCCACGAGCGACTCCAGCTGAGCGAACGCGCTTCGCGAGAGGTAGAGGTCCTGATCGTCGGCGGCGATCAACGGCGCCCCGAGCGCGACGGCTGCACGCACGCCGCCGAATCACGCTCCGGCGGCAGCCGGCAGTGACTCGACATCGGCGTGACTCATCTCGCAACGCACGACGTCTGCTCTGCTCCGGTACCGACCGGGACGACCGAGATCGACGTCATCTCGCACGATCTCACACCACGCCCGAACAGCACCGAGCGGCCGTCCACCAGACCGAGACGCGTGGCGGCGAGCAACAACAGCGTCCATCGGGACGGCCCACGCGTTTCCGAACCGCTGCGCCGGCAGGTCACCGGCCACGACCAGCTGACGGACGCGCTCGGACGACACACCCAAGATGCTCGACGCATCCGAAAGTGACACGAGGTTCGACGGCATGTGACTCATCTATTGGAATAGTCCAAGAGTTTGAACGATGGGTTCGACCACGGGTCACAGCCGCCCGATGATGGCTCGCGTATCGTCGTCACGTGGCGGACCTGGGACCCGGCTTGTACGAGCTGCTGATCACCGAGGGTCTCCGTGTGCAGCTGGATGAACTGGCGCAGGGGCTCGGCGTCGACGATCGGGCGCTCGACAGCGCAGATGCTTCCGATCGCATCGCGTGGCATGTGAGCCGACAGATCGAACGGGCGTTGCTCGATGTCAGCGAGGAACGGCGTGTCGAGGTCGGGCTGAACGTCGCCCGATCGTTGATCGATCGGCTCGGTGAACTCGTCACAACGGACCCGAGTGCTCGGCCCGTCGATCCGGCCAGGGTGCTGCAGGCAGTCCTTCGGCGCCGACCGGACGGCACCGACGCCGCCTTCGACGTGCCGCTCATCCCGTTGCTCGACACGACGTTGCTGACCAACGCGCCCGGTGAGCCGACGATGTGGAGTCAGCTGCGATCAGAGATCGACTCGGCCGACGAGATCCACGTCGTCATGGCGTTCATCCGACAGAGTGGAATCAGGCCACTCCTCGATCCGCTGCGACGTCACTGTGCCGACGGTCGAGCGCTTCGTGTCTTGACGACCACGTACACGGACTCGACCGAGCGGCGGGCGTTGGATCAGCTCGTCGATCTCGGTGCCGACGTCCGGGTCTCCTACGACCTCGACACGACCCGGCTCCACGCGAAGGCGTGGGTGTTCCATCGTCGGTCAGGCTTCTCGACCGCGTACGTCGGGTCGTCGAACCTCACGCACTCGGCGCAGGTGACCGGCCTGGAGTGGAACGTCCGAGTCTCGGCGGCACGCAACCCCGACGTGATCGCCAAGTTCGGGGCGGTGTTCGACAGCTACTGGCTCGGCGGTGACTTCGTCTCCTACGACCCCGACCAGTTCGAGGCTGAGCGGGAGCGGGCCTCGCCCGTCAACCGGGGGCCGCACGTCATCTTGAGCCCGATCGAGCTTCGCCCGCATCCGTTCCAGGAGCGGCTGCTCGAGCTCATCGAGCTGTCGCGACAACGCGGCCACCATCGCAACCTGCTCGTCGCAGCCACCGGCACCGGCAAGACCGTGATGGCTGCCCTCGACTACGCAGCGCTGCGCTCAGAGCTGTCGCGGTCGCGCCTGCTGTTCATCGCCCACCGCGAAGAGATCCTCGACCAAAGCCTCGCGACGTTCCGGTACGCGCTCCGCGATCCGTCGTTCGGTGAGAAGTGGGTCGGCGGGGCCCGCCCGACCCGATTCGACCATGTCTTCGCGTCGATCCAGAGCCTGCACGCCAACGACCTCGACGCGCTCCCATCCGACCACTTCGACGTCGTGATCGTCGACGAGTTCCACCACGCCGCCGCCACGTCGTACGAGCGGGTCCTCGGCCACCTCGACCCGACCGAACTGCTCGGGCTCACGGCCACTCCGGAGCGCAGTGACGGCCTGCCGATCCTCCAGTGGTTCGACGACCGGATCGCCGCTGAGCTGCGGCTCTGGGACGCGATCGACCAGCAACACCTTTCGCCGTTCCTCTACTTGGGCATCCACGACGGTCTCGACCTGAGGGACGTCCCCTGGCGGCGCGGCCGCGGCTACGATATCGATGCGCTCAGCAACACCTACACCAGCTCCGACGCATGGGCCCGGCTCGTGGTCCAGCAAGCGACCGAGCACACCGACATCTCGACGATGAAGGCGCTCGGGTTCTGCGTCAGCATCGAGCACACAGAGTTCATGGCCGAGCACTTCACTCGCCACGGCATTCCGGCGGTCGCGATCTCGGGTGAGTCAAGCCGGGCCGAACGGGAAGGTGCGCTGCGAGACCTTTCTGCCGACCGCATGCGCGTCGTGTTCTCGGTCGACCTGTTCAACGAGGGAGTCGACGTGCCCGACGTCGACACCATCCTCATGCTCCGCCCCACCGAGAGCCCGACCCTGTTCCTCC
>JAWLEC010000230.1:0-3652 GCA_041686315.1 Ilumatobacteraceae bacterium
GTCAGCGACCTCGTGGTCACACCCGAGGGCTGGGCCCGGCGAGCTGATCGTCGGCGGGCCTGACGTCTGCGTCGTCGCCGCGTCGAACGGCCGGGATGCGACGCGGCCGCCGGCGGGCGATCAGCCACACCACACCGAGCACCACCGCGGCGAGAGCCAGGAACGGTGCTGCCACGGCCAGCACCAGTCCGACGGCGAACAGCACACCCACGAAGGCGTCCCAGCCGCTGCGGAAGGCATCGGCGATGCCGTCGTCGTCGGCGATCACGGGCTCGTCGGTCACCGACGCGGGAGCCCGGTAGACCAGGTCGATCGTGAGCGTCGACAGTTCGACCCGCTGTTCGACGTTGCGCTGGCTGGCGAGCAGCCGTTCGAGGACGATCGTGTGTTCCGTGATCACGGACTGGATCGTCACGATGTCCTGGAACTCGGTGGCCTCGGCGAGAAGCGTCTCGAACTGGGCGATGGTCTGCTCCTCCACGCGGATGCGGATGTCGAGGTCGACCAGTTGCTCGGTGACGTCCTCCGACTGCTGGGTGCGGCCGATGAGTGTCCCCGCGGTGCCGTCGAGATCGGCGACCAGCGGGTCGAGGTCGACCGGGGGCACCTTCACCACGATGCGGCCGCTGCCGTCGATGCCGCCGTCGTCGCTCTCGTTTCCGATGTCGACCTGGGCATCGAAGACGCTGGCGTTGTGGCGGCGCACCACCTCGAGCGTGTCGTCGACGGCCCGGCGGATGTTCGGTGTGCCGATGGTGACGCCCGCTTCGACGGCGACGGCCCTCCCGATGCCGTCGAGGTTCAACGGCGCCGACGGGGCCTGCGAGCCGCCGGTCGCCAGCCCGGGTGCCGCAGCCGTCGCTTCGGCGGCCTCGCTGTCGCCGGCGGCCCGGTCGTCGGACGACGCACCGTCGCCGGCGCGGGCCTCGCCGTCGTTGCCGTCGGCGACCATCTCGGCCGGTATGTCGGCCGGCATCTCGGTGTCGGCCGTGTCCGTCGCGCTGTCACCCGAGTCGTCGTCGGCCCCGCAGGCCGACACCCCCAGTGCCACGAGAACGGCCAGTGCTGCTGTGTGTCCGATGTGTCTCCCCATGCATCTTCGACGCCGTCACCACCGCTCCGGTTCCCTCCGACCCGATCCATCCTCCTCCATCTCCTCACGTTTGCGTTGCAGAATTGTCGGGACGCCCCAACGAAAACGTCACGCAAACGATGAGGAGTGAGAGGTCAGTCAGTCGGTGGGGGCGAAGGGGGAGCCGGCGTTGCCGCTCGTGAGGTCACCGAGGGTGAGCGACTCGTAGGCGATCTCGGGATGGGCGCGCACCGCCTCGTCGAGCTTGCGGGCATCGTCGCCCACGAGGATCCGCCACCGACCCTCACGGACTGCGTCGAGGATCTCCGTGGCCGCCTCGGACGCCGACATCGGCGCCTGGTCGCGGAACATCGACGACATCAGCTGCACCATCTCGGCCGTCTCCATGTCGAGCTCGTTGGCGCCGTGCCGCAGCGAGTTCTCCACGATCGACGTGCCGATGTGGCCCGGCATCACCACCGACACCTTCACGTGCGGTGCGTTCACCCGCAGGTCGGTGATGAGCGCCTCGCTGAACCCCTTCACGGCGAACTTCGCCGCCGAGTAGGCGGTGTGCGGCCGGTCGGGGCCCATGCTCGCCCAGAACCCGTTCACGCTGGAGGTGTTGACGATGTGGCCCTCGTCGCTGGCCATGAGCAGCGGCATGAAGGCGCGGACGCCGAAGTACACGCCGCCCCAGCAGATCGCGAACGTGCGGTCCCAGGCCTCGCGTGAGTCCGCGATGACTGATCCTCCACCGCCGATGCCGGCGTTGTTGAACAACAGGTTGACGTGGTCGGTCTGATGACGGATGACCACCTCGTCGCGAAACGCGAGCACGGCGTCCTCGTCGGCGACGTCGCAGGTGTGGCACGTCACCACGACGTCGTCGGGGGCATCGGCGAGGGCCAGCCGCCGTGTCTCGTCCATCTCCTCCACCGACAGGTCACACATCGCGACATGGGCTCCCTCCGCCGCGAGCTGTCGCACGAGCTCGCGCCCCATTCCGCTCGCTCCACCCGTGACGACGGCGACCCTGCCCGTGAGATCCTGCATCCGGCGATGCTTCCACACCCTCCTCCGCCCGACCGGACCGGGATGCTCGAGCCGGCCGTCCGCAGCCGGCCCGACGGACGGGAGCCGGGTCGACGAACGACCAAGGTCCCTTGTGGAGTGGGCTCCGAGCGACGACGATGGGCCAATGGAGACGCTCGTCCTCGGACACCCCAGTGCCGAACGGGCACGGGTCGAAGCGGCACTGGCCGACGCCGGCCACACCGTCAGCGCCTGTCACGACGGGCACTGGGCGTGCGCGGGGATGACCGGTGACTGTCCGATCGACGCCACGGCCGTCGACGTCGCGGTCGCTGTCGCCGAGCCGGGTGACCGGTTCGACACCCAGGGCATCGCCTGTGCCTTCCGTGCCCGGATCCCCATCGTCGCCGTCGGTGCGTCGGTCGACGACCCGGCACTCGACTACGCCAGCGCCAGCGTGACCGGGCCGGACGGTTCGATGCTCACCGCGGTGCAGGCGTCGGCGTCGGATGCCAGCGGTCACCACGCCGTGATCGAACGATCGCTCGCCGAACACCTGCGCCCGGACGAGCGCGTCACCGTCCACGTCCAGCGCTCGTCACGACGTCTCGAGGTGCAGCTCACCGCCGATCTCGACCCGTCACGAGCCGCAGCACTCGCCGATGTCGCCCGCAACGCAGCACGCAGCCACGACACCAACGTCAGCGTGATCGACGTCAGCGTGCAGCATCGCTGACGCTCCGCGTCTCACCGTTGCGGGGCTGGGAGAATCGGGAGCGTGGCGTACTCGGGCATCACCAACGACGACATCCTCGACGACTTCGCAGCGAGTCGGCGCCCGCGTGCCCACCCGGAGGTCGTCGTCGAGATGGGTCTGCGCGTGGCCGACCGGTCGAGCGGCTTCGTCGGAGCCGTGGTGCGCTGGAACGCCGAGGGCGTCACCTTGCAGAACGACGAACAGTACGTTCGGCACTTCACCTGGAAGTCGGGCGGATTCGTCGCCGACGGCGGGTTCGTCACCCTGGTGCGCCCGGCCGCGTCGGCGACGGCGACACAGCGGACGACTGCGTCCGGCTCGATCGCCGGTGACGGTCGGGCACGCGTCGCCGCCGCGAGCCGGATCTGGGTGGAGGGCCGGCACGACGCCGAACTCCTCGAACA
This sequence comes from Ilumatobacteraceae bacterium, assembly GCA_041686315.1. GTDB lineage: Bacteria > Actinomycetota > Acidimicrobiia > Acidimicrobiales > Ilumatobacteraceae > Sva-07. The sequence goes on from JAWLEC010000230.1 coordinate 3,269, forward strand.
CGTGTGGGGCGACGACCTCCGGGAACTCGGCATCGTGGTGGAGCCGTTGCACGGCGCCGACGATCTCGCCGCCCGGGTGGCCGACTTCGGTCCGGCACCGTCTCGTCGACTGGGGGTGCTGCTCGACCACCTGGTGGCGGGTTCGAAGGAGTCGCGCATCGCCGAGACGGTCCGCGACCCCGACGTGCTGATCACCGGCCACCCGTTCGTCGACGTGTGGGCCGGCATCCGCCCGAAGGTGCTCGGCCTCGACGCGTGGCCCGACGTGCCGAAGTCCGACGTGCCCTGGAAGGAGGGCCTCTGCGCAGCACTCGGTGTGCCCTTCGACGGGTTCTGGCCCCGCCTGCGCAACCAGGTGCACAGCTTCGCCGACCTCCGTCCCGA
>JAWLEC010000231.1:0-3650 GCA_041686315.1 Ilumatobacteraceae bacterium
GTTGTAGGTCTGATCCTGCAGCGAGTTGTCGAGTGCGATGCCGAGGTCGAGCGATGCCGGCCGCCACCGGTCGCTCGCAGCGATCGACCGGATCCGGTCGAGGGCCGCCGGCGAGCAGGCGGCGAGCCAGAGCCCGCCATCGGAGGCGAAGCACTTCTGCGGCGCGAAGTAGTAGACGTCGACCTCGGCCGGTTCCCAGGCCAGACCGCCCGCCGCCGAGGTGGCGTCGACGGCCACGAGTGAGTCGGCGGCTGCATCCACCGGCCGCCGGAGCTGCATCGCCACGCCCGTCGACGTCTCGTTGTGGGTGAGGGCGTACAGGTCGATCCCGTCCTCGGCGACCGGGTCGGGATGGGTGCCCGGGTCGCTGCGGACGATCGCCGGCTCACCCAGATGGGGCGCAGCGGCGGCGGCCTCGGCGAACTTCGACGAGAACTCGCCGAACACGAGGTGCTGGCTACGCTCGCGGATCAGACCGAACGTGGCGACGTCCCAGAACACCGTGGAGCCGCCGTTGCCGAGCACGATCTCCCACCCGTCGGGGAGCGAGAACAGCTGGGACAGCCCGGCCCGCACGGATCCGACCAGGTTCTTGACGGCCGGCTTGCGGTGCGACGTGCCGAGCACCGTGGTGCCGGCGGCGACGAGGGCGTCGACCTGCTCGGGACGCACCTTCGAGGGCCCGCACCCGAAACGTCCGTCGCGGGGGAGGAGGTCGGCGGGGATCGCGATGTCTGCGGGAGTCACGACCCCAGCATGCCGTCGCTCGACCCCGTTCCCCGCATCGATTCAGGACCGGTCGAACCCGCCCTCGGCGTCGATCACCTGACCGCGGATCCAGCCTCCGGCGTCGGAGACGAGGAACTCCACCAGATTCGCCACGTCGTCGGGCGTTCCCCAGCGACCGTCCGGGAAACGGGCGGCCACCGCAGCGTGGTCGGCGCCGCGTGCGTAGCCCGTGTCGACCGGACCGGGGTTGATGCAGTTGGCGACGATCCGTGAGCGTGACAGGGCGTGGTCGAGCGTCGCCGTCATCTGGTGCAACGCGCCCTTCGACACGGCATAGGCCAGTTCGCCGTCCATGGGTCCGAGATGTTGGCCGCTGGTGAACCAGAGCATCCGGCCGACGGGCGGGTCACCCTCGGCCACCGGGACGTGGCGCGCCGCGAATCGCTGGGCGAGCAGCAGGATGCTCCGCACGTTCACCGCCCAACACCGGTCGAGCTCGACGTGGTCGAGGTCTGCCAGCCCGCCACCGGAACTGCGCGCATGGGTGGCGACGACGATGTCGATCCGGCCGTGGGCCGACACGACCTCGTCGACGAGGAGGCCGGGCGAGTCGGGCTGCTCGAGGTCGTGGCGGTGGACCTCGAAGGGCGTGTCCGCCGCGGTGCCGGCGCCCCACGGCATGGCGTCGTCGTGGGGCGGCCAGCCGGTGGCGAACACGATCGCTCCTGCTTCGTGGAGGCGGCGTCCGACGGTCGCGGCGATCCCCGACTCCCGTGACAGCCCGGTGACGAGGGCGACCCGCCCCGTCAGTGCTCGGTGCATGAGGGCACTCCCTTCGAGACGGGGACGGGCGGGACGGACGACCTCGATGTGCCGTTGCCGGCACGGTAGTCCGCCGGGTTCGGCCTGCTCGGCCCGGTTCCGATCGTGCCCGCACACCCGAATCGGCACGGCACGGCGGATCCGGAACCGGTGTGGGGGCCCGTTCACCGGTGTGAGAGAGTTGTCGCCGTGAAACGCACCTCCCAACGACTCGCGGCGATCGCTCCGTCCGCCACCCTCGCCGTCGACGCCAAGGCCAAGGCGATGAAGGCAGCAGGCGAGAACGTGATCGGCTTCGGCGCCGGCGAGCCCGACTTCCCCACCCCCCAGCACATCGTCGACGCCGCCATCGCTGCGTGCGCCGACCCGAAGAACCACCGGTACTCGCCCGCCGGGGGCCTCCCCGAACTGAAAGAGGCCATCGTCGACAAGACCCGTCGCGACTCGGGGTTCGAGTGCTCGCCCGGCCAGGTGCTGGTCACCAACGGCGGCAAGCACGCCGTCTACACGGCCTTCGCCGCGCTGTGCGACCCCGGTGACGAGGTGATCTGCCCCGCCCCGTACTGGACCACCTATCCCGAGGCGATCACGCTGGCGGGTGGTGTACCGGTGATCATCGACACCGATGCCGCGAGCGGTTTCCAGGTGAGCATCGAGCAGCTCGACGCAGCCTGCACCGACCGCACCAAGATCCTGCTGTTCGTGAGCCCCGACAACCCGTCGGGGTCGGTGTACCCGCCCGACGCCGTCCGGGCGATCGGCGAGTGGGCGCTCGAGCGGGGCATCTGGGTGATCACCGACGAGATCTACGAGCACCTCACCTACGGCGACCACGAGTTCGCCTCGATGCCCACCCTGGTGCCCGACCTGGCGAACCAGTGCATCGTGGTCAACGGCGTCGCCAAGACCTACGCGATGACCGGGTGGCGCGTCGGCTGGATGATCGGCCCCGACGACGTCATCAAGGCGTCGAGCAACTTCCAGAGCCACGCCACGTCCAACGTCGCCAACGTGTCGCAGCGTGCGGCACTGGCTGCAGTGTCGGGCCCACTCGACGCCGTGCACGAGATGCGGGCGGCGTTCGCCCGTCGTGCCCGCACGATGTTCGAGAAGTTGAACGCCATCGAGGGCGTCAGATGTCTCGAGCCACAGGGCGCCTTCTACGCGTATCCCGACCTCACCGGTCTGCTCGGTCGCCCCATCGGTGGCGTCACGGCCACCGACACGCTCCAGCTCGCCGATCTCGTTCTCGACCAGGCCAAGGTGGCATTCGTGCCCGGGGAGGCGTTCGGTCTCGGCGGGTACGGGCGCTTCAGCTTCGCGTTGGGCGACGACGACCTCGCCGAGGGCATCGACCGTCTGGCAGCTCTCGTCAGCTGACTTCGCGCACTTCCGAGCCCGAGTCGTGCCGGGCCTCGTGTTCGATCGAGGGGTCGTCGACGGTCGCGAACCGGGTGGCCAGGAGGTCCACGGCGACCACGACGGCCGCGGCCACCGCGATCAGCAGCACCGGACCGACCACGTCGTCGCTCGGCATCGACAGCGTGGTGGTGTTGGTGCCGCCCGGCCACGGCCACAGCACGCGGGTCGAGCCCAGCATCAGGCCGACCATCGCCGCCAGCACCCAGCGGTGGTAGTGCTCGAGCAGCCAGTGCAGGAGCGTGGAGAACAGCGCCAGGCCGACGACGCAGCCCAGCACCAGCGCACCCAGCGATGCCACGTCCCGGTCGTTCACCGCCCCCAGCACCTCGGTGTACATCCCGAGCAGCACGAGCAGGAACGAACCCGACACGCCGGGCAGGATCATGGCGCAGATCGCCACCGCCCCCACCAGTGCGAACATCCACCACGGTTCGGTCACGACCTCGAGGGCGTCGTCGGCGACCTCGGTGTCGGACCGGAGACCGAGCAGCAGGAACATCACCGCACCGACGCCGACCATCAGCGCCGCCGAGATGCCGTCGATCCGGTCGAGCATCCGCATCGCCACCCAGATCGATCCGAGGATCAGCCCGAGGAAGATCGCCGACATGCGCACCGGCTGCTCGTGGAGCAACGTCTCGAGCACGGACGAGAGCGTCACGACGGCGGCGAGGATG
>JAWLEC010000232.1:0-3648 GCA_041686315.1 Ilumatobacteraceae bacterium
CGAGGCCACCGGCACCACGTTGGTGGCATGGGTGATCAGCTTTCTGCTCGTCGGCATGTACTGGGTCTGGCACCGGGACCAGTTCGCGGTCGTGCGTCACGTCAACCGCGATGTCGTCTGGATCAACTTGCTCTTCCTCTTGCCGGTGTCTCTCATCCCGTTTGCTGCGACCGTTCTGGGTGAATACCACGACGAGCCGATCGCGCTCCATCTCTACGGTGTCGTTCTCATCGCAGCCAGCCTCGTTCGAGTCGTCCTGTTCTGGTACCTCGCTCACCGACCAGAGTTGCTCTGGGATCCTCTGAGCGCTCGTGCGCGCCGATTCGGACTCCTCGTGTCGAGTGCTCCGATCGTCCTCTACCTCTGTGCGATGGTCGTGGCCGACAGCGCACCGACAACAAGCCTCGGGATCTACTTCCTGGTGCCCGCTGCCTACTTCGTGCTCATCACCGTTCTTCGCAGCCGGCCGGCCACGGCCGACGAAGCCGGCGACTTCTCCTGACCGCGCCGGTGGACGACGCAATGGGCTCGGCTCGCGAGGTTGGTTGTCGAGCACCGTCGAGGAGGCGGACGTCGACGCCGTCCGAGCCGGGGCCGAGCGAGGGCCGATCGTGGACCTCGACAGTGACTTGTTGCCCTAGCCGGGCGGCCCGTAATCCAGGAGTGTGCCACTGTGCGACTCGAGATCACGCGACGTGCCGACCTGGCCGTGCGGGCGATGGTGGTGCTGGGTGAGACGAAGGGCCTCGTGAAGGCCACCGCTCTCGCCGAGGCCTTGGACGCGACACCCGGATTCGTCCCGCAGGTGATCGGTCCGCTCGTGAAGGCAGGGTGGGTGCGCTCGGAGCCCGGCCCGACCGGCGGGTACGCGAGTTGCGTCGATCTCGCCGACGTGAGTGTGCTCGCCGTGATCGAAGCGATGGATGGACCCACCGACGATGGCCGGTGCGTGGTCGCCGATCGCGCCTGCGATGCGGCGGTGCCGTGCTCGCTGCACGCCGCGTGGACCACGGCTCGTAGCGAACTGGTCGGTGTGCTCGGTGCAACCAGCTTGTCCGAGGTGGCGCATGCGGCGCGGTGATCGCGCTACTGATCGCCAGCGCGGTCGCTGCGCGCTGGGCGCGGATCACGCCGAACCGTCACCACTTCGAACTGGCCGGCTGGCCCGAGACCACCGTGATCGTCCGCTTCTGGCTCGTCTCCGGTGCCTTCGTCGCGGTTGCCGTCGCGATCTTCGTCGCGGACTTCACCCACCAGGTCGCCCCGCCCTGAGGGCGCACACTGTGCTCGACGTGATCAGGCGGGTGTCAGGACACCGATCAGGAACGTCGACGACTCCTCGTCGAACGGGCGCAGGTCCCATGTCGACAACCTGAGTTCGTCGCGCAGGCCGACCGACGCAGCGTCGGCGAAGAAGTCGTCGAACGCATAGCCCCGCTCGGCGCCGAACCCGATCACGAGCCGACCGTCCGAGGCGAGGTGCGCGAGCAGCCGGTGCAGGACCTGACGGCGCGTGGTCGGATCGAGGAACGTCATGACGTTGCCTGCCGAGACGATCACATCGAAGCGGTCCGAGGCGAGGTCGAGCACGGCCAGGTCTCGGGTCAACCACGTCGGGCCGGGATGGTCGCGCTCGGCGGCGGCGATCAGCTCTGCGTCGATGTCGACACCGACCACATGGTGTCCGAGATCGGCGAGCCGGCCGCCGATCCGTCCCGGTCCGCAACCGGCGTCGAGGATCCGGGCCCCGCGCGGTGCCATCGCATCGACGAATCGTGCCTCACCGTCGAGATCCTTGCCCTCTGCGGCCATCGTCCGGAATCGTTCGACGTACCACGCCGAATGGTTGGGATTCTCCTCGATCATCCGCAACCAGCCGTTGGACTCCACACGGCGACCATGTCCCGACCCCCGGTCAGCCATGATGCGCGGTCGCGTCGTGGACCGCGGTCATTTCGTCGTGGCGGCTGCGGTCGTGTGAGCCGGGTACGTCCGTATCGTCGGGAAGAGCACGTTGTTCTCCTTGTGCACGTGCAGATGGGTGTCGGCCTCCAGGTCGGCGAGTGCGCGGTAGCAGGCGGCATACGAGGCGCACCCGTCGGCGGGGGTCTCATACCCGGCGGTGATCCCGTGCAACTGCTCGAGAAGGTCGCCGACCGTCTCGTGTTCGGAGGCGAGTGCCTCGATCTCGGCGACGAGCGCCCGATCGTGGGTTCCGTTCGCCTCGGCGAGACGGCGGATCATCGGGAACAGCTCCGCTTCCTCGCGGGCGAGGTGAGGTTCGAGATCGGCGCGCAGGTCGACGTAGATCCGCTGCACTTCGACCAGTTCAGGGTGGCGGTCGCCGTGGACCGTGACGATCTTGTCGACCAGCGCACTGATTCGGGGCAGTGCCTCGCTCAGGTAGCGGTGGTGGGTGGCCTCGATGTGGTCGACCAGCTCGACGGGGTCGAGCGAGGCCCACGCAGGCGCAGGTTCGTCGACCTGGGCTGCCGACAATTCCTCGGCCACGGCTCGGGCGTCCAGGCCCGCTTCGTCGGCCGCCTCGGCGAGCGTTCGACCACCATGGCAGCAGTAGTCGAGACCGCGCCGTTCGAGGTCGACGGCCAGCGAGGGGCGGAGCGTGACGATGTCGCCCAGGGTCATCGACGGGTCGATGCCGTCGCCCCTGCCGTCGTCTGGCGTCGTGTGCATGATCGCCTGCTCTCGTTCCGGAGAAGTGGGAGGGCGCCGAGCCGGTCCCAGCTGTCTCCCCGTTGTCCGCCATCCTACTCTCCGGCCCCAGATATATCTAGAAACTGACAGACTTATTCGGACTCGACGTGGCAACGGAGGCGGCACACTCCCCCGACGTGGGTCCCGCTGGATGAGTTCGTCGACGACCTGTCGTGACCTTCGGCCCTAGGGCATCGCCAGTTCACAAGTCCATGATTCATGGACTATGTAATTGCAGTGGAGGCCTCCGACCGACGAACTCGCCTCCACGTCACCGCGTTCGATCACGAACAAGCACATCGAGGCTCAGCAGAAAGGGTTCCAGCCATGAACCGCACCCTCACACGAGTCGGGCTCGCCGCCCTGCTCGCATTCTCCGGCGCTGCCGCCGCCGCGTGTGCTCCCGACGGTCCTGACGGGCCGGGGGCCGCACCGATCGGCGGCGCCACCGCCGCGGCGGTTTCTTCCGGTGACCTCGCCCCCGGTGACACCGTCGAGTTCGTCGCGAGCGAGTTCATGTTCGCGCCGGCCGATTTCGTCGCCGAGCCCGGCACCTACACCGGTGTGCTCGTCAACGACGGCGACATCGAGCACGACATCGTCTTCGAAGGCGGCGAACCCGTCGTGGCGGCCGCCGGCGAATCGGTCGAGTTCGAGTTCGCCGTCCCCGACGGTGGCATCCGATACTGGTGCTCGATCCCCGGACACGAAGACGCCGGCATGGTCGGCCTCATCAGCACCGGCAACACGCCCGAGGTCGAGACGGCGGGCGGTGGCGACGACCACGCCGGCCCGCCAGCGGAAGCGAGCGTGGAGGCCAATCCCGACGCGGCCCCGTACGCCCTGCGCGATCCGCGCCCACCGGCACGCGGTGAAGGCGAGGGTGTGACCCTGATCGAAGGCGGCGCGGAAGACGGCGGTGACCTGATCGAG
>JAWLEC010000067.1:0-16052 GCA_041686315.1 Ilumatobacteraceae bacterium
GCTGGCCGCCCTCGTCGACCGCAACTCGATGATCGGCACCGGCCTCGTCGCCGCACCCTGACCGCCGGCACCGACGGGCCCGAGCCGACGGTGTTCAAGAGTGGGCGAACCTGCGTGCGCTGCGGTCGACCGGGTCGGGAGGGAGGTCGAGGAACCGGGCGCGGAGGAGGTCCCACAGGGCCAGTCGCGACCAGTCCGGCTCGTCGAGTACCTGATCCCGCTCGTCGAGGAACGGGTGGGGGAGCAGCACGGTCATCATCTGGTCGCCGTCGCCGTTGAACATCCGGAACATCCAGGTCGACGGAGCTCCGTCGCTCCACTGGCGCTGGAGTTCGGCGTGGGCACAGCGGCGCCGGCGGGCCAGCTCCGGCTCGACCGGCCTGTCGGCGGCGCCGTGGTGGTCGCCGATGCACAGGTGGAGATGCGAGTGCCCGAGGTCGATGGTGAGGTACCCGTCGAGCATCGCCATCCGCGGCGGTTCGGTGGCCGTCAGTTCGTAGACGGCACCCTGGATCAGGGTGCCGAAACGGATCGAGCGCCAGTGCTCGGCGAACACGATGGTGAGCAGCTCGTGCAGGGTCTCCTGGTCGGCGGGCACCGGGAACACCTCGAGGTCGTCGACGCGCTCCTCGGTGGTCCGGTAGGCCGCTGCGCTCATGCGGTGGCCGTCGATCTCCTCGCGAGAGACGAGGTGGTGGTCGGCGACGAGATCGTCGAGAGCGGCGAGCCACGACTCGTAGTAGTCGCCACGGGGGTCGGCGTCGATCGCCGCGATGAGACGGTCGCGGAAGTCGTCCCAGGAGAGCCCGAGTGACGCCACCGTCTCGATGGCCATGGCGACGGCGCGCCCCTGCCACGGCTGGTCGAAGATCGGCTCTCCGTCGTCGTGTCGTGGTAGCGCCGTCGCACCGTCCATCGCCTCCGCCTGTGTTCGCAGGTCGGCCAGCATGAGATCGTCGGTCGACTGCATGGAGTGACTCTACGCGGCTGCCGTCGTCCGCAGTCACCCGCCGTGTCACCACGCGCTGCGATGCTCGGACCGTTCCGATCGGCGCAGCGCTGCACGGGCGCCGGCGGCGGTGGCAACGAAGGCGAGCACCACCACGGCGATCCACCACGCGGTGAAGCCGGGGACACCGCTGTCGATCTCGACGTAGAAGAGACCGACCAGCACCGCCCAGGCAACCGTCCAGAACACCGCTGCGATGCGGATCAGTCGCCGGGTCCAGGGTCGCGTGTCGGTGGCCAGCAGCATCACCACGGCCGGCAGCGGCCCGCCGATCCACCCGAGGATCCACGCTGCGGCAGCGATCTGGCGGTTCCGGTCCTCGGCCGGTGACACCGGAGGCTGCGCCGAGTCCATGGAACTGGGCTCGTTCACTCGACCGGCACCTCGGACTCGAGTTCCTCCTGCTCCTCGGCGGCCGTGCCCGGCGACTTGTGGGAGGACGTCTCGTCGGACGGCTTGAACTCACCCGCACCGACCTGGTTGCCCGGGCCCACGTTCTGTTGGGCGATCACCACCTCGCTGCCGCCCTCGGTCGTGAGCGGCACCGAACTCACCCGGGGGTCGGTCTGCGTCTCGTCCTCGACGTCGTTGTCGCCGTCGCTCTCCGTGTCGTCGGTCTGGTCCCCCGGATCGTTGCTCATCGTGCCTCCGTACTCCTCACCCGTCGTGCGCATCGAGCGTTCCCCGGTGCGCCGCCGCCCACACGTCGGTACCGGCCCGCAGCGGACAGATGGGCGGTCACTGCAGGCAAGTGCGGCTGGACCCACGCCGGTGCAGCGCTCGTCTCGACGTCGCTGACCCACTTCACCCACCAGAACCCGCGCCGACCCGGCGCCACGAGGCGCAGCGGGAAGCCGTGGCGATTCGCCAGCGGTCGGCCCTCGTAGCCGGTGGCCGACAACAGGTGCTCCACGTCGTCGACCGGCGGGCGACACGTCCGGAGCCGGGCCCCGTCCGGTGCGGGCGTCACCGGCTCAGGCGGAGGATCCTGCGGGCACCGTTGGCGACGACGAGGAAGATCACGGCACCGGCGAGCAGGTCGGGCACGGCCGACTCGGTGACCGCAACGGCGATCGCCGCCACGATGACCAGCGAGTTGACCTTGATGTCGTTGGCGGTGAAGATCCAGCTGGCCTGCATGTGCGCCTCGCCCGTCCGGATGCGATGGAGCACGAGCAGCGTCGCCACGTTGCCCATGAGTGCGAGCGCGGCGACGACGGCCATGGTGCCCACGTCCGGGGGCTCGGCGTCGACGACGACACGCCGCACCACCTCCACCAGGCCGGCGATCGCGAGGCCGAGCTGGAGGTACCCGCTCGCACGGGCGAGCCGCTTCTTGCGAACGGCGCTCGTGCCGACCGCGGCGAGGCTCAGCGCATAGACCGATGCGTCGGCGCCCATGTCCAAGGCATCGGCGATCAGGCCCATCGAACGGCTCAGGACGCCGAACGTCATCTCACCGACGAAGAACCCCAGGTTGATGACCAACGCGACCCACAAACCCCGGCGCTCGCGCCCGGGGTCGGCCTCGGTGGCCATCTCTTCGCCGTGCGCGAGATCGCCGTCGCCGAGATGGGTCGCGCCGAGCTCGAGCGACTCGAGCGCAGACGAGATGGTGCCGGTGTCGAGCCGGTGCTCGACCACGACCTGCCGGTGCGCGAGATCGACGGCCACTCGGTCGATACGGTCCAACTCGGCGAGGCGCATCCGCACCAGCTGCTCCTCTGCGGCGCAGTCCATGCCGGCGACGAGATACCGGCTCGTCGTCACCGGTCCCTCGGCTCCCCCGAGGTCGGCGTGCGGGCCGGACTCCACCCGTTCGACGATAGTGGCCTCGCCATCGGTGGTACCGCCGGAGCCGTGGGTGCCGTCCACGCCAGCCGACATGACGTTGTTCCCTGTGCACCGAGACGTCGGCCACGCAACAGTGGTCGCATGTCCACCTTGCTCACCGGGTTCCCCGGCTTCGTCGCCACGGCGCTGCTGGAGCGGCTACTCGAGCGGAGGCCGGACGAGGAGTTCGTGTGTCTGGTGGAACGGCGTGCGCTGGACGTCGCCCGAAAGCTGGTTGCAGAGTTCGAACGTCGAGGTGGTGGATCACATGATCGGCTCCGGCTGGTGGAGGGTGACATCACCGATCCGGTCCTGGGCCTGGACGGAGCGATGCGCCAGGAGTTGGCCGCGACGACACAGGACGTGTTCCACCTCGCCGCCGTCTACGACGTGAGCGTCTCGCGGGAAACGGCGACACGGGTGAACGTCGACGGCACGCGCCACGTCGCCCGGTTCGCTGCGTCGTGCAGCCGGCTGCGCCGGCTCCATCATGTGAGTTCGTTCGGTGTCGCCGGGCATCATCCCGGTGTGTTCACCGAGGACGATCTCGACGTGGGGCAGCCGTTCCGCAACCACTACGTCGAGTCGAAGTTCGAAGCTGAGCGATTCGTGCGCGACATGGCCGGAGGTGGCCTGCCCGTCACCGTCCATCGACCGGCCTACGTCGTGGGCGACTCCCACACCGGCGCCACGCAGAAGTACGACGGGCCGTATTTCCTCATCCGCTGGATCCTGCGTCAACCGAGGTCGCTGTCGGTGGTACCGACGGTGGGCGACCCGCATGGGACGCATCCCAACATCGTTCCCCGCGATTTCGTCGCCGATGCGATCGCTCATCTCGCCGGGCTCGAGACGTCACTCGGGACGACGTACCAACTCGTCGATCCCGAACCGCCCGACCTGGCTGAACTGATCGACCTCGTCGCGTCCGCCACCGGTCACCGTGTGCTGCACGCCCGGGTTCCTGTCGGGCCGACCAAGTGGCTCCTCGGCACTCGTGTCGGTGGTCGGATCGCCGGGATGCCACCCGAGGTCCTCGACTACTTCGACCACCCGACGCTGTTCACGTGCGACCACACGTTGCGCGACCTCGGCGGCAGTGGCATCCGGTGCCCTTCGCTCGAGACCTACCTTCCCCGGCTCGTCGAGTTCGTGCGTCAGCACCCGGTCGCCCCCGATCCTGCTGCCGTGATGCTCTCGTCCTGATCGTGCGGTGCCGGGCTACGACGCCCGACGGGACGCGGCGACGACACCGCGCTCGCCCCGCTTCGTCCACACGGGGGCCATCTCCACGGCGGCGACGGCACCGTCGACGCGCATCATGAGTGCGGAGTGGTACAGGTCGCAGCGTGCTCGACGGGCCCGTCGGGCAGCGAGCGTCTCGTAGGTCCGACCGCTCCACCGGACGAGAGCGCCACCCGCCCCGGCGCCCAGCGGAATCCAGTAGAGGTCGATCTCGGCGCCGTCCACGGGGAGAGCTTGCCACGCCGGAGCATGTCGACGCACCGGTGGTGATTGGACGGCGCCGAACCGGGTACACGCGACACATGGCGATCACCCCCGCTGTCCGCCGACGAGTGATGGTTGCAGCCGAGGAGGTCCAGACCACGCATCCACGCGAAGCGGCGATCCTGGGTGGGATCGTCCGCTCCACGATCGACGGGGGCGGCGTCGACGTGGAGTACGTGCGTCGCTACGCGAGCGCCATCATCGCCGAGTTCAATCTCGTGAACGTCGATCGGCGGCCACCCGGCAAGCAGGAGGTCGCCATGGTGCTCACCCGCTTCGAGGAGCGGTACGGACCACCGTTCGCGGCGTAGCAGTTCGGTGTCGGCCGATCGACGACACCGTCCGATCACCCTGCACTCGCCGCTCGAATCCTGACGAACATCTACGCCTTGTCGAGGTCGAGGTCGGGGTCGAGGTCGTCGGGGTCGGGGAGTCCGAGATGCCGGCGGATGTCGTCGAACACCTCGCGCCTGGACGGGCTCGCATCGATCCTGATCACGAGTTCCTTGCGGCCGAACACGTCGATCACCGGCTCGGTGCTGGTGTAGTAGTCCTGCAGTCGGCGCGCGAGCGCCTCCGGCGTGTCGTCGTCGCGCCGCACGAGGGTGCCGCCGCACACGTCGCACACGTCGGCGACCTCCGGCCGGTGGGCGATGAGGTTGTAGTCGAGCCCGCACCCCGTGCAGAGGCGGCGCGACAGCACCCGTCGCTGCACCTCCTCGTCGGCCAGTTCCAGCACGATGACGGCGTCGATGTCGTAGCTCTCCAGGAAGAACTCGGCCTGGGGCACGTTGCGCGGGAACCCGTCGATGATGAAGCCGTGGTTCCAGTCGTGCTGCTCCAGGCGGTCGCGCACCACCCGCTCCACGATGTCGTCGCTCACGAGGTGGCCCGCGTCGACGAGGCGCCGCACCTGGGCACCGAGCTTGGTGTGGTGGGAGATGTTCCACCGGAAGATGTCGCCCACGCTGATGTGCTCGAGCCCGAAGGCGTCGCAGAGCATCGAACTCTGGGTGCCCTTGCCGCTGCCCTGCACTCCCATGATCACGTACTTGCGCATGCTCCCATGGTGGCACCGTTGCCGCCACCGACGATCCACCACCTACGGTCGGCCCATGCGAATCTGGCGTCTTCAGCAACTCGGTGACCCTGCAGAGCAGCTCCGGCTCGTCGACGAGGAACCTCCACGCCCCCAGCCGGGCGAGGTGCTCGTCGACGTCGAGGCCGTCGGTCTGGCCTTTCCGGACGTTCTGCAGTGCCGGGGCCAGTACCAGGTGAAGAGCGGTCCCGGCTTCACGCCCGGCGGCGAGTCGGCCGGCACGGTGGCGGCGCTGGGTGACGACGTGGAGGGCCTCGACGTCGGCCAGCGGGTGGTGTTCCTGGGCAGTGGCGGCCTGGCCGAGCAGGTCACCCATCCCGCCGCTGCGGTGTTCCCGGTGCCCGACGGCGTGTCGGCCGAGACGGCCGCCGCCATCCCGATCAACTACTGCACCACGCTCTATGCACTGCACGACCGCGGGCACCTGCAAGCGGGCGAGTCGCTGCTCGTCACCGGGGCGGCGGGCGGTACCGGTACGGCGGCGATCCAGCTCGGCAAGGCGGCCGGTGCCCGGGTGGTGGCCGTGGCCGGAGGCGAGGACAAGGCCCGCCTCGCCCGCGAGGTCGGCGCCGACGTGGTGATCGACCACCGGGCGACACCGGACTGGGTGGACACCGTGCGCGAGGCGACGGGTGGAGGCGTCGACGTGGCCTACGACCCCGTCGGCGGTGACACGTTCCATCAGGTGCGCCGGTGCATGGGCTGGGACGGGCGGCTGCTGGTGATCGGATTCGTGGCCGGCATCCCCGAGGTGGCGACCAACCACGCGCTGTTGAAGAGCTACTCCATCGTCGGCGTGCACTGGGGTGCCTCGCTCGCCCGGTTCCCCGATTCGCTCGGCCGGCAGATGACGACGCTGTTGGACATGGCCACCACCGGCGCCGTCGACCCACCGCTCTACCCGCCGTACTCGTTCGAGGACGCAGCCACCGCACTCCAGGACCTCGCCGACCGCAGGACCTACGGCAAGGTCGTCGTCACGAACTGACCGCCCTGTCGATCATGCGTCGTCCCGACCGGTCGCGCCGGCTGTCGAAGGCTGGCGGTCCGGTCGTGACGACGCAAGGACATGATCGCCCTACCCTGTCGCCGTGAGGATCCGCCTGTTCGACCCTGCGGTACACCCGCGGTTCGACGACCTGCCGTGGGACCGTGACCTGGCCGAGTGGAGCGACCCGCGGCTGGTGGACCTGCCCGCCGGCCTGCACCGTCACGTCGTGCGCTTCATCGACGTGCGTGGCCAGTACTACGCGTTGAAGGAACTGCCCGAACGCCTCGGCCAGCGCGAATACCGGCTGCTGCGCACGATGAACGATCGCGGCCTGCCGGTGGTGGCCGCAGTGGCGCTGGTCGACCGGAGGGCGTCCGGGCAGGCCGTGCTCGTCACCCGCTACCTCGACTACGCCCTGCCGTACCGCCGGCTCTTCCGCACCGACCGCTCGGCCGACGTGTCGACCGTGCTCGTGGAGTCGTTGGCCACGCTGCTCGCCCGGCTGCACAACGCCGGTTTCTTCTGGGGCGATGCGTCACTCTCCAACGCGTTGTTCCGCCGAGACGGTGACTACCTGTCGGCGTTCGCGCTCGACACCGAGACGGGCGAGCTGCACAGCCGGCTCACGGCCGGCCAACGCTCGCTCGACATCGAGACGGCGGTCGTCAACGTGGCCGGCGGTCTGTGCGACCTGGCCGCGGCGGGTGAGCTGCCGGAGCAGGTCGACCCCTTCGACACCGCCACGCGCCTGGGCGAGTCGTACGAGCGGATCTGGGACGAGATTCACGGGCCGTCGACGTACGACCCGGAGAACCCGATGGGTCTCGAGCAGCGTCTCGACCGCTTGCACGAGATGGGCTTCGACGTGCGCGAAGCGGTGATCACCAGCGGCGGCGACGACGGCGGCTACGTCTTCGAACCATCCGCGATCGAGGACGGCTACCACCGACGCCAACTGCTGGCGACGACGGGCATCACCGCTCGTGAGCACCAGGCGCGTCGGCTGGTCGGGATGATCGAGGTGTTCCGTACGGATCTGGAGTCCCGCCGAGGCAGGCGGGTGGCACTCGAGGAGGCGGGCCGCCGTTGGCGTCTGGAGGTGTTCGATCCGGTGATCGACGCCGTCCCGCGAGATGCCGCGATGAAGCTGGAGAGGGCCCAACTGTTCCTGGAGCTCGTCGACCACGCCCGGCACGGTCGCCGTGACGACGGCGGCGAGGTCGACCGAGCCGGATCGCGTGACCACGGCAGCGACCTGATCGACGTCGCCCGCCATGCGGCCACGACGCTGCTCGATGCCCGTCCCGACGAGCGGGCGATGCCGGTCGAGCGTTCCTGAACCGGGAGATCAGCCGAAGATCGGCGGGTGCCGCACCGCCCACGGCGCTGCCGCTTCGATCTGCGACGCCAAGCGGATCAGCATCGGCTCGCTCTCGATGGCGCCCACGAACTGCACCCCCACCGGCAGGCCGTCGGGAGTCCAGTGGAGCGGGAGCGACACGGCCGGCTGCCCGCTCACGTTGAACTGTGCCGTGAACTGCAGGATCTGCGTGAGGCGGTCGGTGCCGTGCTCGGGGTCGCGCAGCCAGCCGATCTCGGGTGGCGGAACGGCGATCACGGGCGACACGAGCACGTCGAACTCGTTCCACCACGCCTGCAGGCGACGGGACCAGGCGTGCATCCAGTCGACCGAGGCGAGATAGGTGGCGGCGGGGACGGCTCCACCGATCTCGGCCATGGCCCAGTTGTCGGGCTCGACGTCGTCCTTGGTGAGTGGACGGCCGAGCACGCCGGCCAGGGCCCCGAAGTCGTTGGCGGTCGCCGCGGCGAGGATGGTCACGAAGTGGTGGGCGAACCGGTCGTCGAAGAACTCGGGCGGCTGCGCGATCTCCACCCGGTGCCCCAGCCGTTCGAGCAGGGCGCCGGCCTCGTCGACTGCCGCGGCGCATTCCGCATGTGTGTCGACTCCGGCATGGTCGGGTGCGAGTCCGATGCGGAGCGAGCCGGGATCCACGCCGTCCTCGTGGGCGAAGGGTCGCGCCGGCGGTGCCGCGCTGTAGGGGTCGCCGAGCCGGCGTCCGCTGATGACGTCGAGCATCGCCGCCGAGTCACGCACCGACCGCGACACCACTCCGTCGATCGTGGCACCGGCCCAGGCGTCGCCGATCAGGGGGCCCTTGGACACCCGGCCACGGCTGGGCTTGAGGCCCACGAGGCCGCACTCGCTGGCCGGCACCCGGATCGAACCGCCACCGTCGTTGGCGTGGGCCATCGGGACGATGCCGGCAGCGACGGCGGCGGCAGAGCCACCCGAGGAGCCGCCGGTGGAGTGGGCGGTGTTCCACGGGTTGCGGGTGGGGCCGTAGGCCACCGGTTCGGTGGTGATCGTGCTGCCGAACTCCGGCGTGTTGGTCCGCCCGACCGTGACGAATCCCGCATCGCGGATCGACTCGTAGAGGAACGAGTCGACCGGAGACCGCACGCCGGCCTCCTTGAGTGCGCGGCAGCCGAGGTGCAGCGGTTCACCGGCCATCTCGCACCCGAGGTCCTTCACGAGGAACGGCACGCCGCGGAACGGGCCGTCGGGGAGGTCGCCGGCGGCCTCGGCTCGGGCGGCGTCGAAGCGTTCGTGGATGACGGCGTTGAGTGTCGGATTCAGCCGTTCGACCCGCTCGATCGCCTCGTCGACGAGCTCGCGTGGGGATGCCTCACCCGACCCGACGAGAGCGGCGAGTGCGGTGGCGTCCAGATCTGCTGCGGGCATGCCGCGCACCGTAGTACGGGCCGATCCGCCGGTTCCTCAGCGGGCGACGAGCGAGGAGCGGACGGTGCCGGCCACGAGTGCGGCGCCCTCGGGGCTGGTGATGACGGTGTAGTGGTTGAGCCCGGTCGCCTCGACCCATTGGTGCTCGGCGTAACGCTCCCGGACGTCATCGGGGATCAGCGGTGGCGGCTCGCCGAAGAGGCCGAACTCGGCCCGCACGATGGTGGTGGGCGGTCGGCGATCGAGCAGGGTGCGGACCTCGTGGTCGGCGAGGAGGTCACGGCCGTCGACGCGCACGGCCGTCTCGTCGACGGCCGTGCGGAAGCCGCCGTCGACCTCGACGAGGTCGGCCAACAGGTTGCGTTCGAGGTCGGGGCCGATGCCGTCGACGTAGGCGGGATGCTGCGCCCACATCGCGTGGTAGGTGACGCGGTCGGGCCAGACGGTGCGCAGTCGCTCGATGGCCGGGCCGAGCGCCGCGTCGAGGAGTGCGTCGAGCTCGGCGTCGGTGGCCGGTGGCGGCTGGGGGAGCGGGAGAGGTGCCCCGCCGTCGACGAGGATCACGTCGTCGACCAGGTCGGGGTGCCGTTCGGCGGTCATCTCGACGATGAACGCTCCCATCGAGTGGCCGACGAGCGTGACCGGGCCGCCGAGTCGGTGCACGACGTCGGCGACGTCGTCGGCGTGGCTGCGGATGCCGAACGGTCCCGGGGCCTCGAAGCTGCGCCCGCGTCCGCGCAGGTCGAGCGCCACCATGCGGCCGGCGCCGTGGAGGTGGTGGGCCACGGGATCCCAGGCCCAGGCGTTGGCCGTGATGCCGTGAACCGCCAGCACCGTCGGCGCTCCGCCGATCCCCGCCCACGCCAGAGCGCCGAGCGACGCGGGCCGGTCGGCGCCGCCCACGTCGAAGGAGAGGAACTCAGGCCGCGTCGGCACGGTCACCCTCGGCGTTCGTCGAACGCGCTGCGTCACTGACCATGGGCGGATCGTACCCTCCACCGTCGCCCCACTGCCGAAAAATGCCCCGTTCGTAGCGGCAGGCGCTACAGACGGGGCATTTTTCGGACAGGACGTCGATCGGGTGGCGCCGGCGCGGGCAACGGGCGGTCGTCAGCGGGGTTCGCGGGGCAGGCCGAGCACCCGCTCGCCCAGGATGTTGCGCATGATGTTCGACGTGCCGCCCATGATCGTGTAGCCGGGCGCGTACACGAGGCCCTGGGTGACGTCGGTCCACAAGGTGGCCTCGGCGCCGAGCACCAGCGCCACGAACTCGGCCACGCGCACTTCGTGCTCGGTGCAGAAGCACTTGGTGGCCGCCGAGAAGCCGGCGGGCGCCTGACGCAGCACCTCGCGGGTCACGAGGATGCGGCCGATCCGGTATCCCGACTCGATCGCGGCCATCTCCTGGCGGATGCGAGCATCGGTGCGGTCGGCACGCTCGACGGCGATCTCGTACAGAGCCCGGTTCGACACGAGCCGGTCGATGCCGCCGCGCTCGTGTTCGAGCTGCGCCATCGTCTGCTTGAACGCGTTGCCCTCGACCCCGACGAGGTTGGCGACCGGCACACGTACGTCACTGAACCACACCTCGCAGAAATGGCGGTTGGTGGTCATGTCGGTGATCGGTCGTACCTCGATGCCCGGCGTGTCCATCGGCACGATGATCTCGCTGATGCCCTTGTGCGGCGGGCCGTCCTGGTCGGTGCGACAGATCAGGTAGCAGTAGTCGGCCAGCTCACCGAAGCTCGTCCAGATCTTCTGGCCGTTGATGACGAACTCGTCTCCTTCGCGGACGGCGCTCGTGGACAGCGACGCCAGATCCGAGCCCGCATCGGGTTCGGACATTCCGATGCACCACGTGGTGTCGCCCGACAGGATCCCGGGGAGGAACTCGGCCTGCTGGTCGGCGGTGCCGTAGTGGATGAGCGTGGGACCCATCTGTCGGTCGGCGAACCACATCGCCGCGATCGGTGCTCCGGCGGCGATCAGCTCCTCACCGACGATCAGCCGGTTGATGGCGGGCTGGTCGCCGCCGCCGAACTCCTCGGGCCACGTCATGCCGATCCAGCCGTGGGCCGCCATCTCCTTGGCGAAATCCTTCGAGAAGCCGTTGATCCAGGAGTCGTTGTGGCGCCCGTAGCGGGCCACGGCCTCACGGGCAACCTTGCGGGCGTGCTCGCGAAGGGCGTTCTGCTCGGCGGTCCATGCGAAGTCCATCGACGTCGAGCGTAGAGGTTGGCCGGAGGTCGAGCCGTGCCGGGCCGCGTGCACGTGTGACGGACGACGCCCGCTTGCTACAGTCCAGACAAGTTGTAGACAAGTACCCGAGCCGCCACCGGCACCGACCGCGAGGACCCCCGAGATGCCCGACACCCCCACCGCCTCCACGATCATCTACACGTTCACCGACGAGGCACCCGCACTCGCCACCTACTCGTTCCTGCCGATCATCGAAGCCTTCGCCGGCACCGCCGGCGTCGACGTCGAGACCCGCGACATCTCGCTCGCCGGTCGGATCCTGGCCACCTTCCCCGACCGTCTCACCGACGAGCAGCGGGTGGGCGACGCACTCGCCGAACTCGGCGAACTGGCGCTCACCCCGGAGGCGAACATCATCAAGTTGCCGAACATCAGCGCCTCGGTGCCGCAGATGAAGGCGGCCATCGCCGAGCTGCAGACCAAGGGCTACGACGTACCGGACCTCGCCGACGAACCGTCCACACCCGAAGAGGTCGAGGTCCGTGCCCGCTACGGCTCGGTGATGGGGTCGGCGGTGAACCCCGTCCTGCGTCAGGGCAACTCCGATCGGCGCGCACCGAAGGCCGTCAAGGAGTACGCGAAGAGCCACCCCCACTCGATGGGCGCCTGGTCGAGCGACTCGAAGACCCATGTCGCCACGATGGGCGCACACGACTTCCGGTCGAACGAGAAGTCACTCACGGTCGACCGGGAGGGTGTCACGCGCATCGAGCACGTCGCCGCCGACGGGGCGGTGACCGTGTTGAAGGAGGAGGTGCCCGTCCTGGCGGGCGAAGTGATCGACTCCACCGTGATGGACGTGGCGGCGCTGCGCTCGTTCCTCGCCGAGCAGATCCGCGAGGCGAAGCAACAGGGCGTGCTCTTTTCGATCCACCTGAAGGCGACCATGATGAAGGTCTCCGACCCGATCATCTTCGGCCACGCCGTGGAGACCTACTTCGCCGACGTGTTCGCACAGCACGGCGACGTCCTCGAGGCGGCCGGCGCCGACCCGAACAACGGCTGGGCCGACGTGCTGCGCGCCGTCGAGTCGCTCCCCGCCGACCAGCGCACCGCCGTCGAAGCCGACATCGCCGCGGCCCACGACGCAGGCCCCGACATCGCCATGGTCGACTCCGACCGGGGCATCACCAACCTGCACGTGCCGAGCGACGTGATCGTCGATGCGTCGATGCCGGCGATGATCCGCACGTCCGGTCAGATGTGGAACCCGGCCGGCGAGCAACAAGACGCCAAGGCCGTGATCCCCGACAGCAGTTACGCCGGCGTGTACCAGGCCGTGATCGACGACTGCAAAGCCCACGGCGCGTTCGACCCATCCACGATGGGCAGCGTGCCGAACGTGGGGCTGATGGCCCAGAAGGCCGAGGAGTACGGCAGCCACGACAAGACCTTCGAGGCGCCGGCGCCCGGCACGATCCGGGTGGTCGACGCCACCGGCGGCGACACGCTGATGGAACACGCGGTGGCCACCGGCGACATCTTCCGCATGTGCCAGGTGAAGGACGAACCGATTCGCGACTGGGTGCGCCTCGCCGTCGAGCGTGCCCGCGCCACCGGCGCGCCGGCGGTGTTCTGGCTCGACGAGAGCCGGGCACACGATGCGCAGCTGATCGCCAAGGTCCGCCGGTACCTGGCCGACCACGACACCGACGGGCTGCAGATCGAGATCATGGCGCCGGTGGAGGCCACCACGTTCTCCGTCGAGCGGGCCCGCCGCGGTGAGGACACGGTCTCGGTGACGGGCAACGTGCTGCGCGACTACCTGACCGACCTGTTCCCGATCCTCGAGCTGGGCACGAGCGCCAAGATGCTGTCGATCGTTCCCCTGCTCAACGGCGGTGGTCTGTTCGAGACGGGCGCCGGCGGTTCGGCCCCCAAGCACGTCCAGCAGCTGGTGAAGGAGAACTACCTGCGCTGGGACAGCCTCGGCGAGTTCCTCGCCCTGGCGGTGTCGTTCGAGCATCTCGCCGACGTCACCGGCAACCAGCGCGCCCAGATCCTCGCCGACACCCTCGACACGGCCACCGGGCAGTTGCTCGAGAACGGCAAGTCACCGGCGCGCCGCCTCGGCCAGATCGACAACCGCGGCAGCCACTTCTACATCGCCCTCTACTGGGCACAGGCTCTCGCCGCCCAGCAGGCCGACACCGATCTCGCTGCGCTGTTCACACCGATCGCCGCCGACCTGGCCGGGCACGAGCAGGCGATCGTCGACGAACTCCTCGGAGTGCAGGGCGAGCCGGCCGACATCGGCGGCTACTACGTACCCGACGACGCCAAGGCGACCGCCGTGATGCGCCCGAGCGCCACCTTCAACCGGGTGATCGACCTCCTGCGCTGACGAACGCTCAGCGGTTGACGCGTTCGTCGGGGGTCTGACCCCTGGCGAACGCTCAGCGGTTGACGAGGGGGACGTAGTCGCGCTCGTCCGGGCCGTCGTACCACTGACGGGGGCGGGAGATCTTCTGCGACGGGTCGTTCAGCAGCTCCTGCCAGTGGGCGAGCCAGCCCGACATGCGGGGGATGGCGAACAGCACCGTGAACATCTCCACCGGGAAGTTCATCGCCTGGTAGATCAGACCCGAATAGAAGTCGACGTTCGGGTAGAGCTTGCGGTCGACGAAGTACGAGTCCTCGAGGGCCGCTTCCTCCAGCTTCAACGCGATGTCGAGCAGCGGGTTCTTGCCCGTCACCTCGAACACGTCGTACGCAGCCTGCTTGATGATGCGGGCGCGGGGGTCGTAGTTCTTGTACACCCGGTGACCGAAGCCCATCAGCCGACCTTCGCCGTTCTTCACCGACTGCACGAACGCCGGCACGTTGTCGGGCGAGCCGATCTCGGTGAGCATCCGCACCACGGCCTCGTTCGCGCCACCGTGCAAGGGGCCGTAGAGGGCAGCGGCGGCGCCGGCGGCCGACGAATAGGGATCGGCATGGCTGGATCCGATGACGCGCATCGCCGTCGTCCCGCAGTTCTGCTCGTGGTCGGCATGCAGGATGAACAGGATCTCCATCGCCCGCTCGAGAACCGGGTCGACCTCGTAGTCGCCGATCTTCCACATCATGTTGAGGAAGTTGGCGGGATACGACAGGTCGTTGTTGGGCTGGTTGAAGGGCAGGCCCACCGAGAAGCGGTAACACATCGCAGCAATGGTCGGGGCCTTCGCGATCAGCCGCAGGATCTGCCGGTTGCGACTCGCGGGGTCGTGGATGTCCTTGGCGCCCTCGTAGAAGGTGCCGAGTGCGGCCACGGCCGAGGTGAACATGCCCATCGGGTGGGCGTCGTAGTGGAACCCGTCGACGAACCGCTTGCGCATGTTCTCGTGGATGAAGGTGTGGTGGGTCACGTCGTGCACCCAGTTGTCGAGCTGCTCCTTGTTCGGCAGCTCGCCGTTGAGGAGCAGATAGGCCACCTCGAGGTAGGAGGAGTGCTCGGCCAGCTGCTCGATCGGGTATCCGCCGTACCGCAGGATCCCGGCTTCACCGTCGAGGTAGGTGATCCCCGACTTGCACGACGCGGTCGACAGGTAGGCCGGGTCGTACATGTACAGCGACGGGTCGAGTTCGCGCAGCGCCGCCGAGGGGAAGACTCCACCCTCGATCGGGACGGTGACGGTCTTGCCGGTGCGGTCGTCGGTGATGGTGATGGTGTCGGGCACGTGGCTTCCTCTCGTGGCGCGAACTCGTGGGGTGTGCGGCTGGAGGGTCCTCCCCGGCCGCGGCGCCAACTTAGTGCCGAACCGGTGGTGACCTCCCAACCGTCGGCGCGCTCCCGGGTCAGGACGCCGCCGGTACCCGGCCGCTCGGCCGGTCAGAGCGGCGTGTTGCCGTGCTTGCGCCCGACGAGTTCCTCGCGCTTGTCGGCGAGCACCCGGAGGGCCGCGGCGATCTCGGTGCGGGTGTCGGCCGGGTCGATCACGGCGTCGACGAGCCCGCGTTCGGCAGCCACGTACGGGTTGAGCAGCCGTTCGGCGTAGTCGGTCTCGAACTCCGCCCGCTCCTCGGGAGTGGCTCGCCGCTGGAGGATCGCCGCGGCCTGCCCGGCGCCCATCACCGCCAGTTCGGCCCAGGGCCACGCGAGGCAGAGATCGTTGCCCATCGTCTTGGAGTCCATCACGATGTAGGCGCCGCCGTAGCTCTTGCGCAGGATCACACAGATCCGTGGCACGGTTGCCCGGGCGTAGGCGTACACCAACTGCGCCCCGTGGCGGATCATGCCGCGCCACTCGAGGTCCTTGCCGGGGTAGAAGCCCGGCGTGTCGACGAGCGTGACGATCGGGAGGTTGAACGCGTCGCACATCGCCACGAATCGAGCGGCCTTCTGCGAAGCCGGGATGTCGAGCGTGCCCGCCAGAGTGACGGGCTGGTTGGCCACCACGCCCACCGGCCGGCCGTCGATGGTGGCGAACGCCGTGACGATGTTGCCGGCCCATCGGGGCCGCAGCTCGAGCAGCGAGTCGGCGTCGACGATGGCCTCGGCGACGCGGCGGACGTCGTAGCTGCCCGTGGAGTTTCGCGGGATCATCTCGCCCGCCTCGGGGCACCGCCGGTCGGCGGGGTCGTCGACGTCGACCCCGGGCGGTTC
>JAWLEC010000068.1:0-16041 GCA_041686315.1 Ilumatobacteraceae bacterium
GACCGCGGCACCGACCACGACCGCGGCACCGACCACGACCGCGGCACCGACCACGACCGCGGCACCGACCACGACCGCGGCACCGACCACGACCGCGGCGCCCACCACCACGGCGGCGCCCACCACCACGGCGGCGCCCACCACCACCCTGCCGACCGTCGCGCCGCTGGGGGCACCGTTGGCGGGGATCGGCACCAGCTCCGGTGACGAGGCGGCACGGCTCCAGCAGCGGCTGCTCGACCTGGGATTCTGGGTCGGTGGCGTCGACGGTCAGTACGGCCTCACCACCCGCCAGGCCGTCATGGCCTTCGAGAAGTACATGGGTTTCGACGCCGACGGCAGCGTCGACCAGCGCACCGCCGACGCCTTGTCGACGATGAACGTGCGAGCACGCGCCCGCGCCAACTCCGGCACGCTGGTCGAAGTCGACAAGGCGAAACAGCTGCTCTTCTTCGTGATCGACGGTCGCACCGAATGGGTGCTCAACACCTCCACCGGCAACGGCGAGCCGTACACCGAGCCCGATCAGAACACACCGGGTGAGATGATCAGCGGCGTGTCGCTCACGCCGAGCGGGCTGCACAACGTCAACCGTCAGCGGCCCGACGGCTGGTGGGAAGGTGACCTCGGCGAGATCTACCGGCCCAAGTACTTCGTGGGCGGGGTGGCGGTGCACGGCTCCAACTCGATCCCCAACTATCCGGCCTCCCACGGGTGCGTGCGCGTGAGCGTGCCGGCCATGGACTGGATCTGGGAGAACGGCATCATGCCGATGGACACGCCCGTCTGGGTGCACGACGGGGCCTGACCCCGGCTCTCACTCGACGACACGCCGGCTCCAGCCGGGTGACGGAGACCTCAGTCGAGAGGCCCGGGTGGTGGGCCGAGCACCTGGATGTCGAAGCGGGCGCACACCGCCGCCACGTGTGCCGGGTCGATTTCGGTCGGCTCGGGCAGTTCCGGCGAATCGACGGGCTGGCCGAGGGTCGCCACGAAGCGGTCGAACTGCCCGGGCGTGGTCACCTGGAACACGCGCGCCTCGTCCGACAGCACCTGGAACTGGTGAGGGCGGCCACGTGGCAACCAGACCGTGGCTCCTTCACCGTGTTCGGCGGACACGTCACCGCAGGTGAACCGCACCCGCCCCGACACCACGTAGAACAGTTCGTCTTCCAGGTCGTGGGAGTGCAGCGGCGGCCCGAAACCGCGCTGGCCGACGAACTCCATCGCCGTCAGCGCCCCGTCGGATACGTCGCTGCTGACCTTCGTGGTCATCAGGTGGTTGAGGAAGTGGTGGTGCTCGCCCTCGTGGCGGGCGAGCAAATGTGGTGTCTGCAGGGTCATGGACCCGAGTGTCGTCCCGTCACCTTTCGGAATTCTTCGGACACGTCGACGGCGGCGCCGTTCTCGTCGGTGAGGTTGTCGATCCGGTCACCGATCCACTCGAACAGGCTCGCCTGGGCGAACACCTGGAACAACACCCAGGCGACGAGCACGAGGGTGGCGATGATCAGCGCCCAGCGCACCCAACGGGTGACCTGGCTCGAGTACTTCGAGATCAGCGGCTCGATCTCGCGGGTGGCTGCGCTGGCACGTTGGCTGAAGAGTTCGGCGGCCCGGTCGATCTCGCTGCGGGCCGCGTTGCGGACCTGGGTGATGATCTCCTGGCTCTCGGCCCGGCTGACCTGCTTCGGCGCCAACTCGGACGGCGGGGTGAGCCGGACGCCCCCGGCCATCTCCTGCTCGCGTTCGCGCAGCTGCTCGAAGGAGAGCAGTTCGGCGTCGCTCGGAACCGGCCGCCGGATGTCGGTCCAGTCGAGGCCGTCCCACCACCGCAGACGCGACCGGTTCTGTGGGTCGGGATACCACCCGGCGGGGGGAGCGTCTTGGCGTCGCATGGTCAGGCCCGGCGGATCTCCGCGCGGTCGGGCTCGGGGAGCTGCACGCGGTTGTCGTCGTCGGGAATCGGCAGACCGTCCTTGGGCCGGACCTCGTCGTCGGTGTCGTCGTCGTGCGCAGCAGCAGCGAGCGCGGCGACGGTACCGAGGAGGCCCGAGAACTCGGCGGGGATCACCAGTTTGGTGGCCCGACCGTCGCCGATCTTCTCGAGTGCCTGCAGGTATTCCACGGTGAGCACGTTGTTGTCGGCGTGGGCATCCTTGATGCCCGTGAGGCGGGCCTTGGCGGCGTGGCCCTCGCCCTCGCCGATCATCTGGAGGCGCAGTTTGTCGGCGTTGGCACGCAGCTCGATCGCACGTGCCTCACCCTCGGCGTCGAGCACCGCCGCTGCCTTGCGGCCTTCCGCGGTGAGCACGGCCGCCTGCTTCTCGCCGTCGGCGCGGGCGATGGCGGCCTCCTGGTAGCCCTTGGCCTCGGTGACCGTGGCCCGGCGGTCGTGCTCGGCTCGCATCTGGGCGTGCATGGCCGACACCACTTCGGGCGGCGGATCGATCCGCTGGATCTCCACCCGGACCACACGCACACCCCACTTGTCGGTGGCGTCGTCGAGCACGTCACGCAGTTGTGTGTTGATGGTGTCGCGGGAGGTGAGCGCTCTGTCGAGCTCGAGGTCACCGATCAGGTTACGGAGGTTCGTCTGCGCCAGTTTCGTGATGGCGGTGAAGAAGTCGGCGACGTTGTACACGAGGCGCTGCGGGTCGGTCGCCTCGTAATAGACGACGGCGTCGACCGACACCACCACGTTGTCCTCGGTGATGACCTCCTGCGGCGGGACGTCGACGACCTGTTCACGCATGTCGATCAACTGCATCGTCTCGATGAACGGCACGATGAGGTTGAGGCCGGGGGCGCGCGTGGTCTTGTACTTGCCGAGCCGCTCGACGAGGCCGCGCTGGTACGGCCGGACGATCTTCACGGCCCCCACCAGCACGCCGATGCCGATGAGTGCGATGACGATCAGGACGATGGCGATGGGATTCATGTGGTCTCCGGTCTACTGGGAGTTGGGTGGGGCCGCTGGTGGGGGTGGCTTGGCGGACGGTGGCGAACTCGGTGGTCCGGTGGGT
This sequence comes from Ilumatobacteraceae bacterium, assembly GCA_041686315.1. Taxonomy (GTDB): domain Bacteria; phylum Actinomycetota; class Acidimicrobiia; order Acidimicrobiales; family Ilumatobacteraceae; genus Sva-07. The sequence continues at coordinate 3,027 of JAWLEC010000068.1, forward strand.
GGGGTGGGTGCGTCGGTGGATTCCACGACGACGCGGGTGCCGTTGACCGAGACCACGCGGACGTGGGTGCCGGCGGTGAGCGGCTTGCCGGAATGCGACGTGGCGCCCCACACCTCGCCGTGCAGGGTGACGCGGCCCCGGCGGAGCGTGTCGTCGGGGTCGATGCTGGTGGTGACGATCCCGTCGAGGCCGACGACGCGGTCGGCGCCGACTCCGGGGGCGATCTCGTTCTCACCGGCGAATCTCTTCGCGTAGCGGTAGAGCCCGACCCACAGCAGCGCACCGCCGCCCACGAAGACGAGCCACTGCACTTCGATGGTGACGTCGTAGAACCCGAGCAGCGCTGCGGCGAACGCCGACACGGCGAAGGGCAGCAGCACGAACGACCCGGCGAGGATGGTGAGCTCGATGACCGCGAACACGACGGCGATCGCCAGCCACACCCATGGCCAGAAGTCGAGGTCGATACCCAGATCCAGCACGTTTCCAACCTACCGGACCTGTCGCCTCCGTGACGTCGGCCTCGGTCGCCGGCCCTCACCCCGGGCCGCAGATCGCCCGATCGCCTCCAGGAAGAACGTTTGCGTGACGGAAATGTCGGGGCGCCCCAACGAAAACGTCACGCAAACGAAGACGGAGGGGTCGTGGAGAGGGGGATCAGGTGCCGGTGTCACCGTCGGCGTGGCGGATGCGCAGCGGCTGGTCGGAGGCGGTCTTGTTGCGGCCGGTCTCGAGATCGAACCGCCAGCCGTGGAGCGTGCACACGAATTCGCATCCCTCGATCTCGCCGAACGCGGCCAGATCGGCGTTGCGGTGCGGGCAACGCCGCTGGACGATGTAGTCGCCGATGCGGATGTCGGGTTCGTCCATCGACTCGAGCACGTCGGTGGGGGTGAGCTTGCGGACCACCTCGGCCTCGGCGCGCCGCATGCGCTCACGCGACAGCGACTTGAGGAAGTTGTAGACGTATTCGTTGAACTCGCCGTCGCGCCAGGCGGTGAAGCGGCACGACAGCAGCAGTGAGTTGCTCCAGTCGACGGCCCGTTGTGCCACGACGGTCTCCACCAGCTCGCGCGGGATGTCGAAGCGGAACGAGAAGGGCTCGCCCTGGTGGGCGCGTACCTCTCCACCAGGGAAGTCGACGAGGATCGCCAGGTCGCCGGCGTTGATCAGCACGTTGGCGCCCACCTGCGTCCGCAGGGTGGGGGCCATGTCGAGCAATGGTTCCCACCACTGCTTCAGCGTCGACAACAGGTCGGTGCTGGGTGGGTGCCAGCCGGCCTTCAGGTCGTCGAGCCACGGCTTCCAGTCGGCACGGTACTGTTCGAGATACTCCCGCTTGTCGGCGAAGATCGCCTCCACGTCGGGCATCGGATGTGTCACCTCGATGGAGCCGGGGTGCACCTCGATCGTGGTGCCGGGCACGTTCATCACACCCTGGTGGCCGGCGGCGTCCAGCCGAGCGAGGAATGCCGTCTGGTCGGGGAAGATGCTCGTCTCGTCCCCGTCGATCATGTTGAGCGCGAACAGGTCGTCGTCGAGGAACGCCGGCGGGCCCGCACTCGGCACCACGTAGCGGGCGTCGATGTTCTCCACGTAGCGCATCGCCCGGGCGAACTGGGCGTCCACCTTGGCGCGGCACAGCGCTCGCTTGTCGTCCTCGGGGAGGTCGTACACCATCGGATACCAGATGGCCCCGGAGAACTGCAGCCAGTGCAGATCGACCGGGCCGTGGGCGCGCAGTTGCGCCAGATCGTTGGTCCGGCAGTCGTTCTGGTTGACGAGGATCGACTCGCCGTCGGACACCACGATCGCCGAGTCGCCGCCGGGCCCGTCGGTGATGGAGGTCTCGATGTGGATGGCGACCGTGAGCCCCGGTGCGATCTCGATCTCCTCGGTGTCGACGGTGCGGACGAACTCGGTGAAGCCCAGGTGCTGCAGCGTGCGCTGCTGTTCACGTGTGGGATAGCCCGGCAACAGGATCGGGATGTCGCGTCGGAGGTGTTCGCGCAGCCACGGTTCGTCGTGATGGTCGCCGTGCAGGTGCGAGATGTAGAGGAAGTCGGCCTGTTCGATGCGCTCGCGCAGGTCGTTGCTCAGCTGGTCGTTGCGGGGGAAGACGAACCAGGAGCCGAAGAAGGCCGGTACGAACCAGGGATCGCAGAGAATGGAGCCGGCCTCGGTCTCGATGAGCATCCCGGCATGACCGATCGATGTGGCGCGCATGGCGCCTCAGCGTAGGTGCCGGATCAGGCGACGGGTGGGTCGGTGAACTGCTGGCCGGCGCGTGACACGTGCTCGGTCCAGGCAGAACCATCCCAGTAGCGGAGTTCGAAGCGACCCGACGGGTCGGCGTACCAGCCGGCGGGGACGGCGGGCTCTGCCGCTGCTGCGGCCGGTGCCGGCTCCGGCTCGGCCGGGGCAGGTTCTGCTGCCGGTTCCGGGGTGGCGTCGACCTCGGTGGCGAGGTCGGCGACCGACGTGTCGGCTGCTGCCGGCTCCGCGGCGGGCTCGCCGGCCGCTTCCTGCTCGGGTTCGGTGGTTTCGGGCGCTGCAGCCCAGCCGGCGGGTTCGGCGGCGGGTTCCGCGGCAGGGGCGCCTCCGGCCGCTTCGGCAGAACCGGCGGCGACGGCGGCGCCGGCTTCGACACCTCCGGGCAGCACCGGTGTCTCCTCCTCGGCGGCGGGTTCTTCGGCGCCGGGTTCTTCGGTGGCGGCTTCCTCGGTGGCCGGTGCCGTCGCGGCGGCGGCTACGCCGTCGGACTGGCGGCGCAGGTAGGCCACGATGTTGGTGCCGGCCGACACGATGCTCACGACCTCCCAGCCCTCGGCGGACTTCTCCGAGAGGAGCGGCGCCAGGGCGTCGGCGTCGTAGGACGAGGCGGTGACCGAAGAGAACTCCTGCATGGGGGCGATGCTAGACCACGCCGCCCCGCTCCATCATCCTTCTTGATCTCGTCGTGATCCCGCCGTGATCGTGTTCCGGCCCCGCCCGTCCCGACCGTGATCCCGCCTCGACGGTGCCCGATCACCGTTTGCGTGACGTTTTCTTCGGCCCGTCCCGACAATTCCGTCACGCAAACGACATCGCCGCTGGCCCCTCGTGCGTCACTCGGGTGGGGACGCGCCGCCGGCGGTGAGGGCGGCGAGATCGGCGTCGTCGGGGTGTCCGTCGTACGCGAGGGCCCCGTCCCGCAGCGCCAGCACCCGGGTGCTCTCGCGCACGGTGGCCAGCTCGTGTGTCGCCACCAGCAACGTCGCGCCGTCGGCATGCGCCGATGCGAACAGCGCCATCAGGGCGTCACGCCCGGTGCGGTCGAGCCCCACGAACGGCTCGTCCACGAGCAGCACGTCGAACGGCCGCACGAACGCCATGGCGATCGCCGCTTTCTGCTGGAGACCGCGGCTGAACGTGGCGGGCAGGTCGTCGATCCGCGGCGTCAGCCCGACGACGTCGACGAGGTCCACCGCCTGCTGCTCCCAGTCCTGCGTGCCGTGCAGGCGGGCGATGTACTCGAGGTGTTCCCACACGGAGAGGTCGTCGTAGAAGACCGGCTGATCCGCCAGGTACGACACCGCAGCCCGCGAGCCGACCGATCCGGCGCGATACCCGCCGATCGAGGCCGAACCGTCGGTCGGTTCGAGCACACCGGCCAGCATCTTGAGCAGCGTGGTCTTACCGCTGCCGTTGTGGCCGATCAGCGTGACCCGCTCACCGTCGGCGACCTCCAGATCCAACGCCTCCAGGGCGGGAGCGTCGCCGTAGTACTTGGCGAGATCCTGGGTCACCACGGCAGGCTCGGGAGTCCCGGCGGATCGGTCGGTGCGTGTCATGCAGCAGCTCGTCCCTGTTCGAAGAAGTGACGGATGTTCGCCCCCCAGGCGTCCCGCCGGCGCACCCACCACAGCACCCCGGCGACGAAGAGCGCCACGCCCACCCACGACCGCACCGCGGTGGCCGGATCGGCTCGGACGCGCATCGCGTACACCGGGACGAGCCCGGCTGCACTGAGCACCACGGGCAACAGCGTGCGGGCGATGGTGCCGAAGCCGGCGAACTCGGGGGGCATCAGCGTGGACTCGGCGTGGCGCGGTGATCCGAAGAGGGTGGTGGAGGACATGGCCGCCGGGGCGTCGGTGACCGTCGCCACCACCGGCCCGACGGCACCCGCCACGGCCACCGGGACCGCCACGGCGAACAGCCCGGCTGCGGCTGCCGGATCGACGAGCGAGCCGGCGGCGGCGCCGATCAGGGCGGCCACGGTGAGCAGCGAGGCCGGTGCCAGCAGGAGGTGGGCGTAGATCCAGCCCCGCTCCACGGGCAGCCGGTCGGTGAGGTCGGGCCGGTCGACCTCCTGCGACAGCGGTTCGAGGCTCTCGAGCCCGACGACGAACACGGCTGCCAGCACCAGCAGCCCGAACAGCGGCGAACTCGTCACCGTCAGCGCCGCAGCGACGCCACCGATCGCCGATGTGGCAGCGATCCGGCCCAGACGGGCCAGAGGAAGCCGACGCAACGAGCGCAGGCCTCGCTGCCACACGATGCTGCCGGTGACCGCCGGCGACGCGGCCCGACGCGGACGCGCCGGACCACGAACCGGCGACGGTGCGACGCGGCGACGCCCGCCGGCCCCCCCGAGCCACGGAGTGGAGCGCAGGCGCTCGGATCGCAGCTGGCGGCGCAGGAGCACGACCGTGCGGATGTCCTGCACGGTCGCGGCGAACCGGAGCTGTGACACCAGCTCACCTCGGCGGGCGAGCGGCTCGATGCGCAGGCGGCCGCAGAGCAGCAGTGCGCTCACCACCACCGCTGCGGTGGCGGCGATCGCAAGCGCGTCGACCGGGTGCTGCTCCACACCCCACAGCGCGATGCGGCCGTGCAGGTCCGCCGGGCCGGCAATCGAGGCGCCGCCGTCCGTCGCTGTGGTGGCGCCGTCGGTGATCTCGTCGTTCCACAGCCGCCATGCGGCGACACCCTGCCAGGCGAGCAGACCCCCGCCCAGTGCGGTCGCCGCCCAGCGTGGAACTCGCAGGGCGTGCGACAGCACCGCGGCGCCCACGAACGTCGCCCCGGTCATCGCCCCGAACAGCACACCACCGGCGGCCCACGCAGCGCGCGAGCCGTCGAGTTCGGTGGCCACCAGCTGGCCGAGCACACCGCCCACCAGGGCCAGCGCGAACGCCAGTGACCGGAACCGCTGACCCACGGGCCGGAGCAGCACGGTTCGGCGACGTACCGGTGCGAGCAGCACATGGCGGATGTCGGCGAGCTCGACCGACACCGGGCCTCCCTCGGCACCGCTGCGCAGGCCGAGTGCGGCGGCGCCCACGACGGCGAGCCCGAGGATCGACGGCCCGACGGCGAGCAGTTGCCCGGTGTCGACCTCGTCGCCCACGACGCCGTCGATCGCGTCGGAGACGGTGACCACCACGATCAATCCGACGAGTGCGAACAGGTAGGCGCGGTAGGCGACGTCGTACCACTCGACGTCACCGAGCCGTCGACGGGCACGTGTGCGGCGCAGCTCGCGCAGCGTGGCCCGCTGGTCGGTGGTCATCGCCGCCGAACGTACTGCGTCGTCGCACCGGCAGGCGATGGCCGTCCGAGCGCGGAGCGGGCGCACGAGAAGGGAGCGGGGTTCCAGGACCAAGGACCCATGGTGGGGCGGTGCCGTACGGGGTCCCCCCGCCGGCGACATACTGGGCCGGGTGAGCACGGAGACCGCACAGCTGTTCTTCTCGTTGCTCACCGTCGTGGCGGGCCTCGGAGCGATCGGGCTCGTCGTGCTGGCGGTCCTCGCCCGGTCGGGCAACGAACCGGCCGCCGTGCTCGGCCGCGGCATCAGCGACGCCGGCGTGTGGCTGGCGTTCCTCGTGGCGACCACCGCCACGCTCGGCAGCCTCTACTTCTCGGAGATCGCCGACTTCGTGCCGTGCCGTCTCTGCTGGTTCCAACGCATCGCGATGTACCCGCTGGCGCCGATCCTGCTGGTCGGTGCACTCCGGCGCGATCCCGGGGTGCGCTGGTACGTCGCTCCGATCGCCGTGATCGGGGCGATCATCGCCGGCTACCACACGCTCATCGAGTGGCGGCCCGAGCTCGACACCGGCACCTGCGAGCTGACCGGACCGTCGTGCACGGTGTTCTGGTTCCGCGAGTTCGGCTTCATCACGCTCGCCACGATGGCGCTGGTGGGATTTCTCACCATCCTCACACTGTTGTTCGTGCGTGTTCCCTCCAGACTGGACGGCGACACGGTGGACGATTCGCCCGCCGACTCGAACGACTACCCGCCCAACACGACGTCGGAGGCCACGGGCTCCGGGGTCGACGAACTGGAGGCCCGGACGTGACCCCCAAGAACCGCACGCTGCTCATCGTGATCTCGGCCATCGTGTTGGTCGGGGCCGTCGCCGGCATCTCGGTGCTGCTGTCGGACGACGAGCCCGGCGAACCCGTCGCTGCCGAACCCGACGGCCCCGCCGCCACGCTGCCCGACGACGTGCAGGAGAACCAGCCGGTCGAGGTGGTGGGCGACCCCTTGCCGTCTTTCGACCGCGACATCGCCGACCCGGCGATCGGCACCCCGGTGCCGGTGGTGAACGGCCAGAGCTTCGACGGCACCCCGGTCAGCATCGGTGGCAACGACGGGCGCGCGTCGTTGCTGGTGTTCCTGGCGCACTGGTGCCCGCACTGCAACGACGAGATCCCCGAGCTCATCGAGCTGGAGAACCGCAACGGCATCCCTGCCGATCTCGACGTGATCGGCATCAGCACCGGGGTCGACCCGAACGGCCCCAACTACCCGCCGTCGCAGTGGCTGTTCGACCGGGGCTTCGAGTGGCCGGTGCTCGCCGACGACGAGGACGCCACTGCATTCCTGTCCAACGGTGGGTCGGGCTTCCCGTACCTGATGCTCGTGGACGACGAGGGCAATGTGGTCAGCCGTGACAGCGGCACGAAGTCGGCCGAGGACCTGGCGACCTGGATCCAGGAGGGTCTGGGCTCCGCCTGATCCGGTTCGGCGTCAGCTGCCGGCGTCCGCCCGGGCGAGGGCGGTGGCGCGTTCGATGACGGTGCGCACCGGAAGGTCGAGCGCGGACGCAGCCCGGGCGGCGTCGTCGAACTCGACCTTCACACGATCGTCGCCAATCTTCACCCCGACGGGGTGTCCGTCGACGTCGACGGTGGTCATCGACCGCCGCTGGGGCCAGCGGCGCAGCTCTCGGGCCCGGACCCCCAGGGTTCCGGTCTCGCGGACGAGGAGTCCGCGGAGCTCGGCGGCGCGTGACGGATCGGCGAGCACGCTCACCGTGTGGGCGGGCCGGCCCTTCTTCATGATGATCGGCACCAGCCAGGCGTCGTGTGCACCCGCAGCCAGCAGTTGCGCGACGGCGTGTGCGAGCACTTCGCCGGTGGCGTCGTCGACGTTGGCCTCGAGGAGCATCACCGGAGTCCCTGCGTCGGTCCGTGCATCTGCCCCTGCGTCGTCGTGTTCGGCGTCGTCGCCGAGGGGGCCCGCCGCCCGGCCGATCACCACCTGCACGACGTTGGCCCGGTCCGCCAGGTCGGCCGTGCCGGCGCCGTAGCCGACGGCATCCACCATCAGAGGCGGCATCGCCCCGAAGGAACGGGCCCAGGTCGTCATGAGTGCCGCCCCTGTGGGCGTGGTGGTCTCGAGCGTCGTGTCGAGCCCGACGGTGGGGACACCCGCATCGACCAGCAGCGCCATGGTGGCCGGCGCCGGATTGGGCAGCACACCGTGGGCGCTGCGGATCGATCCGGTCCCGACTGCCACCGGGCTGCACACCACCTCGTCGACGTCGAGCGACACCAGCGCCGCGCAGGCGCCGACGACGTCGACGATCGAGTCGACCGCTCCCACCTCGTGCAGTCCCACGTCGTGCGGCTCGATGCCGTGGATCGTTCCCTCCACCTCCGCCAGGCGCCGGAACACGGCGACGGCGAGATCGCGGATCCTGTCGGGCAGCTCGGCGTTGTCGAGCAACTCGAGGATCTCGCCCACGGGCCGGTGGTCGGTGTGTCGCTCGCGTGCACCGAGCTGGTCGTCGGAGTCGTGGTCGGCGTGCGGGGCGTGCGGCTCCTGGTGGACGACGACGTTGGCCCAGGTTGCTCCCACACCGCAGCGCTGGACACGCTCGAACATCAGCGCGTAGCCGCCGACGCCGAGCGCGGCGACGGCGTCGGCGACCATGTCGGGGTCGGCGCCGGCATCCACCAGTGCCGCCATGGTCATGTCACCGGCGACGCCCGCCTGGGTGTTGAACCAGGCGACGCGCCGGCCGGTGCTGGTCACGGCAGCATCCGGGCGATCGCACAGCCCGCACCGAAGCCGTTGTCGATGCCCACCACGCTGACTCCGCTGGCGCACGAGGCGTGCATCGCCAGCAGCGCCGTCACCCCGTCGAGCCCGGCGCCGTAGCCGACACTGGTCGGAACTGCGACGACCGGTGCTCCGGTGAGACCGCCGATCACGCTGGCCAGGGCGCCCTCCATGCCGGCCACCACCACGACGGCGTCGGCCGCGGTGATCTCGTCGAGCCGGGCGAGAAGCCGGTGCAGGCCCGCCACGCCGACGTCGGCCATCACGCAGGGGTCGAACCCGTGCGCCCGCAGGGTGAGGCCGGCTTCGTGGGCCACGGGCAGGTCGCTGGTGCCGGCGGTGACCACCACGACCGTGCCGGTACGGGTCGGCTCCGGTGCACGCCAGAGGAGGCTCCCGCTCGCCTCCTCGGCCGGTCCGTGCGCCGTGAGGCATGCGGTGCGTTGGACGTCGTCGGTCCGTGTGAGCAGGACCGGGCCGGTGCCGTGCGTCAGCAGCTCGCCGACGATCGACACGCAGTGGTCGGGGTGCTTGCCGGGGCCGTACACGGCTTCGGGCATGCCCTGGCGGAGGTGCCGGTGATGGTCCACCGACGCACCGGGGACATCGGTGAACGGCAGCCGCCGGAGCCGTGCAACGGCATCGTCGGGGGTCGTGGTGCCCTCCCGCACCTGGTCCAGCAACGTTCGCAAGGTCGTCTCGTCCACCCGCTCATCGTGTCACGGCGACACCCGCACCACACCCCGTGGTACATCCGCTGCACCGGATCGGACACCTCCGGTCGACCGACCCCGGCCGTAGCCTGACCCACATGGCGACACGCGTGGGTTTCTTCGGGCCGTTCGGGACGTTCACCCAGCAGGCGCTGCTCAGCCAGCCCGACCTGCTCGAGGCGGAGCACGTGGCGTACCGCACGGTGCCGGACGTGCTCGACGCCGTCGAGTCGGGCGACATCGACGTCGGCGTCGTGCCGATCGAGAACTCGATCGAGGGCATGGTCAACTTCACCCAGGACGCGTTGGCCTTCGATCACGATCTGCTCATCACCCGGGAGATCGTGATCGACATCGAGCACTGTCTGCTCGCCCTGCCGGGGGTGGCGCTCGATGACATCGACGCCGTGCACTCCATTCCGGTCGCCACTGCGCAGTGCCACCGCTATCTCCGCGAGCAGCTCCCCGACGCCGAGATCCGCGGCGCGTACAGCACCGCCGACGCCGCCCAGCAGGTGAGCGAGGCGGGCGACGCCCACCTGGCGGCCATCGGCCCGCGCGTGGCCGCCGAGGTGTACGGGTTGGAGGTGGTGGCCGCCGACATCGCCGACCACGACGGCAACCAGACCCGGTTCGTGCTCGTCGCCCGCAACGGCGTGCCGGCACCCACCGGCAACGACAAGACCGCGCTCGTGATCTACCAGCGCGCCGACGAGCCGGGCAGTCTCGTGTCGATCCTGCAGGAGTTCACGGCCCGGCGGATCAATCTCTCCAATCTCACCAGCCGGCCGACCAAGAACGGTGGCCTCGGCGACTACTGCTTCATCGTCTACGCCGAGTCCCACGTCGCCGACGAGCTGCTCGCCGACACGATGCGGGCGCTCCACGCGAAGCAGGGCGGTGTGAAGTTCCTCGGGTCGTATCCGGCGTCGGGGAAGCACGCAGACTCCGCGCGCGAACACGCCGACGCCCGCTGGCGTGAAGCCGACGACTGGGTGGGGGGCATCCGGGCTTCGATCCGTTCCTGACGTCGCGGTCGACCGGACCCGCCCCGTCGCCGCGCCTGAGGCATCATCGGGCGACGGTCGACGCCTACGCTTCCCCGCATGTCAGCAGCTGTGCCGCCCGATCGCCCCGTCACCGTCGTCACCGGCGCCAACTCCGGGATCGGCCGGGCCACGTCGATCCATCTCGCCCGAGCCGGACATCGGGTGATCGGGACGGTCCGGTCACGTGACAAGGCCACCAAGCTCGATGCCATGGCGAGCGACGCCGGCGTCTCGGTGGAACTGGTGGAACTCGACGTCGCCGACGACGCGTCGGTGACCGAGGGGTTCGCCGAGATCTTCGAGATGACGGGACGCGTCGACCACCTCGTGAACAACGCGGGGGTCGGAGGCAATGCCGTCGCCGAGGAGTGCCCGCCCGAGATGTACCTGTCGGTGATGAACGTCAACCTGTGCGGCGCCGTGCGCTGCATCCAGGCGGTGCTGCCGCAGATGCGCGAACGCGGCAGCGGCACGATCGTGAACATCACGTCGGTCGCCGGGCGGATCGCGGCGCTCGCCCAGTCGCCGTACGTGGCGTCGAAGTGGGCGTTCGAGGGGTTCTCCGAGGGTCTCGCACAGGAGTTGGCGCCGTTCGGTATCCGGGTGGCGATCATCGAGCCCGGGGTGACGAAGTCGGCGATCTTCGCCAAGAACATCGACGCCCCCAACTCCACGGGTGCGTATGACGTGCACTATCGCAGGATGTTCCAGTTCTACGCTGCCGGCATGGCCAACGCCACCGACCCGTTCGAGGTGGGTGAGACCATCCAGCGGGCGATCGAGTCGACCGAACCCCACCTGCGGTATCCGGTCAGCTGGGGTGGCGCCGAGATGGCCGAGCTGCACGACCGCATCGACGACGGCGACTGGATCGCCCTCGGTGCGATCGAGGAGGACGAGGCCTACTACGAGCGGTTCCACCAGGTGTTCGGCTTGGAGCTTCGTTGACCGAACCCCCCCTCAGGGTGCTCACCGTGTGCACGCACAACCGCACCCGTTCGGTGATGATGGCGGCACTGCTCGATCGGTTGCTCACGGCCGAGTCGGGTGCCGGCGCAGCGATGGTCCGGTCGGCGGGATTCGGGCCGGTCGGGCTCCCGGCGATCCCCGACGCCGTGGCGGCCATGGAACGCCGCGGGCTCGACGTGTCCGGCCATCGCAGCAGCGAGACCACGGCCCGTCTCGTCGACGGCGCCGACGTGATCCTCACCGCCGAACGCGACCACGTGGTGAAGATCGCCGCACTGTCCCCGTCGGCATTCCAGCGGACCATGACGCTGCCGGAGTTCCTGGATCGTGCCGCACTCGCGGAAGGTACGGACGAAGTCGCCGGTCGGACCGTCCGCGAGCGGGTGACGGTGCTCACCGCGAATCGCGCCGCCGGGGAGTACCTGCGCAGCGCCGTGCCCCAGATCGACGATCCCACCGGCCGATCGTCGCGAGTGTTCGAGGCTGCGGTGGTGGCCCTGGAGCAGCAGTGCGGTGAAGCTGCACGATGGTTGTCGGCACTGACGCGCCGGCCGGCCGACGACCCCGACGCGTGAACCTCAGGAGGTCGTGGTGCCGCCGCCCCACACCTCGCGCACCTTCTCGTACACGCCCTGGTCGTAGGAGAACTCCACCAGGTTGCCGTCGGGGTCACGGAGCATGCAGATGTAGCCGATCGGATCGGGCATCTGCGTGGCCGGCATCTCGAGGCAGCCGGCCGCTTCGCCCCGGCGGGCGATGGCATCGACGCCGTCCCGATCGGGCATCTCGATGCCCATGTGGTTGAACGGCCCGCTCGACGCGATGGGGGCCGGGGCGAACGGGTCGCGGTGGGCGTGGAACTGGGCGACCACCAGGATGAAGGGGAACCCACCGCTGTCGGGATGGCCGAGCCAGGCGCCGTAGCCGTCGTCGTCCTCTCGCCGGTCGAGCAGCTGGAGGGGCGTGAACTCGAGGTACCAGTCGATCGTCGCGTCGATGTCGGACACCCGCATGGCCATGTGGGTCCAGCGCGGGGTCGTCGGGCGCAGGCTGTGCATCGGTTCGCTCATCGGTTCGGTCCTGACTCGGTTGTGCCCGCTCGACGGGCCATGGCCGGACTGTAGCGATCGACTGTCGGAACAGTGGGCCCGAATCGCGTCGGGGCGACGTGCGGGGCGATCACCCGAAGGTGCGTGCATCGCGAGCGGGGAGGAGGCCGTGACGTCCACGTCGATCGCCGTGCGACCGATCCCGACCCCGAGTGAGAGCCATGGCGCGCGAACAACCACGGAAAGTGGCCGAAGGGGCGGAATCTTGAGGACATGCGGGAGCGAATATCACCTAGCGTGGCGGCAGGCGGATGTCCCCACGAGTGCACCTCGAAGGGGACCCATGGCGCCGACGTCGGCGCAGGTGCCGGTGCGGCAGAAGGAGAATCACATGAGGAAGCCATCACGACTGTCGTTCGCAGCGCTCGTCGCACTGGCCGGATCGGTCGGTGTCGGCAGTGCCGCAGGTCCGGTCTCGGCAGAGGGCAACAACGGGGCCAGTGAACTCTGCCCGCCGTTGTCGACCGGCAAGATCGACACGCCGGATCCCGATCCACCGACCGTGTCGTACGCAGCGCCGGACGGGAAGCTCGTCGTGGAGGTCTGCGCCAAGGCGGGAACCACCACCGAGACCCGGACGTTGGTTGCTCCTGGGGAGTCGTCCGTGGTCATCAGCCACTCCCGGGGCGCCGTGTCGCACTGGTCGGTGCTCCTGGTCGATGCCCCGTCGCCGGAGCAGCCGCCGGTTCCATCGGAAGGTCCGCCGGTTCTGCCGCAGGATGTGCCGGTTCCGCCGGAGGATGTGCCGGTTCCGCCGCAGGACGTGCCGGTTCTGCCGCAGGACGTGCCGGTTCCGCCGCAGGATGTGCCGGTTCCGCTGCAGGATGTGCC